>CAYSDC010000075.1:6291-7111 GCA_964429765.1 uncultured Pseudomonadota bacterium
TGATGTCAGAAAATTCTGTTGGGTTATAAGCGGAATGTTTACCCACTTTTTTAAATATCAATCACTGGGCAATGATTTTATTGTCTTTGATTGGTACAAAAAACCGAGCCAGTATCTGGACAAAGGTCTTGCTGATGTCCAATGGCCTGCAGCTATTCGCAAGCTTTGTGATCGAAATTTTGGCATAGGTGCTGATGGTGTTTTGATTCTTAAAAATAATCAAGAACATGGCGTACCCGAAATGCTTATTTTTAATAATGATGGTTCCTCTGCCCAGAGTTGTTTAAATGGCTTACGCTGTATTGCGCAACACCTTTTTTCAGCGCATCGCTATCCGGAAAACTTTTCAGTGAAACTTGGCAGCCGATTAATTGAATGTAGGGTGTTTAAAACAGAAATTCAAAGTGTCTCAGTAATTATAACCTCCCTAGAAGGAGCTTTTTTTGGTGGCATGCGAACTGTTCAAACAACAGAAGGCACTTTTTCTGGGCATGTTGTTGATGTAGGCAATCCTCATTTTATTATTTTTGAACAGAAACAATTATCTTGGCTCGAGCAACATGGAAATATGTTAGAGCAACATGAGCAATTTCCTGATACAAATGTTGAGTTTGTTTGGCATGATAAAGATGAAAAAAAATATTACTTGAATGTTTATGAGCGTGGATGTGGTGTAACGCGTGCGTGTAGCTCAGGAGCAGCCGCTTTTGCAGGGCTTCTTAAGCAACTCAATATGACTATTGCAGATGAACAAATTACTATTTGCATGCCAGGGGGTTCTATTACAGCATCGGTCAAAGCCTGCGGAAAAATTGTTTTA
>CAYSDC010000076.1:0-2183 GCA_964429765.1 uncultured Pseudomonadota bacterium
TATTGCTCGAAGTCTGCATCGATTAGGCCTGAATTATCTTGATCAGACTTTTGTTCTGAAGAAGCATCGGTTTGTGTCGCGTCGGCTTGAGGTTGTTCTTTGTAAAGTATTTCAGCAACTTTGTATGAAGCTTGTGTAAGCTCTTCTGTTGCTTTGGTAAGAGCCGCAGCATCTTTTTCATGTTCTTTAAGGGACACTTTAGCTTGCTCAAGTGCCTTTTCAAGATTATTAACTTCAGCGATAGGAAGTTTCTCTTTGTTTTCTTTAAGTGTTTTCTCTACTTGTAAAATCATATTTTCAAGAGAGTTCTTCTTTTCAATGAGTTCACGTGCTTGCTTGTCATCAGCTTCATGCATTTGAGCATCTTTAACCATCTGATCAACTTCTTCTTTGGATAGACCAGATGAAGCGGTGATGGTTATGCGGTGTTCTTTGCCGGTGGCGTCGGCGAGCACGTTGACTTGGCCGAGTTCGACCAAGTGTTTTGTTGTCTTTGGCAAATTCGCGTTCACCTTGAACAACGTGAATATCTACTGCTGTTTGATTGTCTTCTGCTGTTGAGAACACTTGAGATTTACGTGTTGGGATTGTGGTATTGCGCTCAATAAGCTTTGTAGCAATTCCGCCGAGTGTTTCGATACCAAGTGAAAGAGGTGTTACGTCCAAGAGGAGAACGTCGGTTACATCACCTGCCAATACGCCACCTTGAATTGCTGCTCCAACTGAAACAACTTCATCGGGGTTAACCGATTTGTTTGGTTCTTTGCCGAAGAATTCTTTAACGAGTTGTTGTACTTTTGGAATGCGGGTTGAACCACCAACCAAGATAACTTCTTGAATTTGTGAAGCGGTCATGCCTGCGTCTGCAAGAGCTTTTTTGCATGGTTCAAAGAGTGCTTTGAATATGCCATCACACAAGTTTTCAAGTTTTGCACGGCTGATTTTAATTATCAAGTGTTTAGGGCCTGATGCATCGGCTGTGATGTATGGAAGGTTGATTTCTGTTTCTGTTGCTGATGAAAGCTCAATTTTTGCTTTTTCAGCAGCTTCTTTGAGTCTTTGTAACGCCATTTTGTCGTTGCGAAGAACAACGTTTTGTTCTTTTTTAAATTCATCGACTAGGTAGTTGATGAGTACTGAGTCGATATTATCGCCACCGAGCATGGTGTCACCATTGGTTGATTTTACTTCAACTACACCGTCGCCAACTTCTAGAACTGAAACGTCGAATGTTCCGCCACCGAAGTCAAATACAGCGATAACTTCATTGTTCTTTTTGTCCATGCCGTAAGCAAGTGCTGCTGCAGTTGGCTCGTTGATGATACGCTTAACGTCAAGGCCGGCTATTCTGCCTGCGTCTTTGGTTGCTTGGCGTTGTGCATCGTTGAAATATGCAGGTACAGTGATAACGGCTTGAGTGACCGTTTCACCTAAATAATCTTCAGCAGCTTGCTTTAATTTTTGAAGAACAGCGGATGCAATTTCTTGAGGGGTGTATTCTTTGCCGTTGAGCATGATTACAACGTCATCATTTGACCCTGCAGCCAACTTATAAGGTGCAAGTCCTACCTCTTCTTTTGCAAGTTCTCGATACATTCTGCCGATATAGCGCTTTGATGAGAAAACGGTATTTTCGGGATTAGTGATAGCTTGACGTTTTGCAACGCTACCGACCAAGCGTTGCCCGTCTTTGGTCATAGCAACTATGGAAGGGGTTGTGTTTGCACCTTCTTGGTTTGCGATAACTTTGGGGCTGCCGCCTTCCATGACAGAGACAACTGAGTTTGTTGTGCCTAAGTCTATTCCTATAATTTTAGCCATAAATTCCTTATTTTATCGCACTTAATGGGTGCCGTGTGAGATTTATAAATTTATTTTTTATACTTAGGTTAGTTTAGTGTAGTGATGAAGATCCGTCAAGCAAATATTAAGAAAATATGAGCGTGTAACACTAAGAAATTTATCTGTCTAGAGACTATCTTTTCGCATAATAATAAATTATGTAAACAAATTGCTCTGGGTTGAGTTGTGATTGATTGATTTCCCCCCTGATCTTGTCTTGTGTTGGTGTGCATATTGAACAGCATTGATGTATTATTTTTGCCACTCATTTATATGCTTTTTATTGGCTAATGCAATGGTATTGTGCTTTGTGGAAATGCTCATTCTGACGGATTTTTGCG
>CAYSDC010000076.1:2363-7104 GCA_964429765.1 uncultured Pseudomonadota bacterium
GGCGCTCCCCCAGCGCCTTCACCGGTGGTCGTCGCGGCCGCGGCCCCCCGGGGGGCGGGCCACCCGGGGGGGGGGGTGTTTTTGGGGCCGGGGAAGGGATATAAGAGATAAGAGGTATAGGAGATGGGGATATGCAAGTTATGTAATCAAGTATTGATTTCCAATCCAGTTGGAGATCACAAACGAGGATTACAAACAGAGAGACAGATTGAGAGTAAAGGGTAATAAGAGGGATCTTAGTTAGAGAGTTTAAGATTGATTAGAGCCTATTAGAGTGAGTTGGAGAATAGTTACTTAGGCAACTGGGGTGTAGGTGTATGTAGTAGATGTCTTATAGCGAGCAAACAACGAACAAACGTGGATGTATATTGAAAGCATTGAAAGCACTGTGAATATATGTGTTATATGTGCATACACGTATATGTAATAAAAAGAAGAAGAAGAAAAAGAGGAATTGATATTAAAGCAAGAACAGTTCGTACCTGTATGTGTACGTGTACGAAAACGAGCAAACACAGTAATTATACAAGTAGTACAGGTAGTTGTAGTAGTTGTAGTAGCTGTTTTTGTTGTTATGGCTCAGTTAGCAGTAATAATAGTTAGTGTATAAAATAAAAGCAAAGAAAGTTGGTTGTTACGCGTACATGAGTAATAGATAAGCGCATAGTATAAAAAAACCAATTGTACGAGAATCAGCTTAAACAAATCTTAATGACCATTCAGACGTAGAAATAATAAAATTTGCCGCGATTAAACCGCGTAAATTCTCAGCAATCGCAAATCAAAATCAATCGATCAAATCGGATCTTAGTCGAGCAAAAGAAACTATTTTTTAAGAAAATAAAACCAAAAAAGGGAAAGAGCGGCGGGGACTTCTGCGTAGTTAATTTTGGAAAAATCGCCCACTCTTCTATTAATCTTTGCCAATGAGTAGATAATTGATATTGTTGAGTGAGTCGATGTTTTCAGTTTGCTTTTATATTTTGATGAGATGAATTATTTGATGAAGAAAATGGTGAGGTAGTGCCTGTGTACTTCTATAAGAAATATGAGGCTACGAGCGACACTACAACGCTGATTAAAGCCAATCGATAATTGGTCATAAAATTGGGCATAATCTTCCAGTTGTAGTATGCATTAATAGCGATAACAGCAAAACTTAAAATTCGAATAAAGATGATGGATATGAGTGTTGCAACTTGCGAATCACTTGGGCTCATCGTCACTAAGCCGTAGAAAATGGCAACTTCGAAAAGCTTGAATACGAGAAGCTTTTCAGCGGCTTCTTCAATGATATAAAATTGTTCGTATAAGATGAAGAAAAATTCGGTGAAGCTGATGATTAAGAATAATAAAGCGATTGAGAAGGTTACATCTGTTATCTCGCCAGATTGCCCGAGGCGAATGATCGAGCGGTAATTAATAATCATGAAGATAATGCATGGGGCAACAATCCGAACAAGCTTTTTGGCGATGAGATCGAACGCTTGTTTCTTTTCACGCTGAGAAGCATCTTTGAGCGAGGCAAACAGTGCTCCACCAGAGTAGTTTACGATCGATCGAACAATGGCTTGGGCTGTGTTAGCAAGTGTACTTGCGAAGTAGAAAACACCTGCAGCCTTGAGGCCGAATTTGATGGCGAAGAGCGGTGTTAGGAAGTTGCTCGTAAACATGTGGCGCGTTACACGGAGCAAGTAGTTAAATGATTTAGTTGCGGCTACTCGTTTCCAGAGATGCGGAGGTAAGTCTGAATGCCCTTCAGGGAGTGTTTGGTAGAAATTATGCACCATGATCATGAAAACAATAAGTGCTAATACGGAGTCTGCTAAGTGGGGAATGAAAATAAGGTTGAGGGTGAGTGGGTATCCGTAGATGATATTAGGGATCCAGGTTGCGGCTAAATAGCCAAGAAATATGATAAGCTCGGCAATTACGATCGTTTTGCTTTGAAAAATGGTGTGGAGGAATTGGCGGAAAAATGAACGAATAGTTTCTAGGATGATGATAAGTGGCAGAACAACGAGATATAAGGTCATATTATTGATTGTGAGTGGTGCTGCCCAGTTTGCAAGTGCATCGAAAATATTTTTTATTGCGCTGGGTAAATGGATCTTTAAGGCGTCTGCAAACGGCCCAAAAAACGGGATAAGCGCTACTATAATAACACCACCAAGGATAAGGGGGAGATGAGGAATGAGTGAGTAGCGGACAAGAAAGTAGCGAAAGTTTTCTTTGTTGCGCGTAAAAAGTTTATGAAATGGTGGGATTGAGTTAGTTGCACCAAAGTCAGCAATACGTGTTATTAGGTAGATAATCGAGAAAAGACTTCCAACAAAACCACAGGTTGCCGAGTCAAGCTTAGTGAACAATAAAAAGCAATGAAGAACCTTAAGGCTTTCGTATGATATGCTGCCAATCAGATTCCAGTGGAATGCGCAAATGAATTTCTGGTGCGTGGAATTGGCCATAAATCTCCCATTACATTTTTATATTCTTGCAGTGATTGAGTATAACGATGCAGCAGGAATTTTAATAGAAAAATCTGATTGAAAACTCTGATTATACAAGGACTAATAACTTTTTTTGCTAAAGTCTTATTATTTGTGGGCACTTTTTTGTAAAATTAAATAACAGCAAGAGGAGGGATGAGGGGGCAAAGAGTATGCGAAAGTTGCGACTTATGCCGACAACTTTCGTGTCTCTTTATTACTTTTTAACGTTCACTATCAATCGGTAGTAAAGAATAGCCTCACGAATAATCTTTAATTTCTCCGTGTCAATTAATTTTAATATACCATGAACCTTAGCCTCAGCATGTATTTCGTCCAGGCGTCGTTCAAGTGACTTCAAAAAATCATCTGTTTTCAAGAGATCTATTGAAAGTAAATAAGCAATGGAATCAACGTGTGCATTGAGTTTTTCAACATGAGCAAGCAATGCTTTTGGTTCTTGATGAGGCTCAAAGCTCAACTGAGGTACAGTGATATTTTGAACCGACTGCAATGGAACTGCTTGTATGAGAGATACAATGACTACATGGGACAAGAGTAAGGATTTCGCCACTAATTTCATAACCATATTAAAAAACCCTCATTGTAATACACAAGCCCGCAACAATTATTTTATAACATTACGATGAAGAATATGCTTTGTCAAAAGGACAAACTTAACTGTTTAGCAAATTACACAAAAATGTGCAATTTTTATGTAAACTTGTATGGCGGAAAAAATTTCTGCTACCCTAATGACGTCCTTTTTTTAAGGAATAGCGTCAATATCCATTGGAATAATTGCGTTGAGCTTGGGGCTTGTGTGGTTGGTGTGCTTATTACTCCTTTTAAATAAATTTTCTATTGAGATAATCCCTCAACAGAGGGCATTTTTCCTTTAATCCTCAACCTACCCGCAAACAATTTGATATTCGCTATAACAATAAAATTGGCAACAAGGTATTCCGACAATGTATGACCTTCTTCGTAAAGGAATAGCATGTTCAAACTCAATGATAAAGTAGTGTATCCAGGACATGGAGTTGCTGTCGTTGAGGAGATTGTTGAAAAACAAGTAGCTGGAAAAGCAATCAGCTTTATGAAACTTGTTTTCCTCTTTAAAGACATGACCATTTTAGTCCCTACCTATAATGTTGAGGCAATTGGGATTCGAAAGCCTAGTGATCAAGATGTTATTGACTTGGTTATAGATGAGTTAAGAAGAAAACCAGAACGGAGACTTGAAAGTATCGACTTTACTCCAAGTGGTTGGAATCGAAGAAATAAAGATTATCAAGCTAGGATTCAGAGCGGGAAGCTCCTTGACATCGCCAAAATTTATCGCGATCTTATGTACGTTGCACAGCAAAAAGATCTCTCATTTGGGGAGCGAACACTCCTTCAAATAACAGAAGAACTCATCGCTCAAGAAATGCAAGTGATAAAAAATTTAAATCGAGAACTTGTTATACAAGAGTTGCGAACTCCATTTAAACAATTTATGTTCCATGATCGTACATTCAATCAGGAAAAAGGTCAGTCACCACAAGTTTAACACCATAGTTTATTGTTTGTACGCGAAAATATGATAAAAAATCTTCATCAAACACTTGTTATTATAGGACCAACAGCATCAGGAAAAACAGCACTTTCAGAAGTGCTTGCACAAGAACTTCCTGGTGAAATTATTAATGCTGACGTCGGTCAGTTTTATGCGCCATTAACAATTGGGACTGCAAAACCAGACTGGAAGCTCTACCCATATAGAGCACACCTTTTTGATTACGTTGATCAGCCTCATGATATTAATATCATTGAATATCGTAAACAGGCGACTCATATAATCAATGAAGTAACTACTCGTAGACATGCACCAATTATGGTTGGAGGATCTTTGTTTTATCTCAAGTCGCTTTTTTTTCCAGCGCAAGATCTTCCAGAGTCAAAAAAATAAAAAAATAATTCCCACTTAGGAGAAAATATAACTCAATCTTTATTTCGCTTGAACCATCAACCGATAATATCAATCAACGAATAGAGCTGCGTACGCACATTATGCTTGAGCAAGGTTGGATTGATGAAGCTCGATCATTGGTTGGAACCCCTTGGGAACAATTTTTAGGACGCAAACAACTCATTGGCTATTGGGAAATTTTTGAATGGATCAAGCGCGGTGAGAAAAAATCTGAATATCCTGAGCTCGTAAAAACTATACAAGCACAAACAAGACAATATGCAAAACGTCAACGAAC
>CAYSDC010000077.1:0-7043 GCA_964429765.1 uncultured Pseudomonadota bacterium
AAAAGACCTACGAGGCTTAGGAGGCCCACATGATCAAGAGGCGATTTCTTCGTGATTTTTTGCCAGAAGGCAATACTCTTTTGCAGATGGTGCGTGGAGATCCGGCTGCGGATGCTGATTTGGCAAAGAAGCCTATGATGGCTACTGTTCTGCGTGAGCTGCTGGCCCTACTTCAGCAGCTTTGTGATCGGAAGTGTTCTCTCAGCAGCATCAGTGCCGAAGATCAGCAGCGGGTTATTGAGCCGCTCAGTGCGGTCGCGGGAATGCACATTCAGATTGCAGACCTTGCCGCCGAGATCTGCTCTGTGAATAATACTCGGGCATCTGTTATGGACATGGTTCCAACCGAGTATCAGCACCAGAGAACGGACGACGGCAGAAGCCACTTGAGTGATCCGTTGGGGCAACTTCTGATGGCGTGCTTTCCTCAAACAGAGTTTCGGGTTCCCGAAGGCCAGAGTCCGTCTAATACTGGACGAGATGAGAGGCTCAACTCGATTCGTTCGTATGATGCAATCTCGACAGTGATCATTGCGGCATGGCTGCTTGGGCGACGAACCGCGCTCGATCAGCGAGGCATTTCGATCGATCATGTCACCGCTCATCTGGAGAGCCACCTATATGAAACGCCGAAAGATGTGAATGATCGGTGGCTCAAAGGGGATCGGTTCGTTGCGCCGATGTACACAAGGTTTGATCCGGACAAGGGTTTCGCGTTTCTTGGGCTTGCCAACAAGCCTCAGGGCGACGTTGCTCAGTTCGTGTCACGCAACAGTATGCCGCGCTACATCCTTTCGGATAATGGAAAGCGGTATATTGAGGTGCTCATGTGGTCGCGACGCAAGCGTGTCGATCTATTAAAGCACCTGTGGTCGCGGGACATCAACGACTCTGTGGGGTTTAGGCTCGTGTTCCGGAACCAGGCGGACTACCTGGCATGTCAGGGACGCCTTCAGAGCGCGGTGCTGCAGTACGGAAAGCCTGTCGTTCTCAACGGGCATCGGGTTGGAAAAAACCCAAACTCCTTCAGTCAGCAAAATCTCGGGACTTTTTGGCAGGGCCCTGTGACGATAAATGACAACGTGGTGGAGTTTCAAATCCTTTCGTACGAATCCTGGTGGATGTGGTGCATGAGCTTTTGCGCTGGGTCACACGCAGCGTATAAGTGGCGCCAGTGGATGCTTCCGAACGAACTCAAGACGGAGGATGATCACTATCGCTACATACCGCCAGCGTTTGAGCTGTTGGCTCCGGCTTCGATTTACGACGGCTGGGACAGTTGGCCGTTCAAGGTTGCTGCGCTTGAACGCGCACTGATGCAGCACGCGGCATCTGAGTATCGCGCAGTGCACATGTCATCTGCTCAGCAGGCGATTCAGCAGATCGTCGAGTACATGCGTGAGTATCCACTGCATGGGGGAGGCTATCCTGATAGCATCTTCCGTAAGGGGTCCGGGAAGCGAAAGAAGTAGTGTTCAAAACAGGGGGGGGTCGCAACTGTTTGCACAGGCTGCAGCGGATCCATCCCTGATTGATTCCTTGGAGCCGTCGCTACAGAAAGCGTTGAAAGACCCTCTCGAATCGATGCTGGCGCCCCTGCGTTTTTGTGGAATAACTATCCACCATAAAACGCAGGGGCTTTTTATTACTTGTAAAAAATGCATATTTTCGCTAATGTATAAGTACAAATTTACACGAAACGGTATGGAACTCAAAAAAACTCAGGTTGCTATCATTGGATTGGGTTACTGGGGTAAAAAATTAGTTCGAACTTTTGATAATATTGAGTGTTCTGTTGTTATTTATGATCAGAATATTGAGGCGGTTCGAGCGCTTGATAATGGAAAATATCAAATTGTAGAATCGCTTGATGATATTTTAAACAATGAGGAGATACAAGCTGTGGTTATTGCAACACCTTCAGCCTCGCATTTTAATCTTGCAAAGCGGTTTCTAAATAGTGGAAAAAATGTTTGGATCGAAAAGCCAATGACGATTGCTGCAAATGATGCTCAAGAACTTGTTGATCTTGCAGAAGAGAAACATCTTTTAATAAATGTGGACCATACTTTTTTGTATACAGCTGCTGTTCAAAAGATTAAGCAGATTGTTGATAGTGGTGAATTGGGTAATATCAAGTCGATCACCTCATCACGCACAAACTTTGGGTTAATCCAACCAGATGTCGATGTTGTATACGATCTTGCTGTACACGATTTGGCAATTATTGATTATGTTCTTGGATCTCAAAAGGTCTTGCGAGTTGAAGGACAAGGAAGTTCTTTTGTAACAAAAGGAACTCGTAATGAAAAAATTGAATCAGCGATGATTCATCTTGGCTACGAAAACGATACTCAAGCGCAAATTTTTGTTAGCTGGTTATCGCCAATTAAGACTCGTACAATGGTTTTTGTTGGAACTAATAAATATTTAGTTTTTGATGATACTCAGACCGAGCGCAAGGTCGTTGTTTATGATCAGCGTATTAATTTAAATAAGGATACGGGTTTGGTGAGCTATGAAAATAATGGTGAATCCGTAGTTCCTATTAATTCAAACGACGCACTTATCGATGAAGCGCGGTCTTTTGTTGAAGCAATAAATAAAGAAGGGGTTGTTTTGACATCGGGTCAAAGTGGTGCTAATGTCGTTGCGCTCTTAGAAAGAATCTCCCAAATCATTTAATTATGAACTCAGTTCCATTTCTCGATCTTAAACGTCAGTATTTAACTATTAAAGAAGATGTTGATCAGGCGATTCAGAGCGTTCTTGATCGTGGGGATTATGTTTTGGGTAAAGGGGTGGCCGATTTTGAAAACGATTTCGCTATTTTTTGCGGAGTAAAGCATTGTGTAGCTGTTAATTCTGGAACAGCTGCTTTAATAATTGCCTTACGGACATTGGGTGTTGGTCAGGGTGATGAGGTGTTGATTCCATCAAACACTTTTATTGCGACCGCAGAGGCTGTGTTGGAGGTTGGCGCTGTTCCTGTATTGGTTGATTCAGAAAAGGATACATATTTGATTGATATTTTGGATGCGCAAAAAAAGGTTACTAAAAAAACAAAAGCTATAATTCCTGTTCATTTGTACGGTCAAATTGCTGACATGGAAGCGGTTAATTCGTTTGCTGCTCAGCATGGATTGTTGGTATTGGAGGACGCATGTCAGGCTGCGGGTGCTACTCAAAATAAACGCTCTTCAGGTTCTTTTGGTATCGCGGCCGCATTTAGTTTTTATCCTGGAAAAAATTTAGGATCATATGGTGAGGGCGGTGCTATCGTTACCAACGATGATCGAATAGCTGATGAGGCGCGAGCGCTGAGAAACCATGGTTGTCATGTAAAATATGTGCATGACGTGATTGGGTATAACATGCGCATGGAGGGAATTCAGGGTGCAATTTTACATACAAAATTAAAACATTTGAACGGTTGGAATTTGAGCAGAAATGAAATTGCAGTAAAATATCGCTCAAAATTAAGTGGTGTTGGTGATCTGACGTTCTCAAAAATTTTAGATAATAATTATTCGAACTATCACTTGTTTGTTGTAGAAACAGAACAGCGTGAGGAATTATCAAACTTTCTGTCTACCAATGGTATATCCGTAGGTATTCATTATCCAATTCCAATTCATTTGCAAAAAGCTTTTGCCGGATTTGGATACAAGAAGGGTGATTTTCCTGTAACGGAATTTGGATGTGAACGCATCCTATCGCTACCACTGTTTCCGGAGATGACCAGTGATGAGGTTGATTTTGTAATTTCTAAAATAAAAGAATTTTTTGGAAACGTATAGTTATGGAAAATAAAATTCCGTGCACAGTTGTTATTTTAACGCTTAATTCTGAAAAGGTTTTGCCTCGCTGTCTTCAGAGTGTTTCATTTGCGGATGAAATATTGTTGGTTGATGGAAATAGCACTGATACGACGCATGCAATCGCTTCTCAATATAACGCACGTATTATCAAACAGAAAGAAACAGATGAGCCAAACATTCGAATTGATAATTTTACAGAAGTTCGTCAAAAGGGGATTGATGCTGCAAAAAATGATTGGATTATAAATATTGACTCAGACGAATGGTTTGCGCCAGGAACTGAAAACGAGATCAGAACAATTGTACTGAATGGTGATGTTAATGTTGCGATGCAAGCACCGGATATTATTGTTTTGGACGATGGTCTCGGGCAGGTAATTAAACATGCGTGGTATTATCCACGGTTTTCGATGTTACGATTGTTTAATAGAGCAGGAGATGTGACACTTATGCGTGACAAGAAGGTGCATGAGCGTTGGATTTTAGGAAAGCAATCAAAGGAGGTTATTGCAAAGAATGGTGTGTTTTTTAGTATGAAGCCGTATGCTATGCAAAAGGAGAAGACAGATTACTATCTCTCTCTTGCGTATAAGGAGTATCAGGGCAAAAACATTTCTCTCTGGTACCTCGTTAATCTGATATGGTATCGGAATGTTCGCTCAATTTTAGGTATCTTTGCTCGTGTTTTTTACACCTATCTACGTTACGGTTTCAAGGATGTTTTACCGTTTAAGTATGTACTTGAAACATTAAAATATCAGTGTGGACTTATAAAGTTTGGGACAAAAGTTTTTTTTGAACAGAAAGTTGCAAAAAAATAAATTTCTACTCGATTTTGGAATTAACGAGCAAGTTCCATTGGATAATGTAGATCACTCCAAGGGCGATAATATTTATATATCGCGCAATTATAACGCCCAATATTCCGTAATGTGGAATTAAAATGAAGAGCGAAACAATCAAGATGATGTTTGGAATTATTGTGTAATTTAACCAACTCTTTTTTAAGTAAGTGATTTTTGCTTGTATAACTGAGCTTAAAAACATGAACGGCGCTCGAAAAATAAGAGTTGGTGCGTAAAGCTGTGCGAGATAGACATCTTCGGCGTAATTTTTGAAGACAATTGGAAAAATATATGGGAGTATTTTATAAATACCGAATGATACAACTACACCTCCCACAAAGAATAAAAACATTCTCCATATTAATGTTCGGTTAATTTCTTTGATTGTTTTTTTTGCGAAAAGCGGTAATGTATATGCGGGTATGTCTTTTAATATTCCACGAACTTGTTCTGTTGGTGCAATACTAATGTTGTATATAGCAACCTCAAGTGGCCCTAAGTAGTTAAAAAGGAGAAGCGAGTCGATATAATTTGCGAACTGTCCTAGTGTATTGACTAAGTTAATGTGGAATCCGTATGAAGTAGTTTTGCTAGACTCCTTATTGTTGGGTGGGTAAAGTCGTATGATGTGTTTAAAAAACAAATAACGTAAGGCTGTCCAAGATCCAAAATAAGTCAAAAGAATGATGATGAGGTTTTTTGAGAAATAGGCAGCTAATATGACAAGTGTCGTTGCTGTTAGTTGACTTATAATAAAATAGACAACGGATTTTTTATAAAAACCCTTAGCTTGTAGGTATGTCAAATACAGGCTGTAGGAGTCCATGAAAGGTACAAAAATTGCAGCAGATATTGCAGCGTACCCAACTAAAATGTTTCCTTTAACCAATAAATAGTAGGCTCCGATTCCAAGCATCAATAAGCCACCAAGGTACCCCCATTTAATTTTTGATCGCAAGGCTGTTAAAAAAGAAGCTTCGTAACCCTCAGCAATTGCTTGAGCTGCTGGCCCATTGATTCCTGGAAGGGTCGTAATGGCAACGATACTTACAAGAGAAAGGATGTATTTGTATGTTCCGTAAATTTCCTTAGGAATTATATTTGCAAAAAAAAGAGCCATTGCCAAACCAGAAAGTGATGTTGCTGCCTGACCTAGGGTAATCCAAAAACCCCCATGATAAAGGTGTTTAACATTAACTCCAGTTATTTTTTCGGTCCAGTCTCGCGCGGTTTTGATTGATATCATAATCTGATTTGAGCTATCCGTATCCTAGCAGAAAATTGCATATTGGCCAAGATACTTGCGCTTAAATTGAATACTCACTAAAATTGAGGCATCTTATGAATCTTATTTCAATAGTTGTTCCGGTATATAATGAAGCTGCAAATATTAAGAATTTGTTTCTTGAGATTTGTTCGGTTTTGGAAAAACTATCAAAGGATTATAAATTTGAGATTATTTTTGTAAACGATGGTAGTCAAGATGAGAGTGGCAATATAATTCGCTCGCTAGAAAAAACCTTCATTCAGATCAAGCTAATTGAGTTCACTAGAAATTTTTCAAAAGAAGTTGCGCTGTCTGCTGGGTTACAAGCTGCTGCAGGTTCATCTGTGATATTGATGGACGCTGATTTTCAGCATCCTCCAGAATTATTACCCCACTTTATTTCAGAGTGGGAAGGGGGAGCAGAGGTTGTAATTGGTGTTCGTGATTACCAAAAAAATATTTTCTCTGTCCGTGGTTTCTTTTCAAGTCTTTTTAATGATGTAATGCGGAGACTAAGTCAGTTAAATTTTCGCGAAGGCGAAACAGATTTTCGATTACTTGATAACCGCGTGGTTAAAGAATTTTGTCGATTTACAGAGCGCCGAAGAATTACAAGAGGTCTGTTGAACTGGCTTGGGTTTAGGCACAAATACATTATTTTTTCTGTACCAGAACGTCGTGGGGGAACGTCAGCTTATACAATGGGAAAATTGTTTAAACTAGCCATTGATGCATTTTTTTCATATAGTTTGCTACCGCTTCGGTTATATTGGGGGTGTGATAACTCTCTTATCAGGCACTCTTGGTCTATTTGTTTTTATAGAGATGATTGTTTTGAGCGATCCTTTAGGAGCAAAGATAACGGGAACTGCAATGCTTGCTGTATTGATATTGTTCTTAGTTGGGATTATCTTAGTTTGTTTGGGGATTATCTCTTATTATATTAGCTCTATTCAGGATGAGGTTTTTGGTAGACCTCTGTATGTAGTTAGAGATGTTTTTGAATTATAAAAAAGACTCTTCACCAAGGAAGAGTCTTTTTTAGAAAAAAAGAGTTAAACAATCTCTTTTGCAAGTTTGTTCACTGTTTTCCAGCAGTTTGTGCAGATG
>CAYSDC010000078.1:0-6781 GCA_964429765.1 uncultured Pseudomonadota bacterium
CGAGCATCGGCTTTGACTTCATTGGATTGCTGAGGAGCACGTGTGTACATGATATACGGTTCAAGCAACATATCCCAGTGGCTACCTTTATGCTTGTAATCAAGCTTGAATGCCCACGTCTCCACATCTTTACATGAACCACGTTCAGGACGTGGTTTATCAAGTCTCTGAATACGTGAAGGTGAACGAGTATCGCCCAAGAATATGGTCAGTCCTTGCCACTTAGTGTAATAAAAAGTTGCTGTTAAATTTTTAATAATTTCACCGCTCAACAAAAGTCCTACTGGTGATTGCTCAAGGTTTTCTGCATTACCATCAAGTTCCCAGCCCATATGGGGTACGCCACCATCGACATAATAGCCAAGCGCTACACCACGACCAATCCAGTATGGAAAATAACCAATTTGAAGCGATGTTGGATGTTTATGAAATGGACTCAAAAATGCATCAAAATTTACTTTAAAAAATGCATCTTCTGCAAAAACAAGGGGAACAAGTTGTCGATGCGTATGATCACCAATGTGCGCACCATCAAGATCGCGAATTTGCAAATCTGCAGCTTCTAGCGCCGAATAACGAGACTCATTTCGCCACATACTGTAATTAGTAAATTTCAACATTGCCTCTGTTGCTGGCTTACCGTGGCGACGAGCTCCTTGCCTGACTCCGAGCAATAAAATTTATTTATGTCTCCAAGCTTTAATAACGTCAGAGAAATCGCTTCGTAACGTCTGCGTTCTACCTGCATAAAAATATTCTTCTCGAACGCGACCACCAATCAACATTTGCAAATCTTTTGTAGAGAAAAAAAGTGCCGCAGGAACAATATCTTCTTTCGTTAATTTTTTTTCCGCCTCTATGATCGGGGCATCTGGAAAAATAATATTTTGCCATGCTGAGCTCACTAATAAGCAAGCAAGTAAAATCTTTTGGGTACGAAACTTCATGCTCATAAACTATCTCCTTATTCAGTCATCTTATTCTTATTTTTATGCTTTGATGCTGATGCTCAACGCATAAGCGTTTGGGACCATACCATGCTACCAAAATCAAATGGAAGCTTTTGTTTACTTTTGCATAGCATTGGGCAAAATCACTGCCTTTTCTAAGCGAATACACACATTACAGTAAGCAAAATCTTTATTTATTTATTTTGCTTGAAAAGTTACTGTTGTTTGCATTGGCAAAGTAGGCTGCATAACAACCGGTACCGCTGGTTGCGGCGGTGGTTGAACTGCAATTGGCTGTGATTGAGGCTGAGCTTGTGGTTGTTGCTGCGGATGAGACAGTAATTGAGATTGCTGTGGTTGTGTCTGTGTTTGCTGATTTACAGAAATCGCTTGTACGGGAACGGACTGTGTTATTTGCTGCGGTGAAGAAGGTTGTGTAGTTGGCTGCATTGGAGCGCTTGCCGCGGGCTGCATTAAAGCTGGTCCAACAGGACTAACAGTTGTAGCCGGTACAGCAGGTTGAACCACTGAAACCGCAGTTGGTGCAATTGGTTGTGCAGGAGCAGCTTGTGGCGATGCTGCAGGCACAGCAGTGTCTCGTCCTGATGTTAAAAAATAAGGTATAGTTTTATATCCATCTTTCTTACGACGGTCTTGATAGAAAAGTGTAATCTTCCACTGCTCAATTTGAGCAGCTGCGTCTATGATAGCAAACGTATCATTATAAAACTTGAAACCTCTTTCAACGGCTAAAGTTGGAGCAGAAAGCAATGTCCAGGTGATAATACCCATCTCAGGTACAAGCGTACGCAACCCTTCTGATGGCTGATACGTCTCACGTTTTTTTTCTACGCGCAAAATTGCTTTCACATTAATTTCTGGAACTCCAGCTTCTTGAGCCGGTAAAGAGTTACCTTGCCAGGATAAAACTGAAACAGGATCTTTTGATGGTGTCATTAAAAATTTTGCAAAATGCTTATCAGGCAATTTTAAGCGTGTAATGCGTGAAAAGCGAATAAATGCATTGTTATCTTGTGCAGGTGCAGCAATGTATATAATTGTAGGGAGTGAGTCAAAAAATTTTGTTACTTCTGGCTCAAGAGGTGTCGCATCTTTGGTTAAACCAGCAGCACGAATTTTGAGCTCTGTTTTAAGTGTATGCTCTTGCCAGTATCCATCAGATTCATGACTTCCTTTAGTGTACAGAACACGATCAGGATTTTGTTGCATAAGACGCAAGACTAAGCCTTCTATTTCCATACTGAATGGTGAACGACTTGGAACGTTACCGAGAAATATAATGTAACAATCAGATGGAATAATTTTTAGATCATCACCAATTACCCCTAACTCTTTTAATTTTGTTATATCACGCACAAGCGAATGAAATGCCGCTTGCATATCACCAAAAATAATAAATTTTGATTGTGGCGTTGCAGTTATTTTGACAATATTTGAATTTTTAAATCCTTTTTGTTCTCGAATTTTATTAACATCATCAAGGACCGTTTTAAAAAAAGAAGCGGTAAATATAGGAGGTTTTTTGAGATACATTTTTTCTAAAAGTCCACCCAATTTATCTTTAACCGTGTTAATAATCGATGGAGCAAATTGCTTATAATAATTTGTAAAGTCTGGTTTAACCGCATTTTCAGATTCAAGAGGAGTAAGTTCATTAACTGATAAAGCATAACGTTGCACATCGGCAAGCGTTATAAAGCCTTTGGTATAAAATGGCTTGGGTGAAATAAAAAGACCTATGGCAAGCAAAATGGATAAACTGACAAAAGTAATACCAGAAATTTTTAAAGTTGAGACAAGCAATCTTAAAGATCCCAAGTGCTTCTTATTAGTCTTCATCTTTCCCTTTTTCTTGTTAAGACTTATTTCAAAAGTATATAACTAACAGGCCCTAAAAGCAGTAACATCATCATAATAAAAACAATATTATTAAGAGTCTCAAGAAACTGCCTTACATTATCCATATCAACTTTTTTATCGTGTGCACTTGCTTCGCTCATCGAAACATAGTAACGGGTCATAAGCAACTGAGTCATGAAACATAAAAATGCAATAATCAGAAGCACAAGATATACCTCATCAGTTGTTGTAAAGTAACCAACTTTTGGCATCATCGATTCAATAACAAAACGATATCCTAAAAGTGCTGTTACACCAGCAATAGCTAAATTAAGCCGCCCAACAGAGTTGGTGATACCCATTAAAAATGAGCATAGCGATAAAAATAATGCTGCAAGAATTGGTAAGAAAATAATAAGAATTTTTCGAAAACCTGCCTTAACAAAATTGATCATAAAAAGAGCTTTTGGAGCCGAAGTCACCGTACTCTTATCAGCTTGATCTATAACTAAGTGTGAGTATCCAAAATTTACATTTGTGTCATAAATTTTCCAGCTTGATACAAAAAGATCTTTAGCTATATCAAAAGAGCTTCGATCAACTAAGAAGGCCATTTCATCAGGTGTTACAAAATCATTGGAAAGAATGATCGAGAGACGATCATCAAACGGAAATCGATAATGACGCAAATCAGTTCTGACCTCGAACAAAACATTATATTTTGCAAACAATCGATTGTCTTTGATTTTTATATCTGGTGCTGATTTATATAAAATCTTTCCATTATCGATTGAAAACTGCTCAATTGTTTTGAGCATAAGCTCATCATGATTAAAATCGAACCAAATAATTGAATCAATGATAAAACTATTTTTGATTTCATCAAATAAGGGTATGTTTTTAATAAAGAGTCCAGTCCGTACACGCACTGTCGAAAGTCGTGCTTCACGAACTTTTTCCATTTTCACGCGTAAATCTGGAATTGGATCTGCAGTTCCAAAGCGTGTTGCAACATACTGAATAAGTATACAGAAATATAACATCAGCGTGCTTACCACAACAACTTTAATACGTACATTCCCAATATCAAAAATTTTTTTAAGCATTCCAATAGCTGCCATATTATTCGTCCATTTTTATGTCACTAGCCTGAATAAAGTCTTTACCTTCTCCTTCATTAATCCATACCTGATCTGAAAGCGTTCTAATTGCAGGATTGAATGATAATTTTAAACCGTACAAATCAAAGTCTTTAAAATCTTCTAAAGTCGAAATAATTTTTTCTGTTGTTATTGGGGGCTGAGCCATATTAAGAACCTTAAGAAAGATAAGTGCATTAATGTATCCTTCAAAGTAAAAGGGGCTTATCGCTTGATTAGGAAGATATTTTTGCATAGCTGTACGAAATTGTTGTACAAGAGGAAGATTACTGCGCAATGGATCAGGAACCACTGATGAAGTAATCATATTTGCACCCCGAAGCTTATTTAAAATTTTTTGAATAACAACCAACTCTGAAAATCCTAAAAATACCGATTTGTACAAACCTTTATTAATTGCTAAACGAATAAATGTTGATGCAGGACGAGGAGTTGCTATGCAAAAGACAACATTAGGCGATTTTTTTGCAATACGATCAACCGCATCAGAAACATTTACAGAACCATCTGGATACGCAGCTAGTTCAACCGGTTTAATATCAAATCGCTTAAGTACCTCAATAACCTTTTTACGGCACTCATTACCCCAATCGCTTTCTTCATAAAAAATAGCAATTTTTTTTCGACGTAAGCGATAAAAAGCATATGCTGTCAGAGCCTCAATTTCCTTTTCATACGGAGGTCGAAAAAAAACAAGGTTTCTATAGCCAGCTTTTCGTATAGTATCAACTCCGGCTATAGGAAAGAGAGCAAGCAATTGACTACGCAACATTGATGAAAGAGCGGTAAATAAATTTTCATCTCCTAATAGACTCAAAAAAACCGGTGAATTGCTTTGAAGCTGATTGATATTATTACGAGCATACAAAGCATCTGATTTATCATCACCAGAAAAAGTCTGTACAAAATAATTACTCGATGGATAGTCGGTGTTTATGTGGTTAAAAACCAGCATCATTCCTTCATTAATATGCGTTCCAATGATGTCATTTTTTCCACTCAAAGAAGTAGAATTGCTAATTGATACTTCGGTTTTAGTTCCAACCACTTTTGAAGGAATCTGCTGCGGTTGAAATTGAGGAAATGGATTTTTTGGTTCAAGTGTAAATGCTTGAACCAATTTTTCAGCAGTTTTTGTTACTTTTTTCAACGCTTTTGTAGCTTTTTCAACCTGCTCTGTAATTTTTGTCGCAGCTTTTTGTGAAGCTCTTGCAGCATCATCTTGCAATGCTGATGTCTGCTGTTGTTGCACAGCTGGTGGTGGAGACAATACATCTGATTGTCCAGAAGCAATTAATTCTTGAGATGTGAATGCCTGCGTTTTTGATACAGTTTGCGGAGCTTGCATTGGCATAGGGGCAAGCGGCTTCTGTAGAGCCTGAGGTTCTACTGCTGGAATTGAAGAAACAACTGCACCTTGAACCGTAGGTTGAGTTTGTCCATTTACCGCTGTATCTCTTGTAGATTGAACAGAGGTAAATAGAGGGCTGAAATTTAGAAAGCTTAATGATGTTATAAATAATAGTTTTACAAATATAAGCATTGAGCAGATCCTCATACAAAAATCGGGCAGAAAGTTCTGCCCGATTTTTGCCATAGTTATTTCAATTCGTTTTTATGCATCAACGTTTGCATAATCCAGCAAGCCAGTAACAACTTCAAGCGATGCACCCGGCATAATTTGGATATCCAGGTCGAACGCCGAAGATCCGTTACCAAACGCAAATCCTTGAGATGCACTCACTGCACCGACATTATACAAGAAGTTGTTATGATCAATACACAATACACCACGTGTCAATCGCATACCGGTTAATGATGATACAACCGAACAACCATCAAAGAAGATTTTTGATGTAGCATTTTGCAATGCAATCAAATCTCTATTTGCACTGGCTGGAGCATAGTTGAATATCACACCTTTATCCAAGACAAGGGTAGCATTCCCATTGACCATCGAATAACCGGTTGAAGTGTACACAAATGAAGTAGTTCCAGTTATTATGTTGTCTTCTTTAAAGCGCATCGATCCAACTGAGAATGTATAATCACTGGATAGATGCAACGTACTACTCTTAAATATCAAGAATGCATTTGGACCAACGCAACTCAGGTTGTTGTTGCGAAGATTCTCAAGAGCAAGCTCCTGTATAGTCAAGTGACCTGGTTGGAGAAGGCGAATAGTCTTGTCTGCAAAGTTTAATACATTACCATCACCATAGAGCAGCGTCTCGCCCATAAAGGTCCATGTCTTCGTTAAGTCATGACACTCACTCAATTCAACTTTAGTACAATTACCAAAGATGATTTCAGATGAAGGACTTTGAAGATTAATTGCTCTGTCATCAAAGTCACGCAATATAACATTTTCAAGCGTAACCTTTACGCCAGGTTGGACCCTAAACAGGTCTGTTTGCTTGCGAGCAAATTCAATTGAATGACCAGATCCATTAATCGTTGTATCAACTGTAACTATGATGTGATGAGTTGATGATATGAAGATATCAAAGTTCAAAGTATATGTTGGAGCTATATCGATAATGATATCTCCTGGACCATGATCAATTGTATCAAGTTGAGCATCAAGCCAAACAATCGCGTTACTGTTGTTCTTCGCTAAGAATAGAAGCGTATTGCTGTTATTTTTGCAGCAGAATAAGAGTGCATTACTGTTGTTCTTATTCAGATACAACAACGTATTACTATTGTTCTTGTCTCCTGCAATAATTGCATTACTGTTATTCTTGCAGCAGAACAAGAGTGCATTACTGTTGTTCTTATTCAGATACAACAACGTATTACTATTGTTCT
>CAYSDC010000079.1:0-3550 GCA_964429765.1 uncultured Pseudomonadota bacterium
GATGAGGGTGTGCGTCTTGTTGCTCTATCGTGTGAGGCATCTCTTGTTTGAGTTTTTCCAGATTATAATGGAATTTTTGTTATATATAAAAGGATGCAGGAGTTTGACCCAATCTATCAAACATTAAAGCAGAAGCTTCCTTCGGCTATTTTTATTAACGAGATTGCAAACAACTTTGTTTTTAACAAATCTAAAACAGATCGTCTATTCAGAGATCCTGAATTGCGACAATACCGTCCTAAAAGCATGGTTTGTTTGAAGCATTACGATGTTAGTCTTGCTCAAAAAATCATTAATACGATTAAGTCTGATATGTTTGTCATTAAGCCGCTTAATGCTCAATATGGCAAAGGAATCATTTTTGTTAAAAAAGAAGAACTTGATTCTATGCTTAACACTATTTTGGTTGAAGTGAAAAATAAGCAACAAGCAAAAGTTCCACTGAGTGAATCGGTAGCTTATTGGAAAGATGACAATAATTCACGATTTATGATTGAAGAATATATTCCATCAAAGTTGGTTGAGTTGGATGGAAAAAAATATGATGCGACACTGCGTGCAGTTTTTGCGATGCATTGCTTGAATAAAAAAATAACTATAACGATTCTGGGGGCCTATTGGAAGCTACCTGTCTATGGAATCGATGATAACTGCTCGCTTAATGATGTTCATCAGTCAAGCCAGCATGATGATCGAGAGGTTTATTCTATGCTCGTTGATCCTTTGGATATGGACCGAATTAAAGCAATTTTAACAACAGCTCTTACACGTGTGTACGCAAAGATGATTATGCACCTAAAAAATAATAAGAAAGGCTAAGAAATGCTCGTTAAGTTAAACCTAATTGCTCTTTTATTTGGATTTGTGGGTTCATTGATTGGGTCTGTTGAATTGCAAAAAAATAGCTCATTACTTGAGTCCTTTCCTCAAAATCAGGATCTTAAAATTGAATTTTGTATTGCCGACATTAAGTACAACGATAAAGAGTTAAAAATTCTTGAGTTTGGTGGAGGGCCTCGTTCAGGCTTCGATGGTTATGATAATTTATTTGGTTTTGGTGCAATGTGGACTGAGTTTTGGAAATATTTAGCACAATTTAATCGTCCAATGTGGTACATGAAAACACCAAGAGGCGAGCCTTGGACAAGTTTTATTGCAGCAAAAACTTTCGCAAGTTTGGGTGGACGGTTTGCCCTTGGTCCAGACGAAGCTGTGCGTCTTATTGCACAAGACGGTGAGGCATCATTTGATGGAGTTTTTCCCAATTATAATGGCATATTTTTAGTAAATAAAAGAATGCAAGAGTTTGGTCCAATCTATGATGAGTTAAAGAAAAAATTTCCGAGCGCTATTTTTATTAACGAGGCTGCAAACAATTTTATTTTTAATAAGTCTAAAACAGACCGTTTATTCAGAGATCTTGAACTGCGACAATATCGGCCTAAGAGTATGGTTTGTTTAAAGCGCTACGATGCAACGCTTGCTCAAAAAATTATTAATACCATTAAGAGTGATATGTTTGTTATCAAGCCGCTTAATGCCCAATATGGCAAAGGGATAATTTTTGTTAAGAAAGAAGAGCTTGATTCTATGCTTAAAACTATTTTGATTGAAGTAAAGAAGCAACAAGTAAAAGTTCCGCTTATCGAATCAATAGTATATTGGCAAGATGATACTAACTCTCGATTTATGATTGAAGAATATGTCCCGTCAAAGACGGTTGAGTCTGAAGGGAAAATGTATGACGCAACATTGCGTGCAATTTTTACGATGCACTGTTTGAATAGAAGAATTTCGATAACTCTTTTGGGTGCCTATTGGAAGCTTCCAGCCTATGGGCTTGGCGATGCAGCTTCCCTGAATGAAGTGCATCAATCTCATCAATACGATCGCGCAATTTTTTCAACTGCTGTTGATCCGACTGATATGGAACGAATTCGATCTCTGCTGACTGTCGCGCTTACTCGTGTTTATGCAAAAATGATTACTCAAACTAAAAACAAAAACTAAAGAACACTTGATAGTAACAAAAAAAGGAGGAGTGATGAGCTATTTTTCTCTGAAAATATTTATGTTGTGTTTGATTGGTGCTGTTCTTTCTGCGTATGCTTTGGCTCAAGCTCCTGATAACATCGCATTTTGTATTGCTGATGTAAAATATGATGGTAAAAATCTAAAAATTTTAGAGTTTGGAGACTGTGCAGAGTCAATGTTTTCTGGGTACAATGCGTTGTACGGCAAGGGCGCTATGTGGTCTATGTTCTGGAACCCCCTTGCACAATTTAAGCTTCCGCTATGGTACGTTGGATCGAGCAAGAATTCAATGGGGCTTTCAACGCTTAAAAAATTGGGTGGCACATGTGTGGCCAGTATGACTGCGCTGCATTCAAAAATAAAAGAAGAGGCAAAAGCTTTTAGGAAAACTGGAGCGAAGGATTCCTCAGGAATTGTCTTTGTAAAAAGCTCTTATACTAAAGCTGGAATGCGTTTGTTAAAAAAGAATTTCCCTTCACTTATTTTTGTTAACAATAAGGTGCGACATCATGTTCGTAATAAATGTAATACCGAATTCTTATTTAGAGGCGACAGCTTTTTAAAAGCGTTCAGGCCCGCATGTAAAGTATGCAGCAAAAAGTGTCCTCCTGGTTTATCTGAATCGATTATCCATGAATTAAAGAGCGATACGTATGTCATTAAGCCAACTGATGGGAGTTGCGGTCGTGGTATTGTTTTTGTTCCTAAAAAAGAGCTCAATGCAATGTTGGAATCTCTTTTTAAAGATCGTTCAGCGCTGCTCAACATGAAACAAAAAAATTCTCATACATTTGGATTTTGGACCATGGACCGGTCAACGCACTTTCTTGTTGAAGAGTATGTCCCATCAAAAATTTTAACCATTGCTGGAAAGCCATATGATCCAACGATGCGGTTAGTTTTTACGATGAGCTCTATTGGTGACAATATTAACATTACTATTTTAGGGGCTTACTGGAAACTTCCAGCAAAATCGTTGATAGAAAAAAGTACCTTGACTGAAAGACATCGTTCAGATGTGCATAGCTCAGCTCCTGTAAATTCAGTAAAAGTTGATCACAATGATTTTGAGCATGTTTCTCAAATGTTTACACCTGTTATGGAAAAAATTTATAAGCGCATATTGAAACGAGCTTATCGTGGATAACGTAAGGGAAAAACAAATGAAGACGAGCATAAAAGTTAAGGTTTTTTCTCTTGGAGTAATAATCTGCAGCATGGTTTTGACAGATCTATGGTCAGCACTTCCTCGGAGTACCGAGAGGGAAAATAAGAATGTAATTAAAGCTATAACGAAGTCTAAAGGGTTACTTCCTGACGATATTTCATATTGTATAGCAGATATCAAATTTGATGGTGAAAATATAAAAGTTTTAGAGTTTGGTGACAGTGGACAATCTCTTTTTAATGGCCATGATGCGTTGTACGGCAGAGGGAGTGTGTGGAATAAGTTTTGGAGTTATTTATCTGAATTCAAACTCCCAGTTTGGTATGTTGGTCATGCTGGAAAATCAAC
>CAYSDC010000079.1:3560-4848 GCA_964429765.1 uncultured Pseudomonadota bacterium
AAAATCAACTGGCAGTGATGCGCTTGCTCGCATTGGTGGGCAGTATGTGCAGAGCGTTGTTCGACTCAATGGAAAAATCGAAGAGGCTGCTCGTGCGCAAGGTCTGCAAAATTTAAAGAATTACAAAGGGATCGTCTTTGCCAGAAGAGGGGAGCATCAACGAACTGCTATTGATGCGATGAAGCGCAAGTTTCCACAGCTTATTTTTGTTAATGAATCTGTGCATGATAAAGTTATTAATAAGCGTGAAACAGAGCTTTTATTTAGAGATGATGAAGCGCTTATTCCGTATAGGCCTGCGTGTAAAGTGTGCAATAAAAGGTATACACCGTCTCTTGCGGCGTCGATTATTGATGTGGTAAAAAGTGATGTACTTGTTATCAAGCCAATTGATGGTAGTCGAGGGCGAGGCGTCATTTTTGTCACCAAAGATGAACTTGATATCACCTTGCGCACGATTATGTATGATAAAGTAGCGCTTAAAAAAATGTGCAACCAGCAGCCCTATTGTTATGGTTTTTGGCTTTTTGGTGAAGCAAAAAGTTTTATGGTTGAAGAATATATTCCTTCAAAACCGGTTACGGTCAATGGTCAAATGTATGATGCAACGATGCGACTTGTTTTTGCAACGCATCGTATAAACGGCAAAGTGGGCGTCAATATTTTGGGAGCGTACTGGAAACTACCGGCTAAAGCTCTTGATCAAGATGGAACATTTGTCGATAAACATCGCTCCGATATTCATGGGACAACATCGGTTGGTTCTGCAAAGGTGAACGCACAAGATTTAAAAACAGTAAGTGCTCTCTTTTGCCCAATGATGGAAAAAGTTTATAACAAAATACTTACACATTATTATGGCGAGTGATCTATGGTTCTTGTTCGATCTGCGTGGGTGAGTCGATTACTCATATTTTTAATAGCCTTCGGTACGCGTAGTTTGCTGGGATACATTTTTTTTGGCAGTGTTGATGTGCCATGTTTTATCTCTATGACGCACTGCACCTTGCATCATGACTTACTTGCATTCCCTATGTGGAACTATGTTCCTGTGCTGACGTACTTTTTGTGGCTTGCCGGATTTTTGGTTGTAAAGACAGCTCTTCCTGTAGCATTTTGTATGAAAATAATACCTATTTTTTTCGATTCATTTCTAGCAATACTGATTGTTGATATTGTTAAAAAAATAAAGCCAAATCAAGCGTGGTTGTGTGGACTTGCCTATGCGGTTTGCCCAGTTGCTATCATGATAACCTCAATTCATGGTCAGTGGGATGCCTTATTTCTT
>CAYSDC010000079.1:4858-6777 GCA_964429765.1 uncultured Pseudomonadota bacterium
AGCTTTTATGTGAGAGACTTTTTTGCCGATAGCAAAACCAAGTTCTTTTGTTTTGGCGTTCTTTTTGGCCTTTCACTTTTGATCAAACCGGCCTCACTGATTTTTCTTCCATTTTTTTTTACGCCCTACAAAAATTTTTCTCAACAAATGAGACTGTTGTGGCGTGCGGGCATTTGGGCCTTTGCGATTGGAATTGCGATTTTTGCAAGCTTTTTTTGCATGTTCAAAGTATTAAAATGTTCTCTAGCGATTGTCAAAACACCAATCTTCTTAAGCATAAGTTTATTAGGTCTCATGATTTTTACAGTGATATTGGGTGTTTTGCTTGCTCGGTTTGATTGGAAGCGTGCGCCACAAGAGCTTTTAAACTATCTCAAGAATCAGGCAGCTTCTTTTATCGGCTTTGTTGCTATCTCATCAATTGTGCTTGGCATCTTGGCGTTGTATGGTTTTGATTTGATTAAGCTGCTTGATACAATTTTGCGTTATTGCAATCAAGGTGTTCAGGTACTCGGCCTTCCATTTTGTCCATTAATTCAAGATACTTTTGTTGCGACTATTCTTAAAAACAGAATACTATTTCTTGGTGGTATTGGAGTGCTTACATGGTTTTATTATCATGAACGAGTACAAGTTATGCAAGCGATATTAATTATTCTAGCACTTCTTTTTGGATTATCCGGTATCTGCCCACAATATCTCATGTGGCTTGTTCCATTCTTGCTAATCACGAATATGTACACTTTTGCAGCGTTCTACGGTTTTGTGGTAGCTTTTTTTCTTCTTTTATTTTATGCAAATCCGTGGGCCAACCCGGTGGTTCCATATCAAAACATGCTAAGTTTTGCAGCACTCAAATCGTGGCTGTGGTTTACTCCTTCGGCAATTTTTGCTTCAGAAAAGTTTGCTGGAGAAGTCCAGCTATTGGGCAATTGTGTTATTCCATTCTCGTGCTTAGCAATTGCTTTTTATGCATGGCGATACAAAAAGCACCTGTCATTGAGCAATACAAAATTCTACTATCCATGGCTTGATGGATATTTCATAGCTCCAGTTCTTGTGATTGCAAGCATCTTTTTTTTGCGACGCTTATTTGACTTTGACAAAGTGCTTTCTCTATTTGTTCAGCAAAGCAAATTTGTTCTTGCTCGGTATGCGGTTATTACCGCATATGGTAAACCCTGTGCTTTATTTGAAGGTCTTGCTTTTTATAATGTGGTTACATTTTTTATTATTTTATTAATAATGTATATCGCAATGCTTGCGTTTGCTTGCAGGCGTTCTGTTTGATATCAGTCCAAAATTGTTAACTGAAAGTTGTAATGAAGAAGGTCGCAAAAGTATTATTTTTTATGTTGAGCCTGACAAGAATTGCATCTGCGGTCTATGTTCTAAAGAGCGAGTCCCCGTTGATGCACGGTGAGCTTTCCGGAATGAGAAAAATTTCTCCAGATGGTCAATCGCTTATTGTAAGCATGAAAGATGATAATTATCCGGGAACTTGTCTAGTGAAAAACAAGCTTTTTCATAAAATTAATGATGAGTGGATTGAACAAGAATTTTTTAATAATTGCCTGTTTGATTTTGAGTTTTCATCTGATGGAACAACTTTGTGGTTTAGAGGCAGCGATGAAAAGTTGTATGTAACTAAAAAACAGGATAACGTTTGGGTTCCAGATAAAATTGAGATATCTGACAATATTGCAAATTTCAAAATTTCATCTGATAACACACTTTTAGTGGTTGGAAACAGGAATGGAGAATTGATTATTTTTGAGAAGGAGAACGATAACTGGAGAAAAAAGGAACAACCTTTAGTTTCTAATGTTTCGATGAGGAAAAATGGATTTTTGAACTTTGAGCTATTGCCCGGGGGCAAAGTGCTTGTACTTATCGTTAATAATCAAGGTGTGAAAAAA
>CAYSDC010000080.1:0-3164 GCA_964429765.1 uncultured Pseudomonadota bacterium
GATTGATTGCAACAATCCACCACGTACACCGGATAAAAAAGTTGATTACTCCCAAGAGTTTTTTGGTAAACAATCATTCTTAACTGTATCTGGCCAGCTCAATGGTGAAGCTTATGCATGTGCGCTTTCGGATATTTACACCTTTGGACCAACATTTCGTGCAGAGAATTCTAACACCTCACGCCACTTGGCAGAGTTTTGGATGATTGAGCCTGAAATGGCTTTTGCAGACTTGACTGATAATATGAATTGCGCCGAACAGTATCTCAAATACTGTCTAGAATATGTGCTCAACAACAACCTACAAGATATGGAATTTTTTGATGCCTGAGCGGCTCAAGCATGTTGTTGCAAGCCCATTTGCTCGAATACCCTACACTCAAGCAATAGAAATTCTACAAAACAGTGGAAAGAAATTTGAGTATCCTGTCACATGGGGTACCGACCTTCAGTCCGAACACGAGCGCTATTTGGCGGAAGAATATTGCAAAACTCCCGTTATCTTAATCAACTACCCTCAAGAGATTAAGTCTTTTTATATGCGCCTTAACGACGATAATAAAACCGTTGCAGCTATGGACGTTCTTGTGCCAGGTGTTGGTGAAATTATCGGAGGATCTCAACGTGAAGACAGACTTGAACTTCTTGAACAAAGAATGGTACATGCCGGTCTGAACAAAGATGCTTACTGGTGGTATCTTGAGCTACGCAAATTTGGAAGCGTTCCTCATGCAGGCTTTGGACTTGGACTTGAACGATTGGTTCAATTTTCAACCGGTGTAGAGAATATCCGAGATGTTATTCCATTTCCTCGCTATCCAAAGCATATCGATTTTTAAGTAATTTTGCAGAGCACAATGAACAATTATTCTTTGTTGTGCTCTGCTCTAAAAGCTAAATTTATTTACCCCCAAAAACAGTTCTAATAAATGATCCCAAAACTGGACTGACGTAGCCGGTTGCAGCGCCAGTATAGTTTGTCACTGTAGCCATCACTCCAGATGGCTCATTACTTAAAGAGGTGATAAACTTTTGAGCATTTGCTATCTCTTTATATTCATTTAACAATTGATTAAGTACTTTTTTTCGTTGATCACGAAAACGTGCTAGATTGAACTCATCGGAGCACACAGTTATCCAAGCATATTCAACGTCAACATATGTCAACGTTTGTGGTAACTCCCAAAGCATTGCTCTTACACAAACAGGGGTTGGCAGTGATAGAAGTTCTTGATAATAACTAGGACAATCACCCAATAACCCTTGGCTACAATCTGAAAAATTATTAAACCAGATCTCAACACCAGCAAGCGCTTTCTTGAAATTTTTTTTGCACTTTGCTCGAATCATCGGTGTAAACCAATCACGAATTTTCGTTCTCAAACCTGTGCGAAGGTCCGAAGAAATTGTATGCCCCAAAAGCTCCCAACAAGCAGCATCTTGCTCAAAGCGTATAATAAATTTCATAATGCATTCAAGCGAAGAAACAAGAGCATCATCAGCCATTTCAAGTTGACCACCTCCATTGCGAATAAATTTGTCACGCGTCAACATATACAGAGCCCAGCAATGTCCTTGATCAGCATAGTTTGTAAACCATGTCACGCAATCATTGCTACTCGAGCAACTGTATAAAATATTTCTTAATAATAAAAAGTCTGAATTTTTCACATGATCATCACACCTCTCCTCTTTCAACATAAAGCGTTGTGTTGCCAGCGTCAACCGAACAGCTCGATTATTTTTATGTTCTATAAATGGAAAAGGGGTGAGATTTGTATAACTCACCCCTTTTCCATTGTTTTGCAATGTATCAAGCTTTATTAAATTTGTGTTGTAGCCTTCTCTTGCGCAGCTTTCTTTTTTGATTTTTTCTTAGCTACTTTTTTGGCACCTTTTTTAGCGCTTTTCTTGGTACCTTTTTTCGAACTTTTTTTAGCTATTTTTTTACCAGATGATTTTTTCTTGCCCTTGGCTTTTGATTGTACTGCTTTACGACCTGCTGCACCCTTTTTACGCTTTGCTGATTTCTTTACGGGCTTTTTTGCTGTTTTTTTTGAAGCTTTCTTAGCCTTCTTAGATTTCTTTGCCTTCTTGGCCTTTTTATCTTTTTTCTTTCCAGTTTTCTTAGGAGCTGGCTTAGCAACTACTGGCGCAATCTTAGTGCTTCGCATCATCACATCGCCCGACATGTCGGTCACTAAAAAAACTCCTGGTGCTACAGCAATATTTCTCCAGTGAGCTGCCGGTGTTTTGCCATCAGCTGCAAGTGGTCGAGCCCACTTACCACCTTCGAATTGCCAAACTTCAGAGCCATCTTTTGTTTTTAATACGCCCCACATGCGACTTTCATCAAGCACCACAACGCGCGAAAGCTTTTCAATATTAGGAACAACTTCCCAAGATCCAGCTGTACGACGATAAAGTTTGCGAGTCTCTTTACCTACAGCAAAAATTGATCCATCGCCTCCAACAGCAATCCAACGCGCTTTGCCACCACCAAGTTTTTCCCATTTACCATCTTGAAGTTTATACACTTCTCCAGCAGCATCGCGAGCCACAACTGTCTTTTCATTTCCTGTAGCAACTTGAACAAATTTAGTTCCTGCATCAGAGCCAATATCGGTCCATGAGCCACCATTAAATCCATAACAACCGACTACAGTCATTAATAAAATGCCTGCAAACACCATTAATTTCATCTCTTTTATTCTCATTCCAGCTCCTTTATTCACACCGTTTTTACGCTTTCATGCTTTTCATTGGCAAGATAACTTATTGCGGCGTAGCTGTTGATTTTTTTACGCTTTTTTTAGCCGATTTACGTGCTCGTTTTTTCTTAGCAGCTTTTCCAGCAGCACTCGAGCGTTTTTTCTTATTCACTACTTTTTTCTGAGCAGTTTTCCCAGCAGACTTTGCACGCTTCTTTTTCTTACCTGCTCCTTTTTTACGAGAAGAAGCACGTTTTTGAGCTCGAGATTTTTTTGTTACTTTCTTAATGGGAACAGCTATTGGAGCAACTACAGGGGCAACTGCTGTAATAGCAGCTGCTGTCGGCCAGTTGTATCGAAGTATGTGTCCATCCATAGTAACAACGTACAAAGTCCCATCATGAGGAGCAACTGAAACGTGCCTTACTTTTGTAAACTCTTTTGCGTCAACTT
>CAYSDC010000080.1:3174-3843 GCA_964429765.1 uncultured Pseudomonadota bacterium
GCATAATTATTTTTTTTCCGGAGCTATTGATATACCGTGTGTGTGTTTTTTAATTTTTCCCCCCATCGCACTTCCACCTTCTTAGTTCAGTTGCCATCTGGAGTTTGAAAGTAGAATTTCTTCCATGGATTTGTTGCCATTGAACCATGATCGCGATAATAAAGCTCATGATCAATAACGGCAAATAGCTCTAACTCTCCATCACGTAGACCAGCTGCAATAGATTGCGCCTTAATGTGCTCAGGATTAAAATCAGCCGGAAGCACAGCTGTAGATATGCCACGAGAAAGCTCTTCTCCGGACGGATAGCTATTAATTTCAATGTTTTTATAATCAACTTTATTGAGTTTACCGCCACCAAATCCTATATAACTTACTAATTTTACAGGATCAGGGTCGGTCCAACGCATGTGCTCATTTTGACCAACAACACGACCTTTACCAAATGAAATAGTTCCTTTATCAATCTTGATCCAATAAGAATCAAACGTTCTACCATCTCCTGGAAGACCACCGGTGATTACAACATCCTTACTTGCACCATTTTTGATGTCTTTTTCAAACAGCATCTTTCCATTGGCTCTCTTGGTAATACCACTGCGTGTATTATTTTTGTGTCCAATTGAAATGTGGTACATACCATTATCTAAATCACGAGGAACACTTGAT
>CAYSDC010000080.1:3853-6732 GCA_964429765.1 uncultured Pseudomonadota bacterium
TGCTTACAATCATGCGATTCTTTGTTTGAGCATCAAATACAATTGACCCTGAACCTGGAGTGGTAAACTTCCAATTATCGTGATATTTGACTTTCATACGGTGAATAATAGGAGAGTAGCTAAATTCATGCCCACCAGGAATTGTATTGGTTGGTTCTAACGCTCGTGCAACATCAACCACTTTTTCAACAATTTTTTCTGGCAATGACTTTTGAGATTTACTTTCCATCGTTTTGATTAAATCATCAACGATAAAAATTTTGAGCCTGCCTTCATTGCTCTTGATAGCTGGCTCTGCAGATGGCAGAACTGCTCCCTTGCCTAAACTCTTATCAACGCGCTCTTTTAACGTTGTCCACATACGACCAAGCGTCCAAGCTCCGGCTGGAGCACTTAGATATCCGCCAGAAGCGCGATTCTTTAAGTAGACAAAGCTATATGCATGAGCAGGATCATCAAATTCAGCTGACCATTCAGCCCATTCAGGAGCGCCTTCTTTTGCCAAGCGCACCATATGAAGTCGAGGTAAAACTTGAATAGCTTCACCGGTTACAACAGATTTAAAACTTATCCAATCACCACTACGACTTACAATAAATTGAACAGATGGGTCTTTTGGATCAAGCCCTTGAGGAACAAGTTCACCTTTTTTACCAATTTGCAATAAATGAGGTCGCTCTTGGTCTACATAAGACATCAATACAACTCTTGCTCCTTCAGGAAACATTGCAAGAGCTGGACTTGAGCTTGCTATAGTTCTCTCGATTGATGGTGCTGTTACAGAAACAGCTGAAGACGGAACAGGCAACGTAATAGGTTCTTTGCTTTTGCGCTTTTTGAATGTATGAACTTTATATGCATTCTTATGATTTACAGTAGAAATCGAACCTTTTTCTCCATCTCCCCAAACTTTAACATAAAGCTCATTCCCAACACGATAAAGCACAATTAAACCTTTAGAAGCATTTTTTATAGTATTGCCAAAAAGATTCTTTTTATCTGATATAGTCAGCGTTTTACCTTGTACGAGAGCTTGAGTCTGTGCAGTAACATTGATTATTGTTGTATCTTTTTTTGGCCTATTTAAATCACCATAGAATGCCTGTAAAACTTGAAGGTCTGATGGCTCTGCATGTCCATTATTGAACAAAACATCTTTTGTTTGAGGAAACTTCAAACTCTTATTACCGCTTTTTACTCGACTGAAAAATTTACCATCTTTTGTTTTATAAATAACAAAAAGGCCTTTATGTTTACCTTTTGCAGGATCAATACCAAAAGATTTCTCGACAGTTTTGCCCTGAATTTTTCCATCTTTAAGCATAGCTTTCAGTTTGTCAGTAACATCGACGCGCGTGTTCGCTTTTTTAGAAGTCAAATCGCCGTACAAACCAAAAATAACCGTCTTAATTTTTGCGAGCTCAGCTGCACGACATTCTTGAAACAAACATGGAACCAGTAGCACCATTACCAATAAAAGCAACGAATAATGAAACTTCTTAATGATTCTTCTCATCATCTTCCTCCCAATCCTTTTGCAATCTTTTGTCACTTCTGACGCATAGTGTATCATACGCACATAGAACAAAAGCAACACCTTCTTAAAAACACTTATCTATCACTGTAACGTTAAACTATTATTGTTGTCTGAACTGCTCCATACGCCGTTGCTGCACATTACCCATTTGCACTTCTTGTTGAGTCTGCGTCATAGGCTGCGAAGCAGCTCCTGGCTGTGTAACCATGACAGGAACACCGCCAAGCATTTGATTCGGAGCCGAAACTTGCACTGGTCTTGCAGGCTGTTGTACTCTTGGTGCTACAGGAGCTTGCTGTGAAGAACCAATTAATAACATAGCTCTTTGCGCTGTTGCTGCAGAAATAGTATCGCCTGCCATATCAGCAATAAGCTTAAGGTAAAGATTATTACCTATTCTAAAAATAATCAGTAGCGATTTTGCTCTTCCTGGAGCTGGATCTCCCAACCAAGCAACTTTAGATTCTGCAGGCAAATAAAGTTGATTACTTTTAACATTTTGTCGGAGAACCGAAGTAACATCAGCAACCCCTGCTTGCAAGGTAAGGTCACCATACAAACCTCGAATAATCTGCAACGCGGGCGACGCTGTTGACGGCGCAACAGAACGATGCGCGGGCCTGCCTGTAGTCCTAGCTGAAACTCCAACCATAGTTATAAGAAATAAAATCAATGATAATAAAAAAAATCTCTTTGCGTTATAGAATTTCCCCCACACGATATTCATAACATCCCCTCATACACATTCATTATTTAACCAAAATCTATATCCGGTACAAGCATAGCATTACAGTGATAGCAAAAATCAATGATTCCAGTAAAACCACTAAACTCATACTCAGCTCAAAATAGAATAGGGCCAGAGTTAATTTTCTGGCCCTATTCTACTCAAGCGCTAAAGCTCTACTTTATTCAAGTATTAGCTTATTTATTTGCTGACTTTTTTGATTTCTTTTTTGCCGATTTTTTAGCACCTTTTTTGGAACTTTTCTTAACACCTTTCTTAGATGCTTTTTTAGCTCCTTTCTTGGCGCCCTTCTTGGCTCCTTTTTTAGCTACTTTTTTGGCACCTTTTTTAGCGCTTTTCTTGGCTCCTTTTTTAGCGCCTTTCTTTGCACCTTTTTTAGCTGCCTTTTTAGCACCCTTCTTGGCTCCTTTTTTAGCGCCCTTCTTGGCTCCTTTTTTAGCGCCTTTCTTTGCACCTTTTTTGGCTGCCTTTTTAGCACCCTTCTTGGCACCTTTTTTAGCGCCTTTTTTAGCGCCTTTCTTGGCTGCTTTACGAGCTTTTTTGGTAATACCTTTAGCTTTTTTCGCTTTCTTAGCAGCTTTTTTCTTAAGGCCG
>CAYSDC010000081.1:0-2565 GCA_964429765.1 uncultured Pseudomonadota bacterium
TGTTGTTTGTTGTGCTGTGGTTGGTAGAGAGGTGCGAGAAAAATAATTATTTGTTATTGAGAGGATTTGCTCATGTCCCCTTCAAGACACCCAGCAAGCCGAGCAATTTTCAACATGCCTTCATCCTTGGTCTCGTGCAAGGTCTCGCCTTAGTTCCTGGGATCTCTCGTTTTGCAATAACCTTTGTAACGGCGCGCCTTTTGGGATACTCACCTGTGCGTGCATTTCAAGCATCATTTGTTATTTTTATTCCGTTGGTGATAGCAGGTTTTTTTGTTAATGGTGTAGGTGATTTTATAAAGCATCCAGAATGGTTTGAAATTTTCACCCCAGCGCTTGTTCTTACCATAATACTTTCAAGTATTGTTGCGTATGTATTATTTGCATGTGCTTACTGAGTTGCGCTTGCGCGGAAAATGTTTCTGTTTGGGTTTTATATGATTGTGCCAATTGGTTTACTTATTTGGTTAATGTTTTTTGATTAAAAGAGCATTGTGTGAATAAGCTTTTTTTAGATTAATGTTCTCTTAAACTTGATTTGAGATTCATATTGTTACGTCTTCATTATGAAAATATCTTATTTTCCTCGTATCAAATGATGTACCATAAGAATGGGATTTTATGTTACTTGGGGAAAGGGGTTGGTATGATTAATCGTAAAAAACTACTCTTAAAAAAGCCATCGCAGCAGTACGTCAAAGAGATGTGTGGTGTGTTACTTGCTGCAAGTACTCTGTATCTTCTTATTTCGTTATTGTCATATCACTCAACCGATGCTTCATTGTTTTATTTTTCTACGCAACCAAGTCCGGTGCGCAATTGGGGTGGTGCTCTTGGTGCACAGTGTGCTGCGCTAGCGCTTTATTTATTTGGTTGTGCAGCATATGTTGTGTTATTAATTTTTGTGCTGTGTGCGGCAGTGATGTTGCGCCGCAAAACGTTGCAAGAACTTTTGTCTGGCTCTGCTTTGAAAAGCTCAAAGAGCATGTTGCAGGGCGGTGAAGCATGGTCTCGTTTGTTAGGGCTCGTAGCTTCAAGCATTGCTGTTGCTGGTCTTTGCGCTGTGTTGCGCGTTGATCCATTATACCGTGTGCCCGGTGGACTGCTTGGTTACGTGGTCGATCTGTTGATACATCCATTGTGTGGCTATCAAGGGTCGCTGATTGTGCTGACCGCTGCGCTTTGGGTAGGGTTGCTTTTTGCAGCACGTATTTCATTATTTGATATCGCTCTTCGGTGTATGCAATTTTTTGCAAATATGTTCTGGGTATTAAGCTTACAAGCGTATTCGTTATTGAAATTGATGCTTGCTTTTGTATGCAAAGCGTTTAAAAAAATGTATCAAACTATTAAGCCGGTCAAAAGCGTAATTCAAGTTGTCTTTGAGCCTGCACATGCAGCAGGCCAGCACATTTTCACTCAAAAAGCTCAAGAAGAGGTTGAAGGTTTTGAGCAAGCTCAAACTCCTATGCCCGTTGATGCTCAAGACTGTACGCTTGAAGAAGCTTCAATTGCTCAATTGTGTTCCGACATTTCATATGAAGCTTTAGGAGAGATGTCGGTTCGAACCAAAAGTGTTATCACCAAAATAGGAAAATATTCTTTGCACCGCCTGCCAAACTCTGTGCTTGGCGTTAACATTTTTTCGTTACGTTTATCCGATGGCCAGTTGTGGTATGACCAACTGTGTGATGAGACTGAGACACATGCGGATGTTGATGACAATCAATTTATTTTACCCGATGCGCATGCGTTTACGGCAAAGCCTATACGTGTTGATGTAGGCCATGAGCAGGAACTATACGCTGGGCGTGGTAAAATGCTTGAAGAAAAATTAGCGCGGTTTGGCTTGAATGGTCAGGTAACTGCTATCACCCCAGGGCCTGTCATTACGTTATTTGAATACAAGCCGGATATTGATAGCAAAATTAGTAAAATTATTGCACTTGAAGATGATCTGGCAATGGTGCTTACGGCGCTGAGTATCAGAATTATTGCTCCCATTCCCGGCAAGAATGTTGTTGGTTTTGAAATTTCAAATCAAACTCGCCAAGATATCTTGATTTCTCAAGCATTATGTACACCTGCATTTGAGCAATTTGCGGGTTACTTGCCACTTGTACTAGGTGTCGATGTAACAGGTAATCCGGTGATGTTGGATTTATTGAGTATGCCGCACGTGCTTGTTGCAGGGGCAACAGGGTCTGGAAAATCGGTTGGCATGAATGCGATGCTTGTGAGTTTGTTATGCAAGCGAACGCCTGATGAACTTAAGCTTGTGTTGATTGATCCCAAGCGGCTTGAGTTTACACCGTATACCGATATTCCTCATCTGCTTTTTCCTATTGTTACACAACCGCACAAAGCGGCCGGTGTGCTTAAGTGGTTGGTGGCTGAGATGGAACAGCGTTATCAGCGTATGGCTGCAGCTGGTGTTCGGAGTGTCGTTGAATATCAAAGGCTTGCTGCTCAAGGAAAGCGGGACAAAGAGGGTGGTGCATTTGAGCCCATGCCGTTTATTGTGGTGATGATTGATGAGCTTGCTGACTTGATGATGGTTGCGGC
>CAYSDC010000081.1:2575-6702 GCA_964429765.1 uncultured Pseudomonadota bacterium
GAGCCGCTCGAAGAGCTGCCGTTCATCGTGGTGGTGATCGACGAGCTCGCCGACCTGATGATGGTCGCCGGCAAGAAGATCGAGGAGCTCATCGCCCGGCTCGCGCAGAAGGCGCGCGCGGCGGGCATTCATTTGGTGCTTGCGACGCAGCGGCCGTCGGTTGATGTGGTAACCGGTTTGATTAAAGTGAACTTTCCAAGCCGCATATCATTTCGTGTTTCATCAAAAGTTGATTCACGTACTATTCTTGATGCATCAGGGGCAGAGAAATTGTTAGGGCGTGGTGATTTGTTATTCATGAATGCTGCATCTCCCGATTTACGTCGTGTACACGGAGCTTTTGTTTCAGACCAAGAGATTGAACGACTGGCGTGTTATTTGCGTGCACAAGCGGCTCCTGCATATCTTGATTTGAATGAAGAGTTAACTCGTTGTAACAATACTTCTAGCGATGAGCAAGAAGATGAGTTGTACGATTCAGTAGTTGCTTTCCTTAAATCGGTTAATGAAATATCTATTTCAATGTTGCAACGACAATATCGTATTGGATTTAACCGTTCTGCCCGCATTATTGAGAAGTTAGAAATTGATGGATTGATTGCGCCTGCGCAAGGGAGTAAGCCTCGCAAGGTGCTGCATTAAAAAATTGAACTCATCATATGAGGGTTGAGAGATTCTTATGTGATGAGTTCTAACTTTATAACTGAGAATCTCGAGCCATACAAAGCAGAATTACGCATTAAAGCTTGCTAGACGATCTTGACAAATACCATGGAACACGTAAGTTGTCCTTCATACTGTCGTCGTCTAATAAGATAGCTGAATTGATCGTCACTGTGGGAATTTATGGTATTAAGCAAAACTTTTTTACAAGCAGCACTTCCGTACGCAACGTTGTGGGTTGATGGTGTCCATGGACACGCATCTTTATTTCAGTTGAGCGACCAAGAAATTCGTGTCAGCTTTGATAGTCGTGATGTTGAAAAAAATGATCTTTTTGTTGCACTGCAAGGTAACAAGGTTGATGGCCATGATTTTATTGCTCAGGTTCTTGAAAAAGAAGCAGGTGCTTTGTTGGTTTCTGTTGATTCTTATGATCAGATTAAAACACAGCACGCTGGTGCGTTACGCAATAAACTTGTCATAGCGGTACCCGATACATTCCAAGCATTAATCGATCTTGCAAAAGCATGGCGACAGCAATTTACCTGTCCTATTATTGGTGTTACCGGTTCTATTGGAAAGACAACAACCAAAGAGATATTGCGTATCATTTTTGCAACAGCGCAGCGATCAGCATACGTTTCATATAAAAATCAAAATACAGTTCTTGGCTTGTGTGCCAATATTCTGCGCATGCCCGCCGATGTGCAAGTAGGTGTCTTTGAAGTGAGTTTGCATCACAAAGATGTTTTAGCAGAGCTTGCCGACATTCTACGTCCAACTATCGGAATTATTACCTGCATTGCTCATTCTCATGTGGAACACATTGGATCATTAGCAGAAGTTTGTGCTCAAAAGCGACAGCTTTTTAACTATTTTACGCCACAAAATATAGGCATTGTATTTGGTGACCAAGAATTTTTAACCTCTGTCACCTACCGTCATCCAATTACAAAATTTGGTTTTAAGATGCGTAACCAGGTGCAGGCACGGCGAGTGAGTGTGGTTCAAGATGCTGATGGCAACTTGTGCTCAAAGTTTACGCTCAAGTGGTTTGGCAAAAAGGCGGAAGTCGTTTTGCAAGGGAATCATCAAGGGTTGATTAACAATGCTTTGGCTGCAAGTGCCGTTGCCTATTTTCTCGATATTCCGCTTGATACATTAGTCCATGCGCTTGGTGAATATAAATCGTTTGAAAATCGTTTCCAGACAAAAAAAATCAAGAATGATCGCGGCCTCATCATTAGTGATTGCTATAATGCAAATCCTGAAAGCATGAAGGCTGCTTTGACCGCTTTTGATCAAATGAAAAGCCCCGGCTCTAAGGTTGCAATTCTTGGTGATATGCTTGAACTGGGTGACAAGGAAGCCTATTGGCACCGACAAATTGGCCGATTTTTGAATAAATCTTCTACGCTTGATACGCTGATTTTGGTAGGCGAGCGGGCAAAATTGATTGCCAAAACCGCTCCAGTCTATCTTTCTATTAATTTTGTTCCATCGTGGGAAGGTGCTGTACAGCTTTTACAAGCTGCTCTTGAGCAGCGCAAAGCGCTTGTACTAGTCAAAGGATCGCGCGGAATGACCCTTGAGCGAATGGTTGCATTCTTCGAAGAATAATACCATTTGTAATACTTATTTATTCTTGATACACTAGGCTCAGGTTATAATTCTGAACTTATGGAGGTTTATCATGAATAAAGTACGTATACTTGGTGCTCTTGTGTTATTACTTGCTCAGGTGAGCAATGTTGTTTTTGCTATGGATGCTCAGCCTGCTACAACAGGTAAGCGGACTGCTCTACAAGATAAGATAGAAGCTCCAGCTCAAAAAAAACAAAAGGTTTCATCGCAAGATTCTCAAGGGGAATGCATTGTTAAGAGTTGTGTTCGAGCAAGTCTTAAGCAAGCTGATGTCCCTGGTCATGAAGGTTGCTCTGGTTACTACGCATTATGGAATGTGTTATGCGGCCTGAACCTTAATGATGATTTCAAGAAAGATAATCGTCGAAACAGAGAGCTTTTTAATACATATCTTGGTAAGTGGGCGACTTGTATTGAAGAATTGCGTTCAAAATATAATAAAATAGAGTCTGAAAAAAGTTTTTTGGCCAATATTAAAGCAAAGATTGAAAATACATTATTCTCATTGCGTCGTAATGATTTTGTTGATAACGTGCATGAGTTCGAGCTTGATCGATTAATTTCAATGCTTGTTGACGATGGTGTGCTCGAAGCGGGGCTTGCTCCAAGTACTCAATATGGTAAAAAAAATAAATGTGCAAATAATACGACCATTTTTAGTTCACCATATCACCTCGAACGATTAGTGTGTGGCGATGGAATAAGCTCTGAGTTATTGGAGCGTGTAAGAAAATTTCGTAATGATGGTTTACCTCAAGTCTTTATGATTAATGTAGCTCGATTTCCCAATGATGAAGTTCCGCATCCCCGTAATGTTGCTACGCATTCCAATCGGTATCATTGGATAGCTGTTGTGCTCTATTCGCTTTCTCGTAACAGCTATGAATTAGTATTTCACGATTCCGGCTTTGTGCCTACTGGGAATGATTTTAAGGATTACTTAAAAGAAAAAAAAGAGATTCAAAGTGTCATCGAAAAACTTTTTATCAAAGAAGATTTGGATGTGCTTACTGCGCATGGATTGATTGCATACGATCTTTCTGTTGCTAGAAGTTATTTTATCCCGGGGGATAAGCCTTTTAATCCACTACAAGGATGGCCATTGCAATCTTGTCCTACAGGGTACATTGATTACCTTGAAGACTACATAAAAACTATTTATGCCAAAGAGATCGTTGAATTAGATACAGACTTTAATGCGTTGCGTGAACAATACAAAGAGAATCATTCTCATGCATCATTCTTGATTCAAAAGCTAATGCCACAACTACGTACAAAGCGTGAAGCTCGAGAAAAATTAGATGGCACAAGTGACTGTGAAGAAACGTCTGAATTGCAGATTATAAGTGAGATGAACGTTTATGAGCGTCATAAGGAAATATTTAACTTTTGTGCATCGGAACTTGCTCGTAATAAGATCGCTGCAACGTATCAAAAATTTGTAGTTGATTCTTCGATTATACGTGTTGAAATTTTTGTTAAAGTGGCTCTCGCGTGCGGCATCCCACAAGAATTTATTGATAATATTACCAACCCTCAGGTTGTCCATTTAGATTTAGAAAAGCTCATCAACTTACATAGATAATCAATATTCTTTTGTAGTGCTGTTTAAATCTGGCGTACAGAACATATGCTCTGTACGCCAGATTTTTTGCTTTTTTTCACCCTTGAGAAGGGTGAAAAGGGCTTGTTCAGGCCAAGAGGATAGCCTGAAATAATATGTGGCTCTTTAGGTTAATAATGCCATTTGTAATATTGCCTTGGGCGTGATAAACTAGGCTCAGGTTATAATTCTGAATTTATGGAGGTTTATCATGAAT
>CAYSDC010000082.1:0-6467 GCA_964429765.1 uncultured Pseudomonadota bacterium
CACGCGCTTTGGTTGGAGCATGATCTACAGCAGCCTGCCAAAAATTTAGATCCGAGCTCCACACCTTATTCTGTTGATTTGATGCAAAACCTATGCAAGAGAGCATCAAAAGACCAACCGTAACTTGTGTTACATGCTTATTTATAATCATATCTAACCCTTTAACCATATGAAGAATAAACTCAACGCCTCGCGCACAAACAATCGCCAAAGCAAACATTGCACCAAATGAAGCAAGATATGTTTTGTAATCACATATCAACTCAGTTGATGGAAAAATACTCGTACGCGGCAGCATCGCAATCAAAAACCATGCAAAAGCAAAAACAAAAAGATCCGCTTTATTTTTCATAAAACGCTTAAATGTCCACCATGTCAAAGAGAGCAAGATCGTTGCTGGAACAATCACATCCATACTAAATAATGATTTTGCAAGCCGCATATCATAGTCAAAACTAATGCGAAATGGCCAGACAAAAATAAGCATGTAATGCAACATTACTTTGAATTGAGAAATCAGATAAGAAAAAGTGCTGATGTAAACATCGGGGTTTCCCGTCAAAACATTTCCACGATTATTACGTAATGGAGTGCCAACCAAATGAGCAACATATCCAGGACGAATACCCATATAAGCAAGTGTCCCAAAAAGAACTGCAAAATAACCTGCATGTACCCACAACCGTGTTTTAAATTTTTCTAAATCCCCTTGGGCTATAAAAAACCAATCAACTAAAACAAGCAGTACAGGCAGCACTATAATAATTTCTTTTGTTCCTGCCGCAAATGAAGTTCCAAGATAAGAAACAACCAACCACAAGATTCGATGACTCGCCTTTGGTGCATGAACGCTCGCTATAAATGTTGCTATCACAAAAAATGAAAAAAGCGCAACTAACCCTTCTAGACGCATCTGAGTGATGTATGTTGCTGTTTGTGTTTGTACTGGATGCAGCAGAAAGAGCCCTGCAGTAAGTAACGAAATAAAATAGGCATTATTTTGGACAAAATCGTTACGCGTAAAGCGACTGAGCAAACTTAAAAGTATATAAAAAATCATTAAGCCAATAGCAATATGCATTGCTAAATCAATAACCCGATACGCAAATGGATCCGTTTGCCAATAGTGATATGTAAACTGATTTAATATGCGTGAAATCCAACGAGTATTTGCAAAGAACATTCCCATTGGGTCAAAAATACGAATATGAAAATACTGAATAATGGTTGGAAAATCATCAAAAATGAAGCCATAAAATAATGACGAATAATAAACTAAAACCGTCAGAAATCCCATAAGTAGAGGGATGCCAAACATCTGAGTAGTTGAATACGCTTTTTCATGAGCATATGATTCATGCTTACTCATTACACACTCCTTCTTGTAAAAGTAACTTTTTTTTACAGTAAAACTCTTTTGGAACCAAAAATACATTATATCTACTTGGTTCCAAAAGAGTTTTATTACTTCAAAAACATATTACTATGCAGCTGCTGGGATTGCAGGCTGCTTATCTTCTGACTTTGGGGTATGTGCTGCAAAGGCTTGCTTAAGATCTGATAAACGAATACTTCCATTACCTTCAGTCACTTTGTGCTGCAGTGTCATACGTGTAATTTCGTTCTGTACCATCTTTTTGAAATCTTCAGGTGGATTGCGTGTAAGCGTATTTTCCAAAAACTCTCGCGCGTCATCATAACGCTCAAGCTGTTCTAGACAACTTGCTACTCTAAAAAATGATTGCTGTAGTGGACGGGGCAATGTTGCAACTTTTTCAAACAAGGCAAGCGCTCGCTGAAAATCTTTTTTTACAAAATAAGTTTCGCCCAAATTATAAGCATAGCGACCATCGAGAGGATAATCTCTCACTAATTTCTCATATAACATTTCAGCTTTATCATGTTGATTAACCATAAAGTAAGCGTTCGCCAAATTAAACCAAAGCGATTGATCATTAAAGCCTTGTTGTGCAACAAATTCAAATGCTTGAATAGCTTCAGCATATTTTTGCACCTTAAGACTCATTTGACCAAATTTGAAGAAAACTTCTGGATTATCAAGATCGCCTTCAACAGCACGCTTTAAGAATTGCCATGCTTCCTCAGGTCTACCGAGCTCTTCATTCATACGAGCTAAGTTGTAGAAAGCTTTTCCATAATAAGGTCTTAATTGGATAGCCGCGTTCAAATAACGTTCAGCCTCCTCATATTGCTTCTTTTGCAACAGCAATGTCCCTAAATTATTGTATGCTTCTGGGTAATTAGGACAAATATGAATTGCAATTTCAAGAGATTCAATAGCCTTATCAAGATCACCTTTCATCGAGTAAGCAACTGCAATATTGCTCAAAGGATCTGAATAGACACGATCAAGCTCAATGGCTTTCTTATATGCAGCAAGCGCTTCATCAATTTTTCCTGCTTCAGAATATGCAACACCTAAGTTGTTATGGACGCGAGCTTTGCCTGGAGCTTTTGCGGCATTGTCTTCCCAAAATGCAACACAGGTTTCCCACACTTTATTGCGTGAATAGGCAGAAAATGTAATTGGGATCATAAGCAAAGAAAAGACTGCAAGCTGAACATTTTTATCTGCTAGCATAGGCTGAGCATTCTGGAAAGAGGTTACTGCACTGCGTACAACCCATACAAAAATAACCGCTAAAATAAATAAAATACCGATCGAAGAAAGGTATGTTTTGTAATCGCATGCAAGTTCTGGTGATGGAATAATCGTAGCGCGAGGAGCAATACTGATTAAAAACCAAGCAAGACCAAAAGCAAAAAATGTATTTTGCTTTTTTATCATGCAACGAATAGCTGTTCCAACCATCGTTAGCAGTATTAAAAAAGGAAAAATAACATCTGGACTAAAAACACGTTGCGCTAACTTCCAATCGTACTCAACACTAATATTAAACGGCCAAACAAACATGAAAATATAATGAACTATCACCTTGAATTCTGAAATCAAATAATGAAAGGGAGTAATAACATCGTATGCATGCTGCGTCAAAATATTACCGCGATTATTGCCTGTTGATATTCTCATACTGAGAGCATCGACGGCAAATTTTGCACCCATATAGTGGGCCATCAGGAAGGCAAAGAAAAGATCAAATGTTACGTGAAGCCAGAGACGCTGTTTGAAATTGCTCCAATTCTCTTCTGCTAAAAAGAACCAGTCCATTAAGAAAAGCAAAAATGGCAAAACAACAACAATTTCTTTTGTTCCACATGAAAGAAATCCAAAAAAGAAGAAGCTTGTAATAAGCACAGCTCGAACAACAATATTTTGAGTGGACATTGCCCGAACAAATAAGTACAACGTCGCCAAGATAAAAAGGCTCGCCAGCCCTTCAAGGCGTGCTTGAATAACATAGGAAACAGTCTGTGTTTGTACAGGATGAAGCAAGAAAAGCGCAGCAGTACAAAACGCTATATATAAGCTATTTTCATAGAAAAATGGTTTAGATTTAAGATACTTGCACAGATCGCGCACAAGAAAAAATAAAATTAAGCCGGCTGCGATGTGAATGATTAAGTTAAATAGACGATACGAAAATGGGTCGAATCCTCCAATTTGATAGTTCACCGTGTTGAGCCACTCTCCTACCCAACGAGAGCTCCCCCACCATCTGCTAAATGGATTATCAAAACGTATAGCAAACTTTTTTGATATATTGGCTATATCATCAAACTGAAAGGGGTAAGTTAGTGATGGAAGATACAGAAGTGTTGTGAATAAAGCTAAGATTCCTGGTGGTAACAGCGAGTACAATAACTGCTGGACATCGAAAGTTTTTTTCGAACTACCACGGTGTACTTTAGCATTCTGAAGACTCATACGCTCTCCTTTTTTAAAGCTTATCGGTCATACATGCTTACGAGCTCAAGAAGCTGTTTTACAAACAACCTCCTCCACCACGAACGGGTGTTGCATATTGCATTCTAATCCAAAAACAGCTGTTGGTGAACAAAAAAATATTCCAACTTCTAAAACTATTGCATTTGACCGTCTTTTCAATATTTTTTATTTTAAGCAAAGATGACTCGATTTATTAACCAAAGGATACACAATGACAACTTCAAACAACCTGATGCAAGTGCTCAATTTAATTGCTACGCTCTTCCCCGTTTTCCTACTCGTTTTTACTTTTAAAGGATTTTTTCAAGCACTTACCGCAAAGCTCATGGGAGATCAGACAGCTCAAGACGAAGGCTTCTTAACGCTTAATCCACTTGCACACGTAGACATTGCAGGGCTATCAATTGTACTAGTTGTCTTTTTCTTACTAGGTGCCATTTTAGGCGAAAGCATACCTCGCGGTATCCTTTTTATTATGCTCATTACACTGGGTGTCCGTTGGACTATACCTGTCCCAATCAATGACAGCAATTTTAAAAACTACCGATTAGGCGGAATTCTAACGGCTCTTTCTGGATCGTTAGGAAATTTTGTTTTAGCTTTTTGCGCAGCCTTAGCAATTAAAGCTCTTTTTGCATGCGGGTTTCCACGCTACGTACTTATTTCATTACTTGAAATTTTTAAATCAGTCATGAGTGTTGCAATATTTTTTGGAATTTTAGACCTTGTTCCACTGCCTCCTTTTGACGGTGGACGCATTTTGCATTATGTGCTCCCTTATTCACAACAACACATTGTTGCGTGGCTTGAGCAATACGCTTTGTATATTCTCCTTATTTTATTTTTTGCTCCTGGGATAAGTACAATCTTTTTAAATGGAATTGCAGGCTTAGGTGCACTTATTGAGCGTCTATTTTTTGTGATTGTTTTTTAATAAACCAATTATTGCTTTCAGGAAAAATCCTGTCTTATTAAAATATTAAAGTTAGGTATGTCATGATATCAGCATTTGTCGATATTTTTGCAAGCATGGCAATTATGCTTCCAGCATTTTTAATTGCACTCACCTTTCATGAGTTTTGTCACGCACTGGCAGCAACAGCCTTGGGTGATTCAACAGCAAAGAAAGCTGGCCGGTTAACGCTTAATCCAATGGCACATATCGATCCACTCGGACTGCTTTTTCTCCTCATTTTTCGTATTGGATGGGCAAAGCCGGTCCCTTTTAATCAGCACAATTTTAAATACCCAAAACTTTTTTCAATTTTGACCGCACTCGCAGGTCCATGCTCCAACTTATTTCTGGCCTTCGTATCATTTACCTGCATCAAACATTTCCCAACTCAGCTGGTATCCGACGCAGTTGCTTTAAGCTTTTTGCAAATTCTTGAAGCTCTTGCCTACATCAACGTTATGCTCGGAGTTTTCAATCTCCTCCCTATCCCTCCACTCGATGGAAGCCACTTGATTATCGCATTTTTAAGTGAAAAATTTCCGGCCTTTGTGTTGTGGATTCATCGCTACGCCTTGTTTATTTTGTTATTTGTGTTTATCTTCCCCCCAACCAGAATGCTTCTGACCAACGCTATTTTAATCTGTGCGCAGTGGCTTAAAGGGCTGGTTTTTTAGACGCTTTGGATAAAAAATAAGAATATTGTTATTGTAAGAAAACATTCGATTGTAGAATATCATCCCCGACTTGTGCGCCATAGCTTGAGCGTCGGCGGTTGACGACGGCTGTATTAAGTCAGGGATCCAGTAAATAAAAAACAAATCCCTCCCTATGAAAAAGAAAATTTAATCATGGATGCAAAAATCAAAAAAGAACTCGCGAAGAGGCGTTGCTCAAAAAGCTTGCACGTAATAAGCCGCTTAAAATTAAATTGGGAATGGATCCAACAGCCCCTGACCTCCATCTTGGACACGCAGTAGTCCTCTGTAAAATGAGAGATTTTCAAGATCTTGGTCATGAAGTTATTTTCTTGATTGGTGACTACACAACAAAAATTGGCGACCCTACGGGGAGATCAAAAACGCGTCCACCATTGACCGATGAAGAGATTGCAAAAAATGCACAGACTTACTACGAACAGGTAACTAAAATTCTTGATCCTGCCAAAACAACCTTACGCTACAACAGCGAGTGGCTGGCAAAGCTTTCATTTGCAGATGTCATTAAATTATGTGGTAAAGTTACCGTTGCTCAAATTATTGAACGCGAAGATTTTAAAAAACGTCTTAACGAAAATATATCAATCAGCCTGCATGAGTTACTCTATCCGCTTTGCCAAGGCTACGATTCTGTAGCGCTGCAAGCCGATGTTGAACTCGGCGGCACCGACCAAACATTTAATCTGCTCATGGGGCGTCATCTTCAAGAAGAGTTTGGACAAGAGGCTCAAGTTATTTTAACAATGCCTATTTTGGAAGGGCTTGATGGTGTTCAAAAAATGTCCAAAAGCCTTGGTAACTATGTTGGGCTGTGGGAACCAGCACACGAGGCATTCGGCAAGCTCATGTCAATTTCGGACGAACTTATGTGGCGTTATTTTCATTTGCTCTTAAGCAAGACGGAAGATGACATCAGCCAGATGAAACA
>CAYSDC010000083.1:0-3361 GCA_964429765.1 uncultured Pseudomonadota bacterium
AACTGCAACCCAAAGCTTTACTGAAGCTATTAGCCAATCACTTGCCAGCGTAAGCCCAAGTGTGACAAACAGTATCACCCAATCAGTTGCCAGCGTAACCCCAAGTCTTACACAAACTGCAACCCAAAGCTTTACTGAAGCTATTAGCGAATCGCTTGCAAGCGTAAGCCCAAGTGTGACACCAACTGCAACCGAAAGCATTTCTGAAGCTATTAGCCAATCATCTGATGCACTCCCTAATCAGCTCAGAGAAGCTGCAACAGTCTTTACACAAACCATTAAGGAAATGCTTTGGTGGTCATAAGAGAATGTTTTGATTCGCTTAATTAGAAACAATTTAGCTGCTAAACTTACTAATAGCCGGTCTGAAAATAATCAGACCGGCTATTTTTTTGCTTATGTAATGTTATGAAAATCAAAGGATTCTAAGGAATCGGGCTTAAGAGTGTGCCCGGCAGGATTCGAACCTGCGACCTACGGATTAGAAATCCGTTGCTCTATCCAACTGAGCTACGGGCACGAACTTGTCGCGCCATAGTTCGAAAAACGACGGCGGAAAAAATGGTCGGGGCGGCCAGACTCGAACTGGCGACCCCTCGCTCCCAAAGCGAGTGCGCTACCAACTGCGCTACGCCCCGACACAAACTTTTAAAATTTCAATATCCGAAGATCTATGATCAAAATGGCTCTGGGGTGAGCGACGGGGCTCGAACCCGCGGCATTCAGAACCACAATCTGACGCTCTACCAACTGAGCTACGCCCACCGCGATTATCCAGAAAAAAATTTAATTTCTCTCTTAGACGCCCTTAGTATAGATAATCCATATTAAAAATCAACGGTAATTTCTCTCTTTTAAAACATTTTTTATTTAACTTTCTCAATTGTAACACTGTCATCGGTCACATAATTCTCTTTGAGAAACTTAAGTGCCTTTTCATGCGATGAAATTTGATCAGGAATATGCTTACGTGCGACAGAAAGCAGGTTAATCATGTTAATGCTCGCCTGAACTTGAACATCCTGAGAAAGGCTCTCTTTTTGCTTTTCTTCCCAGCTCTTTTCCTCGTCATCTTCTTTCTTTTTTTTCTTATCTTTTTTGTTATCTTTATTTTTCTTTGCCGGAGATTCATCTTCGTCATCATCAACAGGATCTTGCCGACCTTTTTGAACCTCATCCACCGTAATATGGTTTTTAAGCGAAACTTCTTTACCATACATTTCAGTTATCCATTTCATCTCTTCCGTAGGAATAAGGCGCGGTTTAATAGTGAAATCTGGATTAATACCTCGGGCTTGAATAGAAATATCTCCTGGAAGATAGTACAACATCGTTGTCAATTTTAATGCACAGCCATTACTAATAGGAATCACCTCTTGCACAGACCCTTTTCCAAAAGTTGGGACCCCAACCAAAAAAACCATTATTGGCTGAGCCCCATCTTCTGTTTGAACAGATTGCTGTGAATAATATTGCAATGTTCCCGCCAGAATTTCTGCTGCCGATGCCGTAAAATTATCAATCAAAATAAAAATTGGACGATCACTTTTAAGCAGTGGCTCCGTAGTAGTCCGATACTCGGATACAACTTGCTTTTTATTGTCTTTGGTTACTACAACGAGCGATTTTTTTGGAACAAAAAGTCCCGCAACATCGATAGCTGAATCAAGTGTTCCACCAGGATTGCGACGCAAATCGAGCACAACGCCTTTACACTTTCCATCATTAGCTTTTTCAAGCAGCTCACTTACTTGCTGTGCTGAGTTTTGTGCAAAAATTTTAAGTGAAAGATAGTAAATACCCTGTTCTTTAAAGAAAAAACACATAGAAGTCTGGTCTTTAATGATATCACGCGTAATGGTAAACTCTTTTGGTTTTTTATCACGCAATACTTTCACAACAAGCTTACTCCCTGGCTTTCCCTTTAACTTGGTCACCACTTCATCAGCAGAGAGTCCTTGGAGCTTTTCACCTTCAATTTCAACAATTTTATCACCACCTTTAAGACCAGCTTTTGCTGCAGGACCTCCGTCAATAACTTCAAGAATTGCCAAAGCGCTATCTTCGGTAGATTTAGTTAAAACACTCACCCCAATGCCACCAAACTCACCCGTTGCAGATTCCATAACTTGCTTAAATGAATCTGGAACAAAAAATGATGAATGAGCGTCAACTTGTTGAACTGCAGACTTAAGCGAATCTTGAATAAAATTTGAAAAATCAACCGATCTAAATGCCTTACGCTCAACAAGGCCAATAACTTCAGCAAAAGTCTTAAACCAAACAAAAATATCTCGAGCCGGTTTAGATGTTGACTTTTCAGACGTCGAAGAATCTTCATTCGCTTTTGAATTTTTCTTTAAGCTCTTCCAAAACTTAAACATACTCATTTTCTGGTTATTCTTTCCGGAAGAGCCCCCACTTCGCGAAGATTTTGCAATATTATTTGACGATTGCTCGTCAATGGGATTAACTGTTGGCACCGCTAAAAATATAATACTCACACAGAGTAACGGCCCATAAAAAGTAGATTTCATGCCTCTCTCCTTTCTTGTCATAAGTACCACGATTAACCCGACGGAGTTAATCATAACTTTCCAAATAAGCATAAACACTTTAAGATTAATGTACTGAGGGATGATAGTAAATTGCTAAAGCAGGATATCTATTGAGTATGAATACAAGTCCCATTGTTGAGAAAATTATAATTCCGCGCAACCAAAAACGCCACGTTTTAATTGTAACCGCCCTATCAGCAGCTGGAAAAACAAGTCTTATGCGTCCCCATGAAGACATCGGTTTCTATTGCGTTGATAACCTTCCAGTCCCGCTACTTAAAACACTCCTCAATTTAGCGTTTCAGGCACCACTAGATCTGGTACGAGTTGCACTTGGCATTGACGCACGTGATGAACAGTTTCTCAATACACTCCTTGGAGAAGTTGAACATCTACGACAAGAAAAACAGATTGATGGATTTAAAATTGTTTTTCTTCATGCAAGTGAAAACACACTTGTTAAACGCTTTCAAGAAACACGTCGAAAGCATCCACTCATTTCAAAAAAAACAGATCTCATCACTGCTATTCGCAATGAACGCACAATGCTCGATTCAATAAAAAATTTGGCGGATGTAACCCTTGAAACAGACATGCTCAATGCGCACGATTTACGCAACTGGGTACAAAAAACATTTTGCGAAGAAACTAAGCGCGAAGTACTCGTCAATGTCGTTTCATTTGGATTTAAATACGGTATACCTCCAGAAAGCAACCTTGTATGGGTTTTGCGCTTTTTGCCAAATCCATTTTTTATTGATTCACTCAAAGAGCTTTATGGTCGGGACCCCGCCATTCAAGAA
>CAYSDC010000083.1:3371-6159 GCA_964429765.1 uncultured Pseudomonadota bacterium
TGAAAACAGTACCGTTAAAGACTACTGGGCCCGATTGACCGACTTTTTACAATTCGCTCTCTCTAAATTCTATCAAGAGGGACGATTTTTTGTCACGATTGCTATTGGCTGCACAGGCGGTAAGCATCGCTCTGTTGCTTTTGTAGAAAAGTTAGGTACTCAAAAATGGAATAATTGTTCATTTTTGGTTCGTCATCGAGATTTGGGAAAGGAGTAGATACAGTGAAATACAAACATTATCTTCATAGCATTTTACTCATAGCTTTTGCTGTTGGAGTAGGTGGCTATATTGTCGTTGGCAAGCGCGGCGTAATGCAATATATTTCGCTTCAAGATGAGCTTGCAGCAGAGGTTGAATATGTAAGAAAAATGGAGCAAACATGCGCTCAGCTTCAAGCCCATGCTGCTGCATGGGAAGAGAACTCTTTTGAATTAGAAAAACTTGCTCGCCAAGATTTACAGATGGGGTATACCAACGAAATTATGTACTATTTCCCGCAAGAGCATGCAGAGACACATACAGCACAAGCTCCAACTCAAGATCATGACGAACGAATTGTTTAATCTTGAGGACAATTCGTTCTAATCGTTTCTCAAGCAACTCGAACAGATCAAACCTATCTTTTTGACATTTTGCCTGTTTATTATAACCTTTAAACAGTTGAAAACACTGATCAAAAAGACCATAAATCTAAACCGTAGGTACCCTCATGGCTCATGAAAAAATTCCACTGACAGGTCACACAGAACTTAATGAACATGAAATCAGACTTGCTAAAGTAAAAAAAATGCATGAAGAGGGAATTTCTCCCTGGCCTTGCTACAAACCGGTATCTGCAACAATTGCTCAAGGCGTTGCACAATTTCTTGAAACCGATGACCAGGCTACTCAACCAGAATTTGAGCTTGCAGGTAGACTCATAACCCGTCGCGATCATGGCAAAACATTTTTCTGCCATATGCAAGATCGATCAGGTTCGGTGCAAATGTACCTTAAAAAAGATGAATTGGGTGAAAAAAACTTTGATCACTTTAAACATCACATCGATATCGGCGACATTGTTTGGATTAAAGGCTACTTTTTTAAAACACGTATGGGCGAAGTAACTGTACATGTTAAAGAGCTTACTTTGCTCAGCAAATGTCTCCATCCACTTCCTGAAAAATATCATGGCCTTACCGACACTGAACAACGATATCGCCAACGTCATTTAGACTTGATCAGCAACCCTGAAAGTCTTGATAAATTTAAAAAGCGTTCGGGCATCTTGCACGCTGTACGCCAATTTTTACAAGAAAAAGATTTCATTGAAGTTGAAACTCCAATGCTTCATCCAATTCCGGGTGGCGCTGCGGCAAAGCCTTTTGTCACACATCATAATGCATATGATATCGAATTGTTCTTGCGCATAGCTCCAGAGCTCTATCTTAAGCGACTGGTTGTTGGTGGTTTTGAGCGAGTTTTTGAAATCAATCGAAACTTTCGTAATGAAGGCGTTTCAACCAGGCATAACCCTGAATTTACTATGCTTGAATTTTATATGGCTCACGGTGACTATTCTACAGGCATAGCACTTACCGAGCAGCTTCTTCAAAATGCAGTTCTGAAAAATTTCCCCTCTCTCAAAGTTCAATTTCAGGATCATGAGCTTGATTTTACCGCGCCATTTAAAAGAATGACTGTACAAGAATCACTTATTGAAATTGGTGGGCTTAAGGCTGAACAAATAACAGAACAAACAATTGATGACATCATCGCGTCTGACAAGGTTGAAATTAAGGAAAAAAATGCCGATTATGGCGTAAAGCTTTTTGCCTTGTTTGAACACTTTGTCGAATCGAAAATTGTACAGCCAACATTTATTATCGGCTACCCAATATCGGTTTCACCTCTTGCAAAACGTGATCCACAAAATCCTACACTGGCTGCTCGCTTCGAGCTTTTTGCTTGTGGCATGGAACTGGCAAACGGTTTTACAGAACTGAACGACCCATTTGATCAGGCACAACGCTTTCACGATCAAGTGGCAGTTCGCCAAGGTGGAAACGATGAAGCACACCACTACGATGCAGAGTTCATTCATGCGCTTGAATTTGGGTTACCCCCAACCGTGGGTGTTGGAATTGGTATTGATCGATTAACAATGCTTCTAACCAATACACCATCAATTAAAGATGTGATTTTGTTTCCAACCATGAAACCAAGCCACGTACAATAAATTAAATAGTTATAAAAAGAGGCTCGTTATATTTTATGTATAACGAGCCTCTTTTTATTTTTAACTATCTCACATCTGTGCTATTCAGGGGGAAGGGTACTTTCGCTAGCCACACTTTGGGTACCAGCATCTGTATCTACTGCCACAGGCATAGCTTGCGCACTGGGCATTTCTGTAGCTGGCGTAGCATCTGCGCTTGGCATACCCGAATCATCTTGAGGTACTGTATTTTGATCAGGTTGCCCCATCTGCATCTGACCTTCTGCTAATACCTTATTTGGATCAAAGGCTGATGTTGCAGCAGTTTTTTTTGCTTCTTGATAATTTTTAATATCACCTTCAATTTTTCCAAGAAGCTGTTGTAAATTGCGAACATAAATCGCAAATTGAGTCTGAGAAACACCATATAATGACGCTCCCACTAAAGCTTGGGGAATACCTATCCCAAAGAAGAAAACTGTTGGAATACTGGTTAGAGCTAGACCTGCACCAAGAAAGCTCACCAGTGGAACCGGCATTGCAGGAAGGTCTTTGGTCAATTTTTCAATAGGTTTAGTAAACGAACTTGT
>CAYSDC010000083.1:6169-6426 GCA_964429765.1 uncultured Pseudomonadota bacterium
ACTTGTCATGGTGTCAAGGCTTTTAAAAGCTGCATAAACTTTTCCAACTTGCTTTGTATCTTTTAGTTTTATGCTTGGGGTCTCAGACTTCTTCTCTTTTTTCTTTTTTGCATCTTCTTCAGCCTTTCTCTTCTGCTCAGGAGTTGGCTCTGGAGCTGCAGCCATGGCAACCATTGGGTCAAGATCGGCAACTTTTACAGCATCTTTGGACACGCGTTTTTTAACTTCTTCTAATGGCTCTAACTTATTTTTTAGTG
>CAYSDC010000084.1:0-870 GCA_964429765.1 uncultured Pseudomonadota bacterium
TGGGAATCAAAACTCCATCACCGGCAACAAAAATATCACTTTGGTTTGTTTGCAAGGTTGCATCTGTCCAGATGCCACCGTTTTCGATTCTTATGCCAGCATTTTTAAAAAGTTCTTCTTGTATAATCGGACCGGTAGCAAAAATAATCATTTCACAATTAAGTGTTGAACCATTACTTAAAAGAACTCCTTTGACATGACCATCTGATGTTTTCAGAATTGATGTAATTGTTACCGATGTATGGATTTTAACGCCATGGTTTTCTAAGTCTTTTCGAGCAATTTCCGAGCCTTGTTCGTCGCAGTAGCGCTCTAAAATTTTGTTTCCTCGAAGAAGAATGTGCGTTGTAAGATGCTCTCGTTCTTTGACCAATCCATTGATAACATCAGCTGCGATAAGTCCAAATCCAACTACAAGAACATTTTTTACTGGTCTTTTATCCAAGTAATTCATAATCTCTTGTACGTCGTAAGAACGACCAAAGGTAAAGACTCCCTCACTATTTTGCTGAGCAAAATTTCTTGGTGGTTTGTATTGCATCCCAATGGCAAGGAGCAGTTTGCTGAATTTGATAGATTGCCCATCGTTTAAAACCAACGTGTGTTGATTTGACTTAACCTTCATAACGCGCTTACCAAAAATAGGTATGATATTTGACGGTAACGATTTAATATCAAAAATGCTCAATTGTTCTATGGTTTTTTTATTTTCAAAAACAGAGGGAAGGTCAACTGTGTAGTAAGGGGATTCATTTTTTTGTTGATCCGAAATCCACAACACTTTTCCAGGATATTTTTCTGCAATAAGGGTCTCGATTGCTGCGGTTCCTGCAGCAGAAGACCCTACAATGACCAACGGTTCCTGTGATG
>CAYSDC010000084.1:884-2465 GCA_964429765.1 uncultured Pseudomonadota bacterium
CTGTTTTTTTCTTGCATGAGATAGTCGTTAGCGTGCTCAGCAAAATAATAAACCATGCATAATGTCTGTAATTCATAAAAATCCTAATTTATTTTTTGTACTACTTTAAAATTGACCTGAACGAAATATGATATATCTCATCGCATACCGTGAAAGCATCACCGTTCCGACATTCTGGAATCATTGCTTTAAATTGATCTGTAAACTTTGATTTTTTTACAACACCAGCGAGCGGACATGATTCGATGAGGTTATCCATTGCGCCTGCATACATAATTACGTGATCAACTTTTCTAGTATTGAATTTATTTTGATAGAAAAATATGAGGTCGCCAGGTTGTAAGTTTTGGGGTTCTATTTCTCTACTTAGATCAAATTGTCCCTGAACTCCGCAGGTAATTTTTTGGTTGCATGATCGGTATGCCGCTTCTACAAGTCCTGCACAGTCAAATCCACTGCCGTTTAATGCAGAACGCCCACCCCATTGGTATGGTTGATCAACAAGTTTGTTAGCTTGTGCAACAATGCGTGTGCTCAGTTGAGTCTTATTAAGCTCGGCAAGCTCTAGCTGAGTAATAACATCAGATTTGCGAATTAATGTGAAGCTTTGAGTTTTATAATCAAGACATTCAAAAAAATCAGCGTTAGAGCTTTCTCGAATGTAAACTGACGAACCCATAGGTATTGTTTCGTGCACGCTTTTATCTGAATTATAAAGATGTGCAGCTGGTTCTTGAACAAACGCTTGGGTGAGTCCTTCTAATAAAGGAGCAATGCTTTCTTCACTGATCAAATTATCAAATCGAGTAAAATTACTACCAACTGTTTTGTAAAGCAGCTGGCCCATTTGGCCAAAGCTTCCTTCTAGATATGACGTGCAGTCTGTATCTGTCCAAACAGTAACTTGTTCTCCATAAAGAGCTTGCCCAATTTGAATGAACGATTCTCAAAAAAGATTAGAATGAAAAAAGTAACGATTTGCAGGCAAAATTCTAAAAACGTCAGGGACCAATATGCGTGCCATTGGTGCGCAAACATGATACCGTTTTGTCTGACTCATCATTAAAGCTTGTTCAAAAGAAAAAGCTGCGATGTGAATCATAACGAGTAACGTTAAAGCAATTTTTTTTATGGTAAAGTTCATGGTTTTATTCCTTAAGTATCGATAAAAATTAAACAAGTTCGCCGGTTTGAATATTCCACAACGTTGCATACGCTCCATTGCGAGCAAGAAGCTCTTCATGGTTGCCCGATTCAACAATTGCGCCGTTTTCCATAACAAAAATAATATCTGCATGACGTACAGTAGAAAGTCTGTGAGCAATAATAATCATGGTGTGCTTGCCTGAAAGTGAAGCAATTGATTGTTGAACCGCTGCTTCTGTTTCATTATCCAATGCAGATGTTGCTTCATCAAAAATAAAAATCGGAGGATTTTTAAGTATCGCTCGTGCTATGGCAAGTCGTTGACGCTGGCCACCCGATAAGTTCTTACCATTTTCTCCAATAGCGGTATCATAGCCGTTAGGAAGATCCATAATAAACTCGTGGGCTTGCGCCATCTGTGCTGCATTGATAATC
>CAYSDC010000084.1:2520-6411 GCA_964429765.1 uncultured Pseudomonadota bacterium
TGGCTTACCAGCGCAATGGCTTGGCGTACTTTTTTAAGCGGCACGCTTTTGATATCAAGGTCATCAAGCAAAATGCTTCCATTGGTGCTATCGTAAAGTCTTAAAAGTAATTTAATGATGGTACTTTTCCCTGATCCAGTTGATCCGACAAATGCAACCGTTTGATGTGCAGGAATGGTCAAAGAAAGATCATTAAATATTTGAGTATCTTGGTTATAGCCAAATGAGACTTGATCAAAACGAATTGAACCTTTGAGGTTACGTACCGTAAAGTCGTTCATTCCACCATCGGTAATAGTTTGTTCTTGCTCAAGGATGCCAAATATGCGACGTACCGATGCCATTGCTCGTTCATACATGTCGGTGATTGTGGTCAATGTTGTAAAAGGCCACAAAAAGCGTTGTGTTAAAAAGACCAGTGCACTGTACATGCTGATAGCAAGAGTCCCTTGTAATGTAAGCATTCCACCCACAACTAAGCTCCCTATGAAGCCGAACAAAATGCCCATGCGCACAAGTGGAATGTATGCAGCGTTGACACGACTTGCTCGATGATTGTCCCTTTTATACGCAAGGCTTTCTCGATTAAGTGCTGCAAGTTCATATTCTTCGGTGGTGTAACTTTTAATGGTTGTAATACCCACCAAGCGACTTGCGATATGGCTTCCAAGTCCAGCAACGCGTTCGCGAACAACTTCATACAACACCGCCAATTTGTTCTGAAAATAGTATGCAATCCAGACAACAAATGGAATAGGAATGAGTGTTAAAAAAGCAATGTGTGGAGAGATGTAAAAAAAGATTCCACCCATTACAATAACATTAACAACCAGCTGCAATAATGCATTTGGCCCTTCACTCAAGAATAATTCAAGTTGGTTGATGTCATCATTTAAAATTGAAAGCAGCCCTCCAATTGTTTTGTTCTCAAAATAGGCCATATCCAGTTTTTGTATATGTTGGTAGGTCGAAAGGCGTAATGTGTGTTGAACATCTTGTGCAAGGCTACGCCATAAAATCAGATAAAAATATTCAAAAACAGATTCGAATATCCATAACAATGCGGTCAATGCGCCGACAATGTAAAGTTGCTCAAGCGGATTGGTAATTCCACAAAAGCGGGCAACAAGCGAATGTTGCTGGTTAACAACAACGTCGATTGATATACCGATTAAAATTTCTGGAACAATATCGCAAAGTTTGTTTAAAATTGAGCTGATGATCGCCAGAAAAAGTTTAAGTTTATGCGGAAGCATCAAGTGCATCAGCTTTAAAAGTTCGTGTGATTGTTTCATGATAGTCCTTTAAATAAAATTATTTTTTTTAAGGGTATGTAGTACAGTTTCTTGTGCGCCAAATATGTGGTAGTGAATGAGCTTTTCAGTTTTTTTAAGGTCTCGACTGAGAACCGTTTCTGCCAATTCTTTATGCTCTGCATGATTGAGAGCAAGGTCTTGCCGCCCAGTATGAAATGCAATTCTGCAGTACCGATCAAAACGCAGATAGACATCTGCTCGAATTTGCATGAGCAGTGGCGAGTTACATCCAGAAATAAGGGCCACGTGGAATGCATAATTTCTTTCTGCCCAAACCTGATACTCTACGGGTTCTTTTTTTGTTTCAATCAAAGCGAGATGATGAAGTGCTGCAACAACGCGCGATTCCCAAGCATCATCTCCATGTTGTATTGCTTGGGTAAGCGCAAGTAATTCGATGTGAAAAAACGTTTGGTATACGTCATAAATATCGGCTTCAGAGACTTGAGCAACACGAAACCCTTTGTTGTCGCGGGATTCAACCAGTCCTGAAGAGACAAGGCGAGAGAGTGCTTCACGAATTGGGCTATGACCAATATCAAACTCTTGCTTGAGCGCATCAACTTTAAGTTTTTGACCAGGAGCAAATGTGCCATTCAGGATATGTTCTTGAAGCTTTTCATAACACTGATTGGCAAGTGACTGCTCTTTTCCATCAAGTGTGTTCATATTTTTTTACCTCGTTTAAATCGCGTATTTTTCAAAAATAATTAACTAAATTAGTAATCATGGTATAAATATTACTTTATCGATAAAATTTGTTTTTGTCTACAAAAACAAATTTTATCGATAAAAATCACTAAAAAGGGTTCATATGGGTAAAGGTAGAAGATTTGAAAGGCTTGGTTATTGAGAGAAGTAGTTAAGCAAAAAGCCAGCCTGTTTAAGGCTGGCTTTTTGCTATGAAAGTTTAGAAACTACGAATTTTTATGAGTAATATAGGGCAAGATTTTTGTGAACAAAGAGCAACTGTTTTATCTTGTTTATATTTTGTGATCAGTATTGGAATTATTATACTGTTTCATGACTTCGTGAAGCGGGTCTATAAGCATGCTCAATATAAGTTCTTTCTCCGTTGTCTGTAAGACACTATGAAGAGGGTCTAAGATGGTCTTAGGCTCTTTATGCCAGATTTTGATATCAGAACCGTGTGAAGCAGCAAGCGTTGATCCGTCGCGAGAAAATGCTATTGAGGTTGAATAATTAAAACTATCATCAAGAATTTGACATTTTTTCCAGCCTGTACATTTTTTCTCGTTATTATATTCTTCGCAGCATTCATATTTTTGGAAGCTCAATAGTGTGATAATCCCTTCTGATGGTATGGCAAGGGTGGTTCCGTCAGGTGAAAATACTACTTGACTAGAAGGCATAGTGTCATGTCTGATAACTTCGACTTCCTTCCACTCGCTATCTTGCAACATCCATATCCTTGTCATTTTATTGTGCGATCTAACAACTAAAGTCTTTCCATCAGGTGAAAATGTCACTGAATCGGTCTTAATCGTATTATCAAGGAAAATTTTTTGAATATTTGTTCGTTGTTCATTTTCTTGAACGGGCCATATCTCAATAATTTCATATGATTTACCTGCAATAGTTTCATGCAATGCAGTTGCAAAAGAAGTATTATTCGGTGAAAATGCTATCTTGTAGTAATATTCTAAATATTCAGGTTCAATGGTTTTAACTTTAGTCCATTCCTCATTTTGCAATCTCCATAGAATAACTCCGCTACCAGATGTAGCTGCAAACATAGTTCCGTCGGGTGAAAATGCTATTGAACTGATTGGAGATGAATGTCCTGTAAGTGCTTGAGTTTCGGCTAATTGTTCATTCTGAACGTTTAGTATTTTTATGATTCTATCGTCTGATGATGATACAGCAGCGATCATTGTTCCATCGCTTGAGAGCGCTAATAGCTTGAAATTGTCTTTGTTTTCAAGAGTAATAGTTCTATTCTCTACCCATTGTTTGTCTTCCCTGAGCCATGATTTCATTGTTCCATTGCGAAATAATGCAATCAGCTCTTCTCCTGAAAACTTGATTAAAGCGATCTTTGAACTCATGTCGCCAAAAATATCTTGATGCTCAGCATACATCCCCCGTGCATTAGAGAAAATACTAAAAAGAGCAATAAAGAGCATTGGAACAATAAAAAGTTTTTTGGTGAAAGATTTACATTGTATCATTACTTCTCCATATTTTAAGATTGACAATCTGCTTACATATCATACATTGTATTTCATTTTGAAATAATATCAAATGGGCTTTATATAGATAAGGTTTAATAAAAAGCATTTTTAAATCAAAATTGTGTATTTTATGAAAGACCCCCCTCTTGCAATGGTGAGGCAAATCAAGAACAAAGGCCAACCTGTTGCAGGCTGGCCTTTGGCTGAAAATTCAGATGAGTGAGTTTTTTACAAGAGGTTACAGGTGGTGAAAATCGAATCAAGGTCATCCTGGGTGGCAGTTTTTTGTTTTTTTGGTTTGGGAACTTTGGGGGTTTTTGGCTTTATGGTTCTTTTGCCAAGGTTTGTAATACCAAAAAGATCTTCATCATATTCAGGTT
>CAYSDC010000085.1:0-6400 GCA_964429765.1 uncultured Pseudomonadota bacterium
TGATTAATACCGACACATTCATCCCAGAATTTGGTTGCATCACTGTGTCCTCCATCAACGTGAAATGGAACGAGCATATTCATTAATTGATTTATATAAATATGGTCAGGTTTTAGTGCATGGGTAATTGCTTGGCTGCACGATTCTTGAAGCGATGATCTGTCGCGGTTAATAATCAGGTGTGTGATAGCTTTGGTTGCAAAGCGACCAAGAAGACCACCGATGCCGCCGGCCAAGAGAATAATTGCCTGCTTTGTTGGGTTAATCTTTATAATATTTTTTTTTAATTCTTGAAAAGCTGGAGACTTCTTCAGTTGCTTAATAAGCTCTTGAATATTATGATGCTGAGCATGTGGCGCTGAGTTACGAGTTGGCACATCACCTGCAGTGCGCACTAATTGGTCCAACGTTGCATGAACCTCTGCTGGGTTATCATGGGGCGCAGAGTGGCTGCTATACCCTTTACGCGGATCAAATCCATCAATAGATATGCCTCCAAAAGTTAACATTGAATTGCTTGAATCTGAATTGCTTCCCAAGTGAATATTGATTGAATCACCATTGATTGCTTTTGCGGCTAGTGCGTGGCCTAACTCATGGCATAGCGTGGCAATACATTGCGATCCGTAGTTATTGGCAATATTTTTTAGTAAATTATACCCTTTGTATTGTTCATTAAGGATTCGTTTGCTGTCTTCATCTGCAGAGATCGCAAGCAGCTCGCAGATCAAAATAGACATAACCGTTTTGAGCAAGGAAGTAGGTATATCCATACGATCTTCCGCTCCTGAGTATGCATGTTCAGGCTGCATTTTTTTAAAATACGCGTTTAACGGACCCATTGAGAAGGTGATTAACAGGAATAGGGTGAAAAAATGTTTTACCGGGTTCATATTGGATTTAGTTTCATATTGAATTTTTTTACATCTTCTTTAATCTCTTAAAGAAGATTAATGTAGAGGCTTGCTGTCTTATTGTCAAATGCACCTTAAGGCCGGCTTAGTTGACGTCATTTTTGAATGTTCTATACTCAGCCGAACTTAGTAAATTATTTTCATTATAATTTTTTTGAGGCAACCAATGAGTAAACTTTTTATAAAAGGCTATTTAGTACTCTCTCTTTTTCTGATGAGTAGTTCAGCTCAGCCATTAAGTGAGCAGTCTGCTCATGTAATTGCAGCGGGTAGTGGCATTGGTTCTGGGTTAACTTCAGCTCTTGTGACTGGACTTATTTTAAATGCTGCCGGCTTGGATAGTGTCCTTGGAAAGAATGGAACACTTACTCTTGTTGCTACTGCTGGATTGAGTACCGGCATATTCACTTGGTGGGCGTTTGAGAAAATCTTGAAAAAATTTACGCCTGAATGTCGTTATATTTTGGTACAAGATTTAATGCAAGTTCTTGAGCATGATTTGAAAGATAAAAAAAATAGAGCTTCAATCAAGACGCTTGCTATGGTCAGAGAGATAAAAACAATAGTGAAAGACATCGCACGAGATACGATGTACGATGCCAGCGCCAAAAAATTACATGTCACATGTAAGGACATCTTAGGTAAGCTTACAGAACTTGAAATAAAGATAGAATTAAAAATCGATTATAATAGTATCATAAGTATTTTGGATTCCGTGCAATCAGACTCTCTTATAAGCCGAGATTTCAATCCAGTTTCACTCTTGGCGTTTGTTCAGATGAGATTTGGGACTAATTGGCCTCTTGTAGAGGCTCGAAATAGCCTTAAAGATCTCTTTGGCCGTATTACTCAAGCACAAAGATATGCAAACAAAATTTTATCGCATGCTAACAGTAGTAAAAAATTAAAAGATAGAGTGGTACAAGCCGGAGAAATTGCTCTTGTGTTAACGATCAAGCTTGAACAATGTATGAACTCAATTTTAGAACATCCTGAATATGCTGCCCAAAAGGCACTTCATGAAGTGGATCGTGCACGCAAAAATGACCAAGCTGCTTATACGCAGGCTATGGAGAAAGAACGGGAGCATCAGAGAGAGCTTGAGCGAGCACGTCAACGCCATGAACGAGAAATGAAAGAACGTGAGTTGCTTGAAAAACAGCGAGAGCAAAAGCGTAGAGAACGACAAAAAGAGAAAGAGCGTGAGCTTAAAAAAGATATAATTGAGCACGCTGCTCATGCTGAAGTTCACGCTGAGGTAAAATTTTAATTTGGGTTTTATATGAATAAATTTTTTATAACAGTATGTTTTGGAATTTTTTTGGTTATAGGGGTTAATGTCTCTTCTCTTGCAGAAAATACTGCAGAAAATTTTGAAAATCTAACGAAGAAAATTTCTGATTTACTTTTATTTACATCTCTTAAAAGTGAGATTGTTTTACCTGATCTTGAGATTCAAGGAAGCATGCCTGAGTGGTTAGAAGGAACACTTGTTCGTAATGGCCCAGCTCTATTTGAAATAGAAAATGATTCAGTTACACATCCATTTGATGGTTTAGCAATGCTTCATATGTTTTCGTTGAAGGACGGAAAAGTTGCGTATGCGAATAAGTTTCTTGAATCGAACTACTACAAAAATGCCATAAACAATGGCGTACTAGGCAAAGGGTTTACGCAGGATCCATGCAAATCTATTTTTGCAAAATTTCTTTCATATTTTATGCCGACTTCTCGTTTTGATGCATATGATAATGCCAATGTTAATGTTGCAAAAATAGCGGAGCATTTTGTTGCGTTAACAGAAACCCCCCTCCCAATTGAGTTTGATATACAAACATTGCAAACCATACGAACTTTTGCATTCCAAGATAACGTCAAAGGGGATATAACAACGGCCCATCCTCACAGTGACTTTCAAACAAAAGAGTCATTCAATTATATGACACAATTTGGTAGAAATAGTTTTTATCACATTTATTCTATTCCACGTGAGAGCAAGACAAGATCGATTGTTGCTTCAGTGCCTGTTGACAAGCCATCATACATGCATAGCTTCGCTCTGACGAAAAAATATATTGTTTTAGTAGAAGTGCCGTATCGAGTAAATCCTCTTTACCTTTTCCTTTCACAAGAACCGTTTATTAAAAATTTTGCATGGAAACCTGAATTAGGAACACTTTTTACGGTCGTTAGTCGAGAAGATGGCAAGATTGTTAAAAGAATAAAAGGGGAACCATTTTTCATGTTTCATCAAGTTAATGCGTTTGAAAAAAACAATGATATTGTTATTGATCTGATAGCATACGATGATACAGCTGTTGTTGAAGCATTGAGTTTTGACCAACTATTGAGCTCAACAAAAAAAATCGCATTGAATCAAAAATTAAAGCGTTTCACGCTTGATCTTGAAAATGAGTCGGTAAAATCTCAATGCTTGTGTGATATGCGCATAGAAATGCCTCAAATTAATTATGAGGCTTACAACATGAATGAATACCGTTTCATGTATGCCATTGAATTTGGAGATTCTCGGTTAGCTGATTCTCTTGTGAAAATTGATGTAACCAGCGGTTTAGCACGAAAGTGGCATGAAGAAGGATGTTGTCCAGGAGAGCCTGTTTTTGTTGCATCTCCTCGTGCAGAGCATGAAGATGATGGAGTTATTCTTTCAGTGGTATTAAACGAAAAGACCAAGTCTTCATTTTTACTGGCATTAGATGCAAAAGAATTCAAAGAAGTGGCCCGAACAGTTCTTCCTCACCATGTGCCATTCCAGTTACATGGTCAATTTTTTAAGAGTTAAGAATCCATACCTAATCATTTGGATTTAATTGAGCTGTAAAAGCTCAATTTTTTTGTCTGAACTCAAAGAGAAAAATTTGTATGCCGGCATTACGGTTATTTTTGTATCACCATCAACTAACTCATCTTCATCATCTTCTTGGGTAAGAATGACTCCGTGATTTAATTTGAGCTCAGTAAGCCCTTGAAAAAGAGCCTTTTGTTCTCGAGCAAGGGTTTCTGGGTTTCTCATATTCAAGGCAACTTGAACCAATGCAAGCTTCATATTTCGTTTGGCTAAAAAATCGACTTCAAGATTATTTTGAGTCTTGTAATAATAAATTTCTAAGCCCGCCCGTCTAAGTTCTAAAAAAACAAAATTTTCTAACAAGCGACCCAAATTTTCAGTGAAATGAAATGCTACTGCATTTACTTGGCCGGTATCAATTGAGTAAACTTTTTTTTGATTGCGAATCTGTTTTTTCAAAGAGAAATCGAACATTTCAAGCTCGAAAAGAAGGTATGAATCGGCAAAAGCACCGATGTATTCTTTGATTACTTTATCAGTCAAGTCAAAAAGAGCTGACAGATTTGAGTAAGAAAATGGTTTGCCGATATTTGAAATAAGATAGACGAATAATCGTTCAAGTTCTATTGATTTTCGTATTTGCAAACGCGGTGCTACGTCTTGATACAAAATTGTTTTAGCGTAAGCATTAAGAATATCGTACGCAACCGTAGGTATAAGGTTTAAAATAACTCCAGGAAAGCCACCGTATTTTAAAAATTGATCCAGCAGCTCACGGAGTTCAGGTTTGTGTTTTGAAAGCTGCAGTGGATTGCTGACATCAATATTTTTTGATTGTGCAATTTCTTGAAATGAAAGTGGAAATACTTCAAGCCGTAACGTTCTTCCTGAAAGGAGCGTGATGAGATCTATAGAAAGAAGGGCAGAATTTGAGCCGGTTACAATAAACTGTATATTCTTTTGTTCGTAATGCGATTTTACAAAAACAGGCCACTTATTAAAAAATTGCACCTCATCGAGCAATATATATATTTTACCTTCAGGATGAGCGATTTTTATAAAGTCTTCATAGATCTTCTCAAGATATCCTACTTCTTTGGAATATGACGAAAAGTAGGGATGCTCAAGATTCATGAACAAGATGTTTTTTGCGTTAACTTTTTTTTCTAGAATCAAGTGGTTGATTACTTGCTTAAGAATCGTGCTTTTTCCAGCTCGTCGCACCCCTATCACAGAGATAATCATTTCTGTTGCAAGATACTCCAATAGTTTTGGAAAACAGCTTCGCTCCACCCCTTGTTCATACAGCTTTCCACCCCAGTGTGGATTTTGTTCTATAATTACGTCTTCAAACATATCTCTCCTTGGTTCGGAATATAATCCGAGATATTGGTCTTCTTCTCGGAGTATACTCCGAGAGAGTGCCTAAATCAAGAATTTACTCTTTACTCAAAAAGCTTGAGAGAATTTTTTTCTTCCCAGCACGAAACAGGGCGGTGATGTAATAATCATCGCCTTCAGCTTTTTCAACCAAAACAATAATCCCAGTTCCAAACTTTGCATGCTGTACTGTCTGATTTTTTGCCCAGCCACCACCTGAAAAAGATGAACTGGCAACACTTACCGGTGCACTGCTTTCAAATGATTTATTCGATTGAGCTGTACCCGTTGGGCGTGATCCTATCCCGGATGAGCGGGGTGCAGGTCTTGAAGGTCTGGATGTTAAGCCATAAGGTTGTAAGTTTGATGTCGAGCGAGGTGTACCATAATTTTTTGTATGATTATGGATTGAATTACTATTATTTGGATTACTTGGTCGAGAAGAGGTTTGACTTGTTGGTTTTTGATGAAATGTAATTAAGCTGCTTTCAACCGGCATACCACCTAAAAGTCGTGTAAAAAAAGGTGTCATTTGGCTTGGATACATTTTTTCAAGGTCAGCATGCATCACCAAGCCACTCGGCATTTCGCTGACAAAGCGTGATGGCACCTGGTCGACAATTTGTCCGAATGTGTTGCGAAAGTTAGCACAGAACATCAAAAGATATTCTTGTGCTCGGGTGATACCAACGTAAAAAAGTCGACGTTCTTCTTCCAGTGCATCAGGTGCATTGAGTGATCGAGAGCTTGGTAAAATTCCTTCATCCAGTCCAGAGAGCAAAACAATTTTAAATTCAAGTCCTTTAGCCGCATGAAGCGTCATCATCTGAACTTGATCTTCAGCCTGTTCGTCATGAATTTGTTCTTGAAGGAGTGTTACTTCGTGTAAGAAGTTTTCAACTGTTGCTTGGCTTGCATCTTTTCGTGTGCTTTCGTACAAACAGATGGACTGAAGCAGCTCTTTAACGTTTTCAATTTTTGTTTCAGCCTCTTTTGCTTCAAATGAAGTACGGAGATAGTTGAGGTACTCAGTCCGGTTGATAATATGCTGGAGTGCTTGGTTGGGCAGCATGTCTTTATCAAGGTCATCAAAAAATGATATAAACTCTTGAATTGAGGCGCGCTTTACTCCAGTCTCTTGTTCTGTCATGAGCGTGAGTAATTGCTTGAAATCAAGAAAACGTTGCTGCTGCCAGGTGTTAATTAAATCTTCTTCAAACTTTTTACCAAGACCGCGCGTTGGACAATTTATTACGCGCAGCAAGCTAATTTTATCATACGGGTTTGTGATGAGGCG
>CAYSDC010000086.1:0-6206 GCA_964429765.1 uncultured Pseudomonadota bacterium
AAATAAAACAACAGCGTAAGAGCGTTGGAAATTTAAACAATGTTGCCCTACAACCACTCACGGCACAACTGTCACCAAATCAGATCGAACGAATCAAAGCTTTCGACTACTCTTTTATCGAAGAAAAAAAATCATCAGCATCACAAGAATCGGTCGGCATTGCAACACAAATTAAAGATCAAATCAAAAGCCTCGCCAGCACGTTTATCTGTAAAAAATTTGCAGAGCAATTTCAAAATTCACAAAAACCCCACGTTGTTATCTTTAATCTTGAAAATCATTGGATCACAAGCGCTTTTAATTCGACAGAAACAATTGTTGCAGACTCATGCGGAATAGATCGCACAAAAGATTATCGGGTCATTGAGCTTAATAAATTCATGCGCAGCTAACACAGCCTCATGCTACATATACTTCTGGTAAGCTGGTGGAAGAACATAGGGTATCCGCACTCGCTCATCAGGAAGGACTCTTTCTTCACCTCGATGGGCAATTAATGCAAGATTCGCTCGCTTCAGTTGCTCCTTTATCTCGTATGGCAAAAGCGCCTTTATTACTGGATCACAAACAAGTATTGTAAGATTTTTTAAATATACAAAAGAACACGGAAGCCTATTCACTGAACTATTTTTCATATAAAGCCCCTGTAAATTCCTCAGCCTCCCGAGCGATTCAGGCAACTCAGTAATCCAATTAAATGAAATATAAAGACCGGTTAATTTTTCAAGATCACCAATACTCTCCGGGATACTCGACAGCTGGTTGCCTGAAAGATTAAGCCTCTCAAGTGCTTTAAGCTCACCAATCCAATCCGGCAATTTTCTAATCTTATTTTTCATCGCATCTAAACTTATAAGATGAGGAAGAAGTTTTAATGATTCGCACAGCTCATTCAACTCAATTTCCCAACATATTAATCTTATAACAGGATATTGTTCATCACTTAAAACGAGCAAATCTACAAATCCGTCAAGCGTCGTAAGGCCCAATTCAGATAAATCGAACGTACCATTATTTTCCTCTTGCGCCTTAGCCAATCGATCACAAAAACTATCTATTTTTACTGAATCAATAAAGCATTGATATCGTTCATAAAAATGTAATCTCACCATTACTTTAAATATGGTTTCAGGGAGTGTACAAAAAAGCTTTTCACAGTCATCTTTGGACACAAAACGTAGCGCATACTCTTCAAGATCATTAATTATTTGCTCTACCTGATCAGATGATTCCATGAGCAATAGATCCGAAAGAAGATTTTTATTTTCTGAATAAGCAACAATGTCATCAGACATCGCCTGATTAGCCTCAAACTCATTGCCATTATCTGCCATGCCCATAAGCGAACAGTACATCACAGAACTACACCATGCGCCAAATATCACTATCCATATACGCAATACAGCTACCATATCTCCCCCCTTCTATAAGCTGAGTATATTAAGCAGTTAACCTCACTCTACTTACTTTTTCAAAGCCAATGCAACAAAATAAATCATACGCTTTTTAAAAAACATTTCGTTCTTCATACATTTTTTTCTATAGTAGAACCATACCAATCTTCATTCAGAATTACATAAAAAGGGGTTCACCCATGCATCTACGCAAAAGTATTATCCTCATGATACTGACCATTGCAACATCATATGCCACATGGCAATACTACCAATACGTAACACAAAAAACGGTTTCACAATTTTTCAAAACCAAGCAAGTACAACGGCGCGATATTCGTCATTTAGTAAATGCAGCAGGAACTCTAGAGGTTAAGCAAGCATTTAAAATTGGAAGCCTTATCCCTGGCACAATTGAATCGATACACGTTCAAGAAAATCAATTTGTAAAAAAAGGAGACCTCCTTGCACGCATTAATAATGGCAAGGGAGACACCGACCTTCAAGCAGCACGTTACCATCTCATACGAGCAACCGAAGAATATGAATATCAAAAAAAATTTTTAGAGCGCCAAACAGCTCTGTATAAATCAGGACAGATTGCTCGTGATACTTATGAATTCGTTACAAAAGAGTTTAAAAAAGCCCAAGCAGAAATGAATGCTGTTAATGAAACTTTTAAAAAGAGCTCTTTTGATTATCAAAACCGTAATATTCTCGCCCCCGATGATGGCATTATTACTGCAATTTACGCATCAAAAGGAATGGCCGTACTCAACGACTTTCTCAACATCCTCTTTGAAATGGCGCTTGATATAACCGACCTTGAAGCAACACTTGATATTGATGAGTGTGACATTGGACACATCTGCATGGGACAAAAAGTTCACCTTGCTGTAAGCACCTATCCCGAAAAAATATTTAAAGGTAGTATAACCAATGTAAGTCTTACCCCTAAAGCAAGCTATCAAGTAAATAGCAAGCCTTCTACCGATGGACCGCTCTACTACAAAGCAAAAGTCTCGCTCAAAAATAAAGAAAACTTACTCAGACCAGGCATGGGAGTAAATGCAAAAATTCATGTTGAAAAAACGAAACATACTTTAAGTATCAGTGGACTTGCATTTCAAATTAATTCAAAAACACTCCTCAAGCTTGCAAAGATATATGATTACCAGATTAATACCCTGGATGAACAAGAAAAAAAAGAATTCTATAAAACTCACAAAAATGAACGAATTCGCATCGTTTGGATCACAAAAGAATCGGTCATCACTGAAAAAGCAATTGTTGTAGGCATTACCGATGATACGTACTGGGAAATTAAAAGTGGATTAACCGATCAAGACCACATCATTATTGATGTTCAAGAACCTGAAAATATGGAAAAACTATACGCTCATCTTTTCAGAAAACTTTAGCCATGAATAAAATGTTATTATTCAGAACCTCACTGCGCGCCATTGCTCATCACAAAATCCGCTCATCTCTTACTATGCTCGGAATTATTGTCGGAATTGCCGCAATGATTTCAACGCTTGCCATTGGCCACGGCGCTGAAGAGCGTATCAATCGTGAACTCCTCTCTATGGGAGATAACTATATATTTATTCATGCTGGCAATTGGATGAGTGATGAACAACCAAAAGCAAGTCGCCACAAACGAGCACACCCACTTACGCTACAAGACATTGAAGCCCTGGAACAACAATGCAAGACAATCAAGTATATCTCACCTAACCTTTTTTTTGATTTCCCCGTTACATATCAAGGCAATACAATTAAAACCGAAGTCAAAGCTGGGAATGAACAATTGTTATCCGTCACGGGTCGTAAAATAAAAAAAGGCTCTTCATTTACACATCATCACCTTCAAAAAAATACACGCTGCGCTATCATCGGAGCAAAGGTTGCAAAAACGCTTTTCAAATCAGACAACCCCATTGGTCAAACTATACTCATGAACGGCATTCACTTTACGGTAATTGGAGTCCTGGAATCGATTGAAAATTTTTTTGGTGTCAAAGATCCAAACCTCAACATTTTTATTCCTATCACAACTGCTCGAAAATGCTTCACAAAAAAATATTTTTCCAATCGAGTTGCTGGCATTACGGCTTCAGCGCAAGCGCACAACGACATTCCAATAGTTGTCCGGCAGATGCGACAAATTTTACGGGCACGTCATCAACTTGAGCCTCAAGACCCTGACGACTTTATGATTTATGATCAAATGTCTATGATGAATGCAGCACAGAGCTCATCATCCGTGCTTAACCTGCTTCTTTTTATTATCGCCTCAATTTCATTAATCGTTGGAGGCATTGGAGTTATGAATATCATGCTTGTCTGCGTAAAAGAGCGAACTCAAGAAATTGGTATTCGCATGGCACTTGGAGCATCTGATCGCTCAATTATGCAACAATTTTTATGCGAATCAATCACACTTTGTCTGATTGGTGGAATAATTGGCATTATTGCAGGAATCATCATCCCTTTCTGCACTCAAGTCTTTACAGGGTGGACTATGGTTATTAAACCATCTTCAATGATAATCGCTTGCACCACTATTATTGCAATAGGAGTAATCTTTGGATATTACCCTGCATACAAAGCATCTAAGCTATCGCCCGTCTTGGCTCTTCAAAACTCATAAGGTGAATTCACGAGCGGATCATCAGATAACCGATAAAATGATTGTTTTTTCATTTCAACTCTTGGTAAATTTATAAAGTAAAAAATTTCAAAAAAATAAAATAAGTAACGTTGCTGCACGAAAATGCTCATTAAATCGTTATCATTTAACGACTAATTCATACCAAAACACCAAAGTTGGTGATATACTCCTAGCTAGTGCTGTTAAGAGCGCCGTTATTTTGAATGCGAGAGAACTTATGAAAAAAAGAATTGTTATTGGACTCCTTGCATCAGTCATCGTTGTTGCAACCATTTCTGGATACATCATATTTAAGAAATACGATAAGCCAACGTCCATCAAATTATTCACCATCGAAAAACCGATGTATCGACCAGTCACTCAATACATTAATGCTTCAGGCAACCTCAAAGCAAAAGACCAAATATCAATTGGAAGCTTGGTTGCAGGAAGAGTTATCGAAATTAAAGCCGACGACAACGATCAGGTAAAAAAAGATCAGGTCCTTGCAATTCTTGACAACGGCATTGGTGATACAGCAGTCAAGCGCTTGCAAGCGGTTCTTGACGAAGCGCAAGCGGTTTTTGATTACCAAGAAAAATTCTACAAACGTCAAACAGCGCTCTATAATTCAGGACAAATTTCAGACAACCTGTACGATCAATACACTCAAGATTACTTAGCAACAAAAGCTCGCGTTCAGCAAGCACACTATGCCCTTAAGCTAGAACAACAAACATATGAAAACCTCTTTATAAAATCACCCGATCACGGCATTGTTATCGCTAAAAGAATTGACCTTGGTCAAATGATTACCTCCGTACTACAAGCAACAGTCTTATACGAAATTGCTCCAGACTTGACCAAAATGGAAGCATACATCGATGTTGATGAAGCGGACATCGGAATGGTTAAAGATGGACAAGATGCAACATTTACCGTTGATGCTTTTCCTAAAAAACACTTCACTGCAAAAGTTGATCGCATCCAGTATCTGGCAAAAATGGTTGATGGTGTGGTTACCTATGCAACAATACTTAAAGTTGATAATCCAAAGTTTCGTCTACGTCCAGGCATGACCACCAATGTCGATATCAAAGTTTCAGAAAACACACGTGCTTTAACCGTCCCCAACAAAGCACTACGGATCAATACCGCTACTATCGAACAACAAGCACTCAGCGCAGGATACACGGTACAAAAATTTGTACTTCCTGACGATCAACAAAAAGATGCTTCCAGCAAATCGAAAGTCCGAAAACATCGAGACCTTCTCAGGACCTAAGAAGGCAAAACGATTAAACAAGATCAAGTAAAAATTGGCACTAAAGATGGCCGTTACTCGGAAAACATCAGAGGAATTAGCCAAAACACCGACATCATCATAGAAGTTGAAGAAATTAAAACAGAAAACAAACTCCTCAAGAGTATTTTCTCATCCCCAGTAGGAAATTAGTGCAATTAACACCGATGCACTCTTACTTTTTTATGAAAGAGCTTTTTCATGAAAACAATTGAAGCACAAAACTTGATTAAAATTTACCGCATGGGTGAAACCGATTTAATGGCACTCAAGGGGGTATCTTTAACTATTGATAAAGGTGAATTTGTCGCTATAACCGGTTTCTCTGGATCTGGCAAATCAACACTCATGCATTTATTAGGGTGTCTTGATACACCAACAGAAGGTGATTATTTCATTGTTTTCCAGAAATTCCATCTACTGCCCGACCTCACTGCGCTTGATAATGTCGCGCTTCCTATGCTCTATGCAGGAAGTGGTGAAATTGAAGCACGAGCACGAGCTGCTGAACTCTTAACCATGGTGAGCCTTGGAAATCGGCTCACGCATTACCCTTTTCAGCTCTCTGGCGGACAGCAGCAACGTGTCGCAATTGCTCGCTCTCTTATTAATAAGCCAAGCATTATTTTAGCTGATGAACCAACCGGAAATCTTGATTCACAAACCGGTGATATCATTATGGAAATGTTCAAAACATTGAATGCCGAACAAAACGTTACCATCATTATTGTTACACACGAGCCTTATATCGCTGCCAAGACTGGCAGAATCATTGAACTGATTGATGGAAAAATAAAATCTGATAAACCGGTAACCGCTCAGAGCACCCCTCATGAATAAAAGAATACTTTTT
>CAYSDC010000087.1:0-6162 GCA_964429765.1 uncultured Pseudomonadota bacterium
TATTATTAACAAATTTCACCATACAAACAACTCTGTTAGTCAGGTAAATACTGGCCATTAACTGCCAATACCGAGAATAAATGCCGTTTGTAATAATTAATTAATTTAGGTATGTTAAGAATACTATTTAATATCTCTACCATTAATCAATCTGGGGGTTTTATGAAAATTTATATATCCATTTTTATCGCGATACTCGCAACATTCGGCCATCATAATGGCAATCTTTGGAGCATGATTGGGCAAAACCAGAGTGAAAATAAAAGCAGCGCTATTGCTCCTACAGAGCCTGAGTTAATTATATATGCAGTCTCTGGTGATCATCGAGCGCTAGAAAATTTCTTGCTTAACAATCCCGATGCAGATGTGAATACAACCATAAGCAATGGAGGAACTGCTCTGCATCTCGCATGCCACGAAGGGCATTCACGCTGTGTTGAATTGCTTTTGGCCCATGAAAAAATTAAGATAAATCAAGTTACTCCTGAAGGCTTAACCCCACTATTACTAGCCTGTTTCAATGGTCATGCTGATTGCGTAAAATTGCTTTTAGCTCACAAAGATGTTGATAGCAATCAATGCACAGCCACTGATGGTGCAACGCCTCTTTTTATTGCGTGCCAAAAAAATCATATAGACTGCGTTAAGTTACTCTTAGAACATAACAACACTCTTGTTAACCAATCAAAAAAGAAGGGTGAAACGCCGCTCTTAATAGCCTGTCAAATGGGCAATTTCACCTGCGTTAAAATGCTTTTAGAAAACGGCGCTAACCCTAACCAAGCCATTATAGAAGATAATACAACACCGCTATTTATGGCTTGCCAAGAAGGTCACTCAAAATGTGTCAAACTACTTATTGAAAACAACATAGATATTAACGAAGCTCAAATAGATGGAACAACGCCTCTATTTATGGCATCACAAGAAGGTCATATAGCATGCGTTAAGCTACTTCTTCAAAACGGCGCGGATATTAACAAGGCTCAAACCGATGGAATGACACCGCTAGCAGTCGCATGCCAATCGAAGCAATATCATTGTTTGCAATTCCTTATCGAACATCTGGTTAATTCCAAAAACCTATCAGAAGAAGATAAAGACTTAATTTTTAGGGATTATTACAAAAAGTATCAGAAGGATTTCTCTTTGCATGCCAGAGAATTAGCATGTTATCTCGCCAAAATTTTTGATGCTGGATTTGGAGAAGTTACGATCTCATGCTTAGATGATGATAACACATGCGGAATTTGCCTAGATTCTTTTAGCGAATCTTTAGATGAAAAACCCTTTATCGTTCAACTTGAATGTAAGCATTTATTTCATGAAAGATGTTCACGCAGTTGGGCAAAATCTGGAAGAACAAATGGGGCACATTGCGCGCTATGCAGAGCAGATAATGCAAACGAGCTTGGACAGCGAACAATCAAATATATGACATATTCTGAATCAATGAAAAATGATTTTAACTGAACCGACTTAATACCATCTCTAAAACTGCTGACAGCAAACTCGTAAGCGAACATGCTCCAAAGCTTTTTCTTCTGAATCAAACGAACGCATGCAACAATTACACATATAGTATATTACTGCATGGCGATTGTGGTTGAGTCCGACGACACCGCACGACAAAGACATGCTATGGGCATTATGGTTACAGGGTGATTGAGCCACCGGATAGAAACCAGGCTCAACACATAATGGTAATCCCTTTTGAGTTCCACGCTCTAAAGCCTCTGCACCATGTGGAGGTAAGGCATTCCTTTGACTAACTTTTGAATTTTCTTCAAGCCAACGCTTTTTGCAGTCTATTGTATGTTCTTCAAGAAGCAACCGATCAGATGGCAACACTATAAAATCTTTACAATATGAGCAAAAATCTTTCATATGATTAACTTTTGTATAGTGCATAATAAGTGATTTACACGAATCAAACTCTCTGAAACATGACTGTCCCTGTTGATATGGACATCGATGATGCTTTAAGAGTAAATGTAATCGCAAATCCTCTTCTGTATCAAATGGTTTTACATATCGAGAACAGACGTAATACGAACAAGTGTAGCATGCAGCTAGCTTTCTTTGGTGTTCAACGGGTTGAGATTTTCCATGTTTATTAAGCCCTGTTGAACAATTGGGTACAAAATACTTCGTCTGACTTTTTTTGGGTTCAATAATAGAGATGTTATACTTTCCTCCATTTTGCTGTGCACAATCAGTAAAGCTTACACTCCACTTTTCATTTTTTTCTTGATTAAAACCACATAAATTTTTATGACGCGCAAGACATCCCCTGTTATAGGCTTCATTGCCTGCTGAAACATATTTTTTGCACCACTCGCAATAATCGATGGGATGATTGTAAGCTGGGTAATGCCCATCGATAAGCTCTCGATACGAAGCAAATTTAAAATTTTCAGGGCAATATGGACATATGAAATGATCTAATGCTTGATGCGACCTAAACGCTGTTTGAGAAGAAAATGAATAAGCCTCACAATCTTTGATGTTGCATTTTAAAATACATTTTTCTTTAGATTTCTTGCTATCGCCTGGCTTATTAGCCATTGCGTTCAAAACACAAGCATTTGATTCAATAAATACCAGCGTAAGTACTAACGTTAAAAATTTTTTAAAATTCATACACTTCTCAATTGTCTATTTCTACAAGATAACCAAAAATCAATAACTCAAATTAGAGAGATGATTTTTTTAAGAAAATATATTTTATATTGAAACATTGTCAATTCAGTTTTGCAACTTAAAAATTTTATAAAAAAATTGAGTTATAAAAGATAATTTTAAAAAATGGTCAAGAAAATAGGCCAACACTTCAACAGGCTGGCCTATAATTGTCGTTTAACAAGAGGGTATGCAAAGAATCAGCATCATCGAAAGATTAGCTCTTTTTCCAAGGCTAGATTCTGCAAAAAGATCTTCCCCTCCAACAACTGCAGATGATTGCCCATCACCACCTGATTTTCGAAATCTTATATCATCGAGCGGGCACTTTTTACTATTCCTGTCCTCCATTTCCATATCCTGGTAATATTATTAGAATATCCCGATACAAGCATGTCACCTAAAAGTGCTACAAAATTGACCTGACCCTCAGGCTCAGTAAGATCTTGCAATAACACCCATTGGTCACCTTGTAATTGCCACAGCTTGACAGTCCCATCATGTGAGCCTGATGCAAGCATGTCACCTGAAAATGCTACTGAATTAACTCGACCTGCATGCTCAGTAAGCGTTTCACGCTCTACCCATCGGTTATCTTGCAATTGCCAGATCTTGATAGTCATATCATCTGATCCTGATACAAGCATATCACCTGAAAATGCTACTGAATTAACCGGACCTGTATGCCCAGTAAGCGTTTGCAATAACTCCCATCTATTGCCATTACGTTGCCATACCTTGATGGTGCTGTCACTAGATCCTGATGCAAGCATAGTGCCAGCACCTGAAAATGCTACTGATTTAACAGGACCTGCATGCTCAGTAAGCGTTTCACGCTCTACCCATCGGTTATCTTCCAGCTGCCAGATATTGATAGTCCAATCCTCTGATCCTGATACAAGCAAGTCACCTGCAAATGCTACTGAATTAACCGAACCTGCGTGCCCAGTAAGCGTTTCACCCTCTGCCCATTGATCACCTTGCAATTGCCACACCTTGATCGTACTGTTAGCTAATCCTGATACAAGCATATCACCTGAAAATGCTACTGAATTGACCTGAGGTGTATAGCTGCCAAAAAATTGATGCTTTACCCATTGATTATCTTGAAAGTGATATATGAAGATATATCCCCCACCTGCTGCTGATGCAAGCGTAATACCATCAGCCGAAAGTGCAGATGAACGCGTCCCAAAACCTATTTCCCCAAAAATCGTTTGATTTAAAACAAGCATCCCCTGCATATGATGCGTGCTGCCTAAAAAAGCCACAATTAGCCCAACATTCATCACAAACTTCTTTATAAATATCTTCATGGTAAATAACCTATTTTATATAACTATTAAATTTATTTTAATTAACTATTATTTTTTATTTTTTTATTTTTTGCAGATGATTCTCTTACTTCGGACTCATTTGCCCTTGTTTGATCATTCACCTGGATTAACAGCTCTTTTGCTGAGTTGCTGTTGAGTTTTTAGAATTTGACAACCTAAAACACAGTCTGATTTCATGCAGGGCTTTTGAACCCGCAATCCAGATAAAAAGCCTTTTAAATTCTGCTGAATCCACCAACATGATTGGTAAATAACAGTCTCTAGGAACAAATGTATTTTTTAAATAAGCTACGCATTTTAGCGCTTATCAAAAAACCAACTGAACCTAGATTAGAATCTACAAAAAGACTCTTATCATAGTCTTTTACAGACTACTGCTGATTGTCGTCATCTTATATATATGATTTAATGTGCCGAACAGGCACAGCTACAGAATATCTTGATAGTATTGATACATGATCTTGATGCAAGTGCGATCATATCACTTAAAAATGCTCTTGAGCTATTGAGATATACATACTCAATAAGCCCTTGCAATAACATCCATTTATTAGCTTGCAATTTTGATACAACGATCATAGCAGAACTCCTCTAATACTAAGGAATTAATTCTATCATGATTTAATATTTAGTTCAAGCTAAAGCTAAATTATGTACTATTTAGTTAGAAGCCACTACGATTTTTTGGAACTAAAACACCCATTAAAATTGCTTTCATTCTGTCGATTTTCCAATCAAAAACGCTTACACGAGAGTAAAAAATAATTGAACCAGAAGAAAACAGGTGTTGCGCTTTATCGTGAAAACTTTGAGTTTAAATTTACAGAAAACAGCCAATCATAGGCCAACCCTTCAATAGGCTGGCCTATGATTGGTACTTAAATTTCTATTTTTTAGAGCAGATTACAAAAAGAACCCCATGTCGCTCTTTCTGTTTTTTGTTTTTTTGCAGCAGGCTCACTCGCCTCTTGCTGACCTTCCTCAGCATGATCATTATTCTCCTGCACATATTGAGCCTCTCCTGCGCCTTGAACCTCTTCTGGACGCTGACTTCTTTTGCGCAGATTAGATTGCTCAAAAAGATCTTCCCCATTAACATCTGCAGCTGCAGATGGCTGCTCATTGGTGATTATAACTTGCTGCTGACTTTCTTTTTCCGGCACTGCGTGAACCAGTTTATGGGCACCTTTTGCTTTTCCAGTCCACTTACGCCATATTCTAATTGCTCCATTATATAACCCTGATGCAAGCGTTATCCCATCACCTGAAAACGCCACTGAATTGACCCAAGACTGATCTGCATGCCCAAGCTTTTGCGATAGCTCCCATGCATCATTCTCTAATTTCCATATCCTAATAGATCTGTCAATTGATCCTGATGCAAGCGCGCCATCAGCTGAAAATGCCACTGAATTGACACAACTTTCATGCTCGGCAAGCTTTTGCGAGAAACCCCACTGATCATTCTTTAATTTCCATATCCTAATAGTACTGTCATTTGACCCTGATGCAAGCGTGGTCCCATCAGCTGAAAATGCTACTGAAGTGACACAATCTTCATGCCCAGTAAGCTCTTGCGAGAACGCCCATTGATCATTCTCTAATTTCCATATCCTAATAGAACCATCTCTTGACCCTGATGCAAGCGTCGTCCCATCAGTTGAAAATTCTACTGATACGATAAAATCTGCATGCCCAGCAAGCTCTTGCAACAACTCCCATTGACCACCTCGCAATTGCCATATTCTGATAGTTCTGTCACCTGACCCTGATGCAAGCGTCATCATATCACTTGAAAATGCTACTGATTTAACATAACATATATGTCCAGTAAGCTCTTGCGAGAACCTCCACTCATCATTCTCGAATTTCCATATCATAATAGTTCTGTCAGCTGATCCTGATGCAAGCGTCATCATATCATCTGAAAATACTACTGAAAGGACGCAATCTCTATGCCCAGTAAGCTCTTGCGATAACCTCCACTCACCATTCTCGAATTTCCATATCATAATAGTTTCGTTTGCCCCTGATGCAAGCGTGGTCCCATCAGCTGAAAATGCTACTGAACGGACATGATCTCTATGCCCAGTAAGTTCTTGTTGTAAATGAAAATTCCCCTGCAGATGATACATATTACCTA
>CAYSDC010000088.1:0-2806 GCA_964429765.1 uncultured Pseudomonadota bacterium
GTAGTAGAGCAAGTGATGTGCAAGCTTCCGCTTTTAAAATTCGTACTATGAATACAAGTACTGGTAAAAATTATCTCATCATCAATGGAGGTGTGGATAACCTTGCCGATGCAGCGCGGCTCAATCCGCTTGTATTTGCACTACCACTTGTGCCAACCAAAAAAACATTATTAAAAGATAATGATGATGCATCGATTGGTTTGCTTGCAAATAAAAACAATCGTTCGCTACCAGCAATAAATGCTTCACAATTACTCACAAAAAATGATGTAGAAACTCAGGTGGGTATGAGCCCTGCATATTTGGGCCACAATTTGAGTGCATTTGAAAAAGACAAACCACCAGCTCCACCTGTCTGTATGAGAACATTTCTTAACCAAACGCAGATTGTCGACATGAATATTGTTGGTGATACGGTGTATGTCAGCTTGTCTGGTCAGCGAGATGCAATGTCTCGAGAAGAGCAGGGCATTTTTGCAAGTACTGCAATTTTTGATGAACAAGGAGTTGTTCGCGCTTGGACTCCTTGGGAGCGCCAAATGGGGCGTATCGAGCCTGTTCTAGGTTTTGGTTTTGATACTGCATCGCAAAACTTTTTTTATCTTGATGATGATCAAACCACCATAAAAGTTACACAATGGGGGCGAGGAGATTTTTCCCTTACTGCAAGTAATGGAATTCATAATGGCAAACCTCTTGCAACAGTTCTTGATGGAGGCAAACAAAGTTTGACGCTGTCAGCAACATTTGGGCAGGTTTACAATATGATTAATTTTGATGATGAAACACCAGGCTTTAAGGCGTATGTTAAAGAAAAAGAGTTTGCGCAATTTTCTATGATGATTGCAACGGGGAATCAAAAAGTTGCGCTTGTACAGACTGGTGCACGTGATGGTACGGGAGTATTTCAACAAACTGAAGAATTTGTTGCAAGCAATACGCAAATGCCGCTGAGTAACAATGTTTTTATTTTTAATGATGACGCGCTTAGGGGAGCAAAGCTTACAGGAAATGCTGTTAATGATGCAAAGTTACCAAAAGGGATTGGGCAAATTGTTACTGCAGAAGTGGCGCGAATCCCGTTATCTGATAAAGCATTTACATCGCAAGGGAATGGACTGGTATTTGTCGGGGGTACTCAAGGAATTGCAGTTCTTAAAGATCCATTTGGCTTTGGTTGGTCAACCGATAAAAATAAAGGGTTAGACCAATTACGTCCTGCTGACCCAAAACTCGCTTATGTCTTTCCGGGAAAAGGTTATAGCTTTTTGCAGCTTAAAGATAGTACGAATACAAGTCAATTTAATAATACACGTCGTTTGGTTTCAGACGGAAAATATCTTTATATTATGACTGATAAAAGGGTATTCCGTTACGAAATGAATGTTGCTGATTTTGGTCATGGAAGAATAGCACCTGAGCGTTTAAAAGAAATTGTTAACGTTGATCTGTCGCTTGATGAAAATGGTAATAAGTTTTTAGCCAATGCACAGTTGTCGGGATTTTTAGTTGTGGATAAGACCGCTAATGCTCGCCGCTTTTTGCTTGCAACATCCAAAGGGCTATGGTTGAGCAATAATGCATTGACCGATAACGGTGATGTGATGCTTACCAGTACCACGGGTACTGCGCTTGCAAATCTTGCTTGGACCAACAAGCTTGGCAACGCTGCGGGTACCGGTTCTCCATTAGACATTCCATTTTCACTTGGGCAGGTAGTCGACCTTCAGTTGACTTGTGCGCGTAGAGGCGGGGGATTTAATGGTGATATTTTAGATTCCAATGTGCAAGTGCGTGCAGCAGATAACGCAAATAAGATACTTTCTGTATATCGTTTTAATATTCAAAAGCAGGATGATCCGCAAAAAACTGGAAGTTCAAAAGTATTTGTAAAAGCTTTTAAAGAGCCTTATTTTAAGGACACCGTTCTTGATTCCAGAAAAGTAATTCAAGAGTTCAATCGAACCAAAGAGTTCTATAAAATTGGAACTTTAAATCCAGGAGTTGTTCAACAATTGGACGATCCACTCACTATTTCTCGTGCGTTTAACGTACAAGCTGTTCCGGTGATTCCAAATCCAGCATTTTTTTTAAAAGCGAACCAGGATAAAAGCGCTATCGATTTGGACCAAAAGATTAGATTTAATGATCGCTTTGTAAAATTTGTGCGCGACACGGCATCGGGTGCAGTGTATGTTCCAGAGTTATTTGGTGTAGCGGTTAATGAATAGTTTTGTAAGGAAAAATGTGATGAAAAAAATTGTTACATGTATTGTGCTCTCTTCTATTTGTTGTTTACCCAATCTGCATTCAGCCGCTACTGGGGATGGTTGGCTTGGTACCGACAGCCTCTTATTTCTTAATGTAGGAGCCGCGGAACCAACTCAAATAAAAGAGCAACTAGAGAATAAGTACGAAGAAAATTTTGAGAAAAATCAAAAAGAAAAAAAAGATAGAGAGTCATTAGCCCTTAGAGATTTGTCTTCGGTTTTGACTCGTGCTCTGAGCTCTGATCCTGCTGGATTGAGTAAAGATCCAAAAACAGGTGCTGACGTGCGAGCAAAAGATCAAGTTCGCTTTACGAAATCGGCGTATGCATCTGGGCCAAATGGCAACGTTTTATATCTTGGAGCAGAAAATCTAGGTGTTATTAAAGATGCTTTAGGCAATATTACATCGAGTAAGGTAACAGGAACTGATAAAAAAAACTTTGTGCTTTCTCGAGCTGTACTGAGTTTTAATAGCTCTGGTGTAGCAGCTCCGATGATTCAATCGCTTGCTCCTGACAAAGTGACGCTCAATGGAG
>CAYSDC010000088.1:2816-6090 GCA_964429765.1 uncultured Pseudomonadota bacterium
TGTTCAGGCAATGCCCAACATGCCAAACGGCACGAACATTACGAACCTAACCCTCTTGAATCATTCACTTCCTGTCGTTACTGCTTCAGTAGTTGATGCCACCAAAAATAATTCCATCATAACAGAAGCGCTTAATGTCTTAGTGGTAACAGATGTTCTTGGCGGAACAGCATCACTTCAAAATAAAAATCCTATTAAAGATGCTGCTGGTGCCGAAATTGATAAATCAATTGTTTCTATTGCAGCAACAGCACAGGAAATTTTTGCTGCCGTTCCTGCCATGGGGCAGACATTTGATGCTATCAGCCCTGATGGTGATAATCGAGGCGTTGCGGTGCTGCGTCGAGCAGTTGATGACCTTACTGTACTCAATGCTCAAGCAACAAAGCTTGATGTAAAAGCATATAATCTTAATGTTCCAGCTGAAAAGCCTCAGGTACAATTTGCATTTTTTGATGGAACAGATCCAGTGGACCTAGCTGCTCATATCGATAATGCAAAGCTTGGCAACTCAGCAGCATTATTTTGGGATGATACCTTTCAGCGTCTTTTTATAGGATTGGAGTCAGGGCGCGATCTTCCCAATAAAGCGGGAGGGGTATTGAATCTTGCAGTAGGTAGGCTCGAGAAAAATATTACAACGACAGCTGCAACGACTGCAGATGTATTGAAAATTTCTCCAATTGTTGAAAATCCAACCAAAGCATTATTTTACAATAATGCAAGTATGCAAACAACAAATAATATTGATAAAGTAGTTGGTTTTTATTTTGATAGCTTTTCTGATGGCGCTGCGGCCGCAGTTGATACGGCTCTTAATGCATCACTTGCAACAGATATTATTCAATCTTTGCATACAACTACCGGCAAAGATTATTTAATTGTTGTTGGTCGATTTAGTATGAATGGACTTGATTTTACTCGAGAAATCTATGCAATTCCGCTTCTTGGAAATGCGGTTAATGCCGATGGTAAAAATCCTCAACTGGTTGGAACGTTAGCAAAGTCAGATTTTACAGGATCTCCGGCTCTTATTACTGATATGCCTGGAAAAGATCAGCCTCAAGTTTTAGTTGGTGGAAGGACATTTTCAAGTGATATTAACATTACCAATCTTTTTGTAAGTGGTGATTCTGTGTACATTTGCATCGCCGGAACGAAGCAAGTGAACCCACCTGCAGTTCCTGCTGCAAATGAGGTAGGAATATTCCAAAGCACAGCGATTTTCGATGCAAATGGCATCATCACAGCATGGACGCCATTCACTCGCGTCATGGGTTCAGTAGAGCGAGTATTTGGTGGCGGTCTTGATAATAAAAAAGGTGAATATCTATTTGTTTGCGAGACAAACGAAACAAATCCTAAAATACCATTTTTTGATCCAAATAACCCTGCCGTATTTGCCGATGATATTAGTTCTGTGCGATTGTCTGGATGGGGGAAAACCGATTCAGTAAATAATCTTGGGGTCAAGCTTGGAAGTTTATTTTCACAAGATAATGGAGGAGTTCATCAACTCATTACCTTTGATGAAATGACGCCAGGTTTTCATGCTGGAAATTTAAGCGTTATGCTCGCAGCTGGACTTGATCGTCTTGCACTTATTCAAACCGGAAAAATTATTGGTCCTAATAATTTATTTGTTCCAGAAACAAATTTTACTGATGCAGTATCAGCAACGCAAAATATTTTTCTTTTTACAGATCCTGCACTCAGGCAAGTCGGTCCACTATGTTCTGCAGATTTTGCACGATCAAATAATGCCGATGAAGGATGGCTTTTTGTTGGAGGATATGGGGGAGTTGCGGTGTTGAGACAAGTAAATGGTCTTGGATTTGACTCGTCAGGTCCTCTTGATAGCCTCACAGCAGGGGGGTTTCCTGGAACAGGATATAGTTTTAAAATAGTAACCCCTCAAAATGCACATAATGCATTTGATCATGTTCGTAAAATTGCATGTCTGGATAGAGTGCTCTATATTTTGACCGAAGATGCTCTCTATTCAGTTGATTTTGCAGCAAATAAATTTGCAGATGCACCAGCTGCTCCATTGGGTGAAGTTGAACTTATTTTGCCAGAAATTCCAAATACGGCAGCTTTTCTTGATTTTATAATACTTGCAGGACAGCCTGGCATGAATACATTTAGAGCTTTGCTTTCTACAACTGTCGGTTTATTTGCCATAACACACAATGGAGTGCGTTACGTAGCGCAAGAAGTACAGGTGGGTGGAAAATCGCTTGGGCCGGTTATTCACATGCAATACTTTTCTTCAACTCAAGGTACTCTTTCGTTGATTGGTAATTTGTATATACTTGCAGCTGATATTGCAAAAGTTCCTGCGGAAACAAAAATTTACCGTTTTGCGGTTAATGCAAATGCTGGATTAACAGTTCTTCCTATTCCAACAAATAATGTAATTCCTGTGGGATTAGTTGTTGATTTGAGTGAATTTCGAAGCAATATTTTTGCAGATGGCTCAACAATATTGCATACAAGGGGTAGACACTTTGGTGATATGAATTATCTTGCTGCTATACCAACAACCGATCTTAAATCGCCTACGCAGCTTACGTCAAATCTTGGTCTAACAACAAACAATACAAATATTGGGGTAGTTGTTAGAGATAGTGCATCTGGAGCGTTGTATGCTCCTGGTGATTGGGGCGTGCGGGCGAATTTATAAAAAAAGCTTCATCGTTTTGAAAGGACATTCATGAATATTCGACACATTGCGCTGCTTGTTTTTGCCGCAACGTTGGCAGGAGCTACTGCGCAAGCCTTTGCTCCTAACAATTTATTTCCGCCGTACGATCCCAATTTACGTTTACCGTCATGGGAAGATCGAAATTTTTGGAAAAAATCGGCTTGGCGTTTAGGTTTAAATGTAGAATTTGGAAGTACAGATCATGGCCGAGCTTTTGATGACCACGAAGCAAATGTCTTGCAATTGTACGATGAAACACAAGCGGCTATTCCAATGCTTATGAATACAAAAAATATTCCAGCAACAAACTTTTTGCAATCACTAGCGGCAGCGTATCCCGGGCAACCACTTGATGATGGTACGCGTGGACATGTAAAATTTTCAGGACATTTTGATAGTGTTGATGTTACTTTACATGGTCGTTATTGGCTGCCGATAGACTTTGTTCCAGGTTATGTATCGTTGAATGTTGCTTTGCCAATTCGGCGAGTTGAGATTGATAATCCGCGCTTTGAAGATTTAACCAAAGAAATTTTTGCGGTCGACCTTGATATTAAGCAAAATCTT
>CAYSDC010000089.1:0-355 GCA_964429765.1 uncultured Pseudomonadota bacterium
ATTGGTCTATGGGCTATGCCTGCTTGGCTAGCACTCTTTGCTGGTCTTATGTTTGCATTTTATCCTGATGTTTCATGGTTGACTTGGATTGCTACAGCCCAAAATACGCTGTGCACACTTTTCTTATTGCTTACGTTTATCAGCTGGAAGCGATTTTTTGAATGTGCTTCTTTCCAAACGTTTCAAATGACAAGAAAAATAGAAGGGTGGTATTTGCTTGCAGGGCTTATGTTTTTTCTCTCCTTGCTTGCTCGTGAAAATGTTGTAGCACTGCCTATCTGGTTTTTCTTAGGCGCCTTATTTTTTCTTTCTCATACGTATGAATCATGGTCGGTTTGTATTGCTAAAGCCTGGC
>CAYSDC010000089.1:365-1299 GCA_964429765.1 uncultured Pseudomonadota bacterium
GCCTGGCGAGCAACGTGGATTTTCTTTGCAGTAGATGGGGTATACTGGATTATGCGCTGGTGGGCTTTTGGGTTTGGAACGCTTGGGCGAACCCTCAATAATATTCTTTTACGTTTTCCATTTATTGCAAACGTAGTACACAAAGCAGAGCAGCAGGTTCATGTAGCGACATCTGCAGCACAAAATACATCACATATAGGCGCGACTTTGCAAGCTCAAGCTTCGCTATCTGATTCTCTTATGCATGGTCTAGCTAAAATAGCACAGCTTGCGCGCCTTTGGCTCAGCTCGGTGTTGATGATTGACCTTTCAAATTCAACAACTTTTTTAGTTACACTCATTTTTGTTGTACTGACAATTTTTTTTCTCATGTACGCGTATCGGCAGCATTTCAAGATGCTCATATTTTTGCTAACGGGAATAGTGCTCATGAGCTGGCCTGCAGTAGTTGCGTACCCATGCCCGCGCTATCTTAATACGATATACCCTGTTATTTCGCTGCTCATGGTTGGTGGCTGCTTTTTAATGTTCAAGAAAAAAAAGAAGTACGCACAACTTATGCTTGCATGTTTGCTTCTTCTTATCGTGAGGGGAGTTGTATCGAATTGTCGACAACTTTACCAGAGCGGAGCTGCTCGGGCTGCCTATAAGCAGCGCTTTGATGAATTTTTTGCACAGTACAGTTTTGCACCTCAAACACGTTTTATTGTGTTGAGTTCGCCCTTTGTTTCTGATATTCAAAGCATTTTTCAAACCTACCTAGACGATACGTCTGTACAGGTTGCCCATGAACCGTTTACAACCCTTGCAGAACAGGGGATATTTGGGTGCAATGATTCTTATAGAACTCAAGAAGTTGCTTCTAGACTTGAGCCAATTGAAGGAGGGTTTCGCTTTATTTCTGATGAACCTGCTCATTGCGCGTGGTGGATCC
>CAYSDC010000089.1:1414-1896 GCA_964429765.1 uncultured Pseudomonadota bacterium
TGCTTGGTCAGAAAAAGATCGAGCGTATCTCTGGACTGGTGAGCAGTATCAAGAAGGCATTTGGTATGCATGTTCGATTGGAAAATTTAAAATTAATAAAATGCTTGACGACAAATATCTTATCGATGTTTCTTTTGTTGTTAATAAGCAATGGATTGATGAACATACCATTTTTGTTGTATGGGATACTCAGCTTGGGTGCTATAGTCTGCTTGATATAGGTCATCTTATACAATAAAAGATATCTTTTTAGGAGAAAAGTTTATGAAGCTTATGCTTGGTATTTTTTGTTGGATTGCTGCTTTAATGACGACTCATAAGCCGTTATTTTCTATGTACAATTCTCACTATACTACTTATGAGCTGTTATGGGGCCAGCAAGCTGCTCATATGATTGGTTACGGTGGGGATATTAACGCTTTGAAGGGACTTGTAAGATTATGCAGTAGTGATCGACATTCCCTTGTGATTGGTGATGCGAT
>CAYSDC010000089.1:1906-6036 GCA_964429765.1 uncultured Pseudomonadota bacterium
TAATGAATTATATAGTTTATTTAAGGATTATTTTAAAGGTTATCTGACAGAAGAAAATCTTATTAAGAGCCTTGATGTATTGAATGATTCATATCTGTACTATTATAAGCGGGCTTATGGTGAAAAAGCAGCTTATAATATTGGTTTTTTTGGAATACCAGAAGCATTAATTGAGCTTTTACGAAAATGTGAAGGCAATTTTGATTCGACTATGTTTCGTGAAGCATTACTTGGGCTTCATGCAGGTCAACATACTCAATTATTTAGCTATCTTGAGCGATATGTACAAAAACAAATTACTCTTGAAGAGCTTATTCTAGAAATACAAGGAGTTGCATTTGATGAATCTTCAGAATCAGATTTAGAATTAAATTGAGATTCTAATGTAAGTTTATTAGTTTTAGGCAGTTGATTTATTTTTATCAATAGCAGCTGCTGATTCTCCTTGATATGGATTTTCCTTTCGAATAAACTCTGCATCTATTGTTAATTCATTTTTTTAAAGGAGTCATATTGAGGCGTTTTATTTATTCATGTTATTTAGTATTTGGTCTTGCTTTTGTAGTAATGCCGATGCAGGCAATGGTACTCAACCCTGTTGGCATAGGGTCGACTCTTGAAGAGTATCGCTATCGATTTGGAGAAAACGTATTTAAAGTTGCTTTGATGCATGGCAATTATCAAATTATTGCACAAGTTTTCCAAAAAGATAAAGAACCTAAGCAAGATCATTTAAAAGAGATTCTGGAATGTTTTGAGCCACAAGATATGATTGATATGCACTATTTATTAGCTGCATTTCTAGATAATAGAATGAATAAAGATGAATTGATCGAAGCTTTAAAGGTATTTAAGTCGGTGGATAAAAAAAGAGATCGTTATGGCGCACTTTGTCCTCTGCTTCGCGTTTGCCAAGGAAATAAGAAAGTTCTTGATCTCAAATTATTTCATAAACTTTCACCTGATCTTCAAAAAAAAATCTGTACGATTTTGAACTTAAATGAACAAGATTTTATTCAGAATAATGGTGACTAGAAGAAGGTATTACCATTATTTAACGATATTTTCTTCTTTATATTTGAAAAGAAACTTCATGGTTAAGCAAGCTCAGTTAATCAAACTATTTGTATCAACTTTAATTTTTACTCAGTTGCATGCGACACATAATTCATTTGCTTATCAATCCAGTCGTAGAGAATATGGCTCTGACCTTATTAGCGGTGATACTAAAAATCCAATAGATGTAGCCAAAGAGCTAATTTATGCTATTTCACATCCGGATTATGATCTTGAACAGATTGTAAGCTGGGTAAAGAGCGCAAAAAGTTCAGGTGTAAAAACTATCAATGGAGTAAGCTTCTTTGATGTAGCATGTGATAACGGCTACGGGCTTATAGGAGCATGCGTGCAGCATGTTCTTGATAGTGATTGGGAGATAGAATTTTTAGAAGGATTATTTCATCAACTGACATTCTGCTGTGAAAAAACGCTTGTTCTTTCACCTGAAGGGATAACAGAAGAGTTATTTGAGCGTTATACTCAGGCCCTGAACAATTGTGTTGAAATGGTAATACGCCGTAGTAATTAAAAATGCACCAGTATATTTTTTATAATCGAGAAAGGATTTCTTGTGTTTAAACGAACTGGATTATTGAGTTTAATTGCATCGGTTGCAATTATTGGTCAGTTACAAGCAACTGGTTTTGAGTGTATTCCTGAAAGTATGTGGAAAAATTCAGATGAGCAAGCTATTCTAAGCTCCATTGAAAAACGTCAAAAAGATGGCTATGTAATTGATCCAAATCATCGATATTTGGACTCAAAAACAGCTGTTCATCATGCAGCTATACGTGGTTTTGATAAAGTTCTTAATGCTTTGCTTGATGCAGGTTGTCCCGTTGATCTGTTAGATCGTCAAGCATATACGCCACTCATGTATGCGGTAGCTGAGGGTAAGGCTTTAGCTATCAAAACGCTTATTGAGCATGGAGCTAATCTGCATGTTAAGACCAGGCGAGGTTCAACGCTTTCTGATTTGGCAGATATCAAATGTTGCTCTACTATAAAAACAGTAATAGATGCTGCTATTGCTCAAGCTTTAAGCGTGAATGAGTTGGTCGAACTACTTACACTTCATAATGAAGGAAAGCTTGTTGCTCAAATTTTAGAAATATCTCTTCAAGAAATCTTGGGATCCTTTGCTTTTAATACTCAAGCAGATTCTTCGCAAGAAAATTCTGATTAAAGGAAGATTTTAGTATTCTCTTTCTCTATGATTTTTCTCGTACCATTTATTTTACGTACTCTATTTTTGTACAATACGTAATGTGGAGGGGGGATTTTATGGGGAAAGGGGATACAATGAAAAAAATTGATGATGCAATAAGAACGCTTGATATACAGGTAGATAAGCATATTGCGCCGGCAAAGAGTTTTTTAAAAAAATATTTTACTATATTTAGCTCAACAATGCTGCTTGCATTGGCTGGGATTTTTATTGTGAGGCTTGCAAATAATAAGCCATACTTTACAGCTTCAGTTATGACTGAAGATTTACAAAAGATGTCGAAAATTTTTAAAAAAATTGATGCGCATTGTAATATCTTAGATATCTCATGTCAGCATTGCCAGATAGATTTTCTTACCGTTGAAAAGTTTGTTGGTTCAGAAATTGGCTGCTTGAATCTCGCTTATCCTGATAAGTGGAAAGGGCCATATCTTAGAACTAATCCTCGAATTCAGCAACGACATTATGAGCTGGTTAACATAGATGAGGGGCTCTTTATTATCCCTGGAGATGGAGTGAAGCTGCCTACCGGCTATGTGATGGGCAAAGATATTGTTGTTTCTCGCACAACTCCCATGAAAAAACTGATAGCTCCTGATGGAATGCTCAACTACAAAGGCCAAGCGCTTGCCTGTCATCTTGTTTTTAAAATAGGTGATTGGGATTCACGCAATACGCCCGAAGAGCTTGATCGTGTGAACTCTTTGTTCAAAGAATTTAATGAAGCAATGTCTTTTACCATGAATGAGTCTGATAAAAACATTACGGCGTAATTGATCAGCTTAAAACGAAAATGTATAACAGGCCTCAAATAGTGAAGTTTTGCTGTTTGAGGCCTGTATATTTGGATTCATGGTTTCGGGCTTAGCAATTATTTGAGCATGAGGATACATTGAATTTATTGCTGGCTGATATTCTTGAAGGTTTATTCCAGCAGCCAGAACCGGGTTGTGAGGAATGTTGCAGTATTTAAAAAAAGCATGCACAACTCGCGCATATAAAAGGCCATCTCGCCCCTTAAGAAGACGTGCATGTTGTCCATGATCAAGTTCAAGTAAAAAAGCTTTGGTGTGTCCAGATTTGCGAAGTTTTGCATAAAGCTGACGAGAGTTGTTGATAGGTATTATGGCATCTTCTTTTGAATGCACCAGTAATATTGGGATGTCTTTGCCAATAGTATGAATAACATCAAGTGGTTGAACGCCGTTCATTTCGTAGTTTGCAAAAAATGTTTTTGTAATTAAAGTTGCATGATATTCAGGGTTAATACTTGGAAAAATGGGCTTAATTGATTCAAGAATGAAGTAAATAATCTGGAAGGGCGTTACATTTTTTAGTGATGAAAACGGTGATTCTAATACCAAACCAGCGACTTTTTTATCAATTAATTGTGTGCCCAACGTAGTAATCCATGTTGCCGCACCGCGTGAAACACCGAAGCCAATAATTGTTTGATTTATTGAGCTATTAATAGCTTTCAATAATTGTTCAATATCATCACCTTGCGCAAGATGTGTAAGAAATGGGTTGGGGATGCTTCCATAGATTCCTAAATTAATAAGAATATCCTGAAAGTTGAATGAAATAACGTTATGCTTTTCTACATCAAATAAGAAGTTCCATGTTGTAAAATTATCCTTTTGAGTTTGGTAGAAATAACTTAAAAGGGTTTCTGTTCCTTTGGTGTATTGAAGATGACCAAGTAGGCCGTTGCCTCCAAATCCATGTGCATAGATTACCGTAGTTTTGGTCTGATCTTCTGTTCGATGCAAATCAGTAATAATTTCTTGATACGTTGGATGGACAGGGAGCTTTTTTCCAGAAGTAGAGGCATCATCTGCTT
>CAYSDC010000090.1:0-925 GCA_964429765.1 uncultured Pseudomonadota bacterium
CTGGTGAGACGGGTTCGACTCCCGTTAGCGCTACCAAAATCACACATTCCGGAATTTTCCCGACGAATAGCCTTGCAAATTGTAGGGCTTCCCACGGATTTTTTCCATGAAATTTCGTAACAAAATCTCCCTCCATTGGATGGGAGATTTTGTTTATTTGAGGCAAATTCACCCCCTCGTTTTCGGGCAATTCAAGATGCAGGTTTCGGGAGGAAAGGAAGAGGTTTGATCCAAACAATTTCTTAGCAATGACTTTTTTCGGTATTAAATCACACCCCCGAGCGATTTTTACTCCATTTTGAGCCTCTTTTATCCATTCTCTGAGCGGTTCGATCCAGCCCGTCTGTTGCTGCTCTAAGGTAACGCTTCTTTCCTCCAAAGACTTCTTTTCTGACATAAGTGAGGCTTTCTTTTCTATGTACACCTCACGCTCAATATCTTGATCCAAATAGCTATCAAGAAGTCTTTGGAGCTTTTGCGAAAAAGTATCTATTTTTTCTTTGCTCTCTTGAACAAAAGTTGCCGAAGAATGGGCGCCTTCCGTTTCATCCTTTTCGAGCATACGAAACAACTGGCGCGCCCAATAGCACCGACAATATCACTCCCGTACGGAGTGCTGAAAATACCATGGGATTAATAAGAGAAGTTTACAGAGAATCACTAACTGTGTCAATCCATTCAGATTGATACACAGGAATGTTTTTGTTTCACAATTTACAACTAAATGGACGTGATATCTTTTGTGCTATCAAGTAAGTAGAAATCAGCAATAGGCACATAGCAATAATGGTGAATTCACCACCTCTTAGAGGTAAGAAAGTTAAAAGATTAGTACTAAGGGCCAACCCTAAAATTGAGGTAAATACTACTGGTCCGCAAGAAATGCATCCAACACCAAGCACGCCTAACACCATGCCAAACACAC
>CAYSDC010000090.1:935-2490 GCA_964429765.1 uncultured Pseudomonadota bacterium
TGTGTCTTAAAGTGTCTTTTAAAATAAAAGATTAGCAATGTAAGATTGAGACCAATCAGCAGCGCCATTAATAACACTCCCGCTTGCGTTAACATTGGAATTTCTTCAAAAAAAGCTATAACTGAACTACCGAGAATTGAAATATTATCGCGCCACGACAATATACTCGATGTAAAAACAAAATGAATAATAGTGTAACTGGTCAGCCAAATTTGAAATAATGCAACGACAAGAAATAAAGTAACAAGAATAATCCATTGCTTCCAATCACTGAAGACTTCACGAAATGCACTAATTAAATTATTCATTCGTTGCATAATAACTTAATGAAAATCATTCTTCTCGCTCACACACTTCAGTGAGCTGCTCCATTTCGATAGTAACGTGATCAATCTCTAATTCGTTAAGGAATTTTTTCGTTCGACATTTAATTTGAAAAACTTCCGTGAGCGATAATTCTGGCGCTACAACAATATGGGTCGATAATATATGATGTTGTCCATCGAGTGACCATATATGGGTATCGTGAACCGTTTCTATTTGTCCTAAACTAATAATCTTCTTTTCAAGTTCTGCAAGGTCATATGACGACGGAACTCCTTGTAAAAAAATCACTAATGATTCTTTTAACTTACCAAATGCATTCCAGAGGACATACAGTGTAATCACGAGCGATAAAATCGGATCAAGAATATGGACGTCTTTAATCATCATGATAATACTCACAACAAGAACCGCTACCCAACCAAGAACATCCTCCAACAAATGCAGGCTGATAACTTTTTCGTTGATTGTTTTTCCTTTACGCGTTTTTAATACTGCCCATCCATTGATAAGGACACCAAAAATCGCAATCACAAACATTCCTGGAACATTAACATGTTCTGGTTGGATTAAGCGCGGAACAGCACGGCTAATCACAAAAATAGAGCCCCCAATAAGTACGGCACTATTAAGAAATGCAGCAAGCAGAGACAGCCGCTTATACCCATAAGAAAAACGCGGAGTGCTTTTTTTATTTCCTAGTTTCGACGCATACCACGAAAATCCGATAGCGAGACTATCTCCTAAATCATGCAGCGCATCTGATAGTATGGCAACACTATTTGTCAGTATTCCACCAACAATTTCAATGATTGTAAACACAACATTTAGAAAAAATGCGATGCGAATACTATCAGCAGGTGAAGCCCTATCTTCGTGATTATGAGAATGAGCCATATTATTTACTAAGTTCCGCGTCTATTTTATTTTTCAATTCATTGTATGTGGGAATTCCTTGAAACGGAATACCATTGAGAAAAAAAGTTGGCGTGCCCTTTACTCCAGCTCTGATGCCATCCTGGCGATCACGCTCTATTTTGGCAGCAAATTTTTTATCCGTGAGGCCTGCTTGGAATTGTTCCATATTTAACCCGAGCTCTTGTGCGTAGCGAGTAAAAAGTTCGGTTTGCGGAGTTTGTTTCTCTCCCCATTCGGTCTGCTGTTCGAATAACTTATCATACATTTGCCAAAGCTTTCCTTGCTGCGCTGCGCTTTCCACGGCACTGGCCGC
>CAYSDC010000090.1:2551-6034 GCA_964429765.1 uncultured Pseudomonadota bacterium
ATGGAGCGGAAAAATACGAAGCACAAATGTGATTCTGCCTTCGTATTCCTTGAGAATCTGTTTAAGTATTGGATGAGCAACCCTACACGCTTCGCATTCAAAATCCAAAAATTCAACAATCGTAACTTTCGATGCAGGAACATTAATTTTTAGACTATCTTCACGAATTAAAATAGAGGAGTCAACGAAGGCGTCTGCCGTATTGTCGTTGGACAATCCTTTATCACCAAAAAAAACTACTCCAACAATAATAGCTGTACTTAAACCTAGAACTGCCAATATCACTTTAAGATCTGTGCTCATATGAGGCTGATTCTTTTTTTAGAATTAACATGGAAATGATGATAACAGTGAACGCAGCTAACGATAAAAATGGGATGGTTACAAACCCAAACCATTCTATGTAAACAGAAGTACAGGAAATCCCAAGCGTACACGGTTGGATGCTTTCGGGCAAAATTTTCCAATACAAAAGATTGTGATACAACGCTATGCACCATCCGACAATACTGACTGGCAATACATACAACCACAAACCTCGATCTTTGCGAAGAATACCAACGATGATTAGAATAACCAACGGAAACATGAAAACTCGTTGATACCAACAAAGAACACACGGAGGGAAGTCTCTAATTTCGCTAAAATAGAGACTTCCAAGTGTTGTGATAGTTGCTTGTAACAATGCGATATAAAGAATATTTTTTTTAAGCCATCTATACATACAGATTGTTAATCGCAGCATGCTATTTCAATGCCGCATCCAAAAGTGTTTTAATCTGCTGATACGGTAGTGCTCCAGATATTAACTCAGCCTTACCGTCTTTGCCAATAATGAACGTTCCTGGAGTGCCCGTAACTCCGGCAGCACCACCCGCAGTCATTTCATCTTGAACATGCTTGGCATATTTACCGCTGTCAAGACATTTTTTAAATGCCCCCTCATTAAGACCTAACTCTTTAGCCAGTGGAGCAAGTGCATCAAGCGCAAATCCTGTACCATTTCCTTGTGTGCGTTCAAAGATTTTGTCTACATATGCCCAAAACGCATTATTTCCTCCCAGCTCATTAGCGCACTCTGTTGCTTCAGCTTCTTTTTGAGCATTCGCATGAAATCCAAGTGGAAAATGTCTGTATACCCAACGTACTTTTCCTTTATAATCATTCATAATTTGGAGCATGGTTGGATGAAGCCGCTTACAAAACGGACACTCGAAATCAGAATACTCCACCAGCGTGATCGGCCCAGTACCTCGAACATGATCTTGCTTAGTCACTGGCGGAACAGGACCTGTAGGAGCCTCTGGCTGCGGTTGGTCATTAGCGGCTAGCGGAGCTGTTGGCAGATCTGTCGGAACTGATCCTGCTCTATTTGTGGGTGCTCCGTCCATTCGCAGCGTTCCCGTTAAAAGCATGATGATGAGTACTAAAAATCCAATAGTGCACAGAGCCAGCATTCCTGCAGCACCTCCCAACAGCAGCGTTGTTTTTGGTGTTAGTTGCTTAAAAAAATTAGCGTTATTTATGACTGTTGTTGGAGCATCACTATCTGGATTATTGAGATTTGATATTTGATTTGTCATAATTATTTAATAGGTAACGTAATATTTAATTTTAGCTTGCGTACGTAATGCAGTCACCAGCTGACGAACCTCATCTTTAATTTTTTGTTCACGTAGCTGCTGCTCAATTTGATCCTTCATTTCCTTTTCATTTTCTTTCGGTAATGGTGTTTTACTATCATCAATGAATTTCTGAACTTCCTGTTCCGTCACTATTATTTTATCTCCTAATATTTTTTCAATTTGCTTTTGCATTTTAATTTGCATGCGCAAATCTTGTTCGCTCATATTTTGCACATTCAGAGCTTCTTTGAGTGTCGTTTTATTTTGCGTAACTAGCCCTTCTTCAATAGTTTTAATTTCCTGATCAACAACGCTATCTGGAACGTCAACACCTTTTGACTCGATTTCATTTTCGATAAGTTTCTTTGTAATCATTGAATCAAGAGTTTCTTTTCCTCCTTGTTTTTCTAATTGCTGCACAATACTTAACCGACTAATTGGCATACCATTGACGGTTGCTGCAACAAAAACACTCTTGAAATAAAACAGGAGGGCGCCAATAATAAATACTGTCGAAGCAAGAATTATCGTGGTAACGAGGTGTGAATGTTTTGGCTTTTGAGATATTACTTCTGTAGATGTGTTTGGTGGGATATCGTTTATTTGCTCTTCCATACTATATAAATAAAAAAACTAATAACCTAACTATAGCTAGCGGACACAAGTTATTTGTTATTAGGTAAAAAGTCTTGTATTAAGCAGTCCTCGTGAGAAAAGAATGCTTATAAAATTGTATATTTTAAATTCCGGATTGTCTTTTGTGTAATTAGTTATACGTAAAATAAACGCTCCGACATTCAAATAAATATATGCAAGAGTTGCTAGTACGAAACCTAATAACACTATTCCTGTATCTGCAGGCTGAGCGGCGAATAATTTGTTTTGCCAACTCAAGATATGATTCAGAAGATCGATTGGGCACAAAGTCTCAACCCCATCAGCGAACGGACAAGTAACAACCATTTTGTTTGCATGTGGCATTTCCACAGGCATGATAATGTCGCAGACGACCAATAAATTAATTGAAAAAAAACCTATAAATAACAGCAATGCTCCCAATCGGAATAGGTTTTTCGATACGTGCCTTCGCATAGATACTTAATGAGTTCCATTATACCAGATAAGGCAATCATGTGCCAAATTCGAACAGAAATTGATAGATACCACTTAAACTGACACGCTACATCGTTAACTTAAATCTTTTTTCTTATCCTCAAACTCATTTTATCGATCCCCCTTTACGTAGCGTTCTTTCAAAATATCAAGAGGCTACTTGTTTTTTCCATGAGCATTACCGTCATGAGAATGTCCTATGCACATTATTTTTTCAAAATACGGCAACGCGCGCTCTGCACAATCGCACGCCCAGATTACCAACACGAAATGTTACTTAACTCTAAATCTATTTTTAATATCCACAATTTTAGTTTCCACTTATTCCTGCTCAATCTATTGTAAGAGGTCCGAGAATTGGTGGTGACACGCTCTCAATGGTTGATGATGTCGCAACACCAACAAGACAAACCTCCCCCCACGGCTTGTAATAACTCGAAAAATCTTGCTTTTTTAGGGTGCCATCCACATATTCAACAGTATAGGTGAATGTCGTTGAAAAACCGGTATGAGCTTTTTCCGTACACTTAACAACGCCAGGAGCCAATGTTGTTGTTTCAATAATCTTTTTAGGAGGAGGTGGGGTCTTTGATAATATTTTTGGTACCGTTCGAGATGCTTTACGCCCATCCGACGTGCCCCAAATATAAAATTCTATATCATCACCCTTAATTTGCGGATCAAGCATGACCCAATGCCCTGTATCATTCTGAAATCTAAAATCCGGATTTGTATCTCTTATTCC
>CAYSDC010000091.1:0-5915 GCA_964429765.1 uncultured Pseudomonadota bacterium
TGACATTCTTGTTGGTTATCCTTGTGTTGCTTGCGCTTCTTCCCCTTATTCTCTATCTAAGACAAAGCCAAGCTGGCGGTGGTGGCGGAAGTAGTAAGATTTTTAGTGTTGGCAAAAGCAAAGCTCGCTTTTTTTCGCCTAACACTATTACGGTTACCTTTAAGGATGTTGCTGGTGTAACTGAAGCTAAAGAAGATCTTAAAGATATTATCGATTTCCTTAAGAATCCTGAAAAATATGAGCGCCTTGGAGCAAAGATACCTCGTGGAGTTCTTCTTTCTGGAGCACCGGGTAATGGTAAAACGCTGCTTGCAAAAGCTGTTGCTGGAGAGGCAAGTTGCCCATTTTTCAGTATCAGTGGTTCTGACTTCGTAGAAGTTTTTGTTGGCGTGGGAGCATCTCGTGTTCGAGACCTCTTTACGCAGGCTCGACGTCATGCTCCTTGCATCGTATTTATCGATGAAATTGACGCAGTTGGCCGCCAACGAGGGATTGGTCTTGGTGGTGGCAATGATGAGCGGGAGCAAACGCTTAACCAACTTCTCTCTGAAATGGATGGCTTTTCGACGGAACATGGTTCTGTTATTGTTTTGGCTGCGACCAATCGTCCAGACGTTCTTGATAAAGCGTTGCTTCGACCAGGTCGTTTTGACCGAACGGTTGAGGTTCCCTATCCAGATTTAAGCTGCCGCGAAGAGATTTTGCAGGTTCATGCACGCAAGGTTAAGCTTGATCCTGAAGTTGATTTGAGTCGAATAGCTCGAGGAACACCCGGATTTAGTGGTGCTGATTTAGAAAATTTAATTAACGAAGCTGCTTTGCTTGCGTCAAAAGGCAATGATGAAAGTGTTAAGCTTGCTCATTTTGAAATTGCTCGAGATAAGCTGATGCTTGGTGCTCAGCGCAAATCCATTGTTTTTTCAGAAAAAGAAAAGCTTATGACCGCATATCATGAAGCCGGACATACGCTATTGAATCTTTTGTTGCCGCATACTGATCCATTCCATAAAGTGACGATTATTCCTCGAGGTCGAGCTTTAGGTGTTTCATGGTCTTTACCTGAACGGGATAAGTATTCTCAGACTAAAATTGAGATGCTTTCTCGAATGACAGTCTGTTTTGGTGGACTTTTAGCTGAAAAGCTTATCTTTAACGATCAAACAAGCGGTGTTTCTAATGACTTAGAGCAAGCGAGTAAAATAGCTCGTGCTATGGTTTGTCGTTTTGGTATGTCAGATCTGGGCCCTATTGAGTATGACTTTGTACAAGAAAACCCTTATTTGGGGCAATCTCAGAGTACACGACAGTTTTCAGAGCGCACAGCTCAAAAAATTGACGAAGAAGTTGAAAAGATTATTAATCAGTGCTACAAACATGGCGATGAGCTTTTACAGCAAAATCGCGATAAGCTTGATTTGTTGGCAAAGACCTTGGTTGAAAAAGAGACTTTGCAGGCTAAAGATGTCTATGTACTTTTAGACTTGCCAGCGCGTGAAACGCATAGTCTCCAGGGTGAAGAATAGGTAGTGTTAAAGGTGTTTCTTCATAAAAGTTTGAGTTTTTAGCTAACTTTGTGTTGGGATCTTTTAAAAAAATAGGTTTTTGTTAAACTAGTATTGATTTTTGGCTTTCCGTGTGAAAGGGTTTTAATACAATGGCTAATATTTGTTCGATCTGTGATAAGCGACCCCAGTCAGCTAATAATGTGAGTAACGCAAATAACAGAACTATTCGTTGGGTGTATCCAAACGTACATGTTATGCGCTATACCATGAAGGGACAACGTAATGTTCATCGTGGTGCAGTGTGCACGAAATGCGTAAAAGCTGGAAAAGTTGAAAAAGTTGTTTAATAGTTTTATCTGATTTCGATTTTAAGGACGGTTTACATGGCGAATATTAAATCCGCTAAAAAAAGAGCTCTTACAAATGAAGTCCGCCGTGAACGTAATGTTGCGCGACGTTCTGATTTTAAGACAGCTACAAAAAAAGTTTTAGCTGCTCTTGAAGGCAATGATCTTGTTTCAGCACAAGAATTGCTCAGAGAAGCTGAATCAAAGCTTGCTCGTGCTCGAGGAAAAGGCGTTTTGAAGAAAAACACCGCTTCTCGTAAAATTAGCAGATTAGCAAAAAGAGTTGCTGCTGCAACGCGTAGCGGAGCAACAGCTGCCGCTTAAGCATACTTTTTTTCGATGATAAAAAGGGAAGAGAAGGTGTAGTATGATGAAGGTAAGTAAGGTAGTGCTTGTAGTTGATTCTGTTGAAGAGGCTGTAAAGTTTTATACAGAAAAGCTTGCGTTTGATCTTGTCGGTCTTGAGTCATCAAAAGACGGAGGTCGGCAAACCTTAGTTGCCGCTCATCTTCGTAAAGGAAAGAATTTTATTTCTTTTCGTATTCCCAACATTGAAGAGCTCGCTGAGTTTAGCTTTATCAAGCGTTGTGCAAGTCGATGTGTTAGTGTAATCGTCGATATGAAGCGTGGCCTTGATAAGTATTATCAGCGGTGCCAGAAGAAAGGTCTTAAGATCTTGCAAGAGCTGGCACAAGTCCCTTCAGGGGATAAAGAATTTTCATTAAAAGACCCTTTTGGTGTAAAGCTTACATTTGTTGAGCCTACACCAAAAAAGGTTGTTCAAGGTAAGCTCGATTTCTTTGGTATTCCGCTTAAAAAAAGCGACATTCCATCCAAGCTTTCTGATCAAGCGAAGCTCATTGACCAAATGGTTACTCAAATTAGACCATTTGGTATTAGCCGTCGTAGTGGCAAGAAGTTTGCAAAAATTAGACTTAAAGAGATTCTTAAAGGCTCATAAGATTTTGGATTTATGATGTTTTTAAAGAAGCACATAATTTTTTGGGGCTTTCTGTTTTCTTTGGGGTTAGTGTTTACATACGCTGCCCACGCTTTGGAAGCTACACAGGTCAAAAAAGGTAATTTTGCATTACCTGCATCGCAGCAGCCTGGCCCATTATTTGGGTTTGGGCAGAATGTGATTGACTCAGGTACGCTTCAGATTCTTGGATATTTTGATTATCAAAAAGCTCATGATCAAGATGAGTTTAATGTTGTACCAAGTCTTTTGTATGGTATTACAGATAGGCTTGCATTTCTTGGGTTTATTCAAGCAAAGGCCTATTCCAATGTTGACGGTATTCATACGTCAAGAGTGAACCAGGTTGGTTTGCAATTCGAGTATAGTGTGCAGGCTGATAAAAGGGCTACTCGTATTGATGAAATCACTCTTGTTATTGGATCAAATTTTGCGACAAGTCCGAATATTCAACAAGATTTTTTTTCAACCAGCTTTTTCCTTGGGGCAACTGTAAGCCGTACGACGGTCGACTGGTATTTTTTTGTCTCTCCGGCAGTTATTTTGCCAACTCAAAGAGGCAATTCAAAAAGTGGGAATACGTTGGCGGTTCAGGCCGGTTTAGGAAAAAATATTCCAACATCCTCAAAATTTATTTTTTTGGGAATGCTTGAACTCGCTATGATATCTTCTCAGCGCGCTACGAGGCTTGGTTCTCTAGATCAAGATTCTGGTAATCAGATCTTGTACATTGGTCCAACGCTCTGGTTTTCAAGCAGCAGCTTTTTAGCTCAAGCCGGTCTTGCCTTCCCTGTATATCAGCACATAAAAGGGGTGCAAGATAAAAGTCGTTATGTTATAGCGTTGAGCATTGGAATAACAGTTTGAAGGGAGATTTTTATGTGAATCCCCCTTCAAATAGAGTTATTTTCCGTTGTTTTTCTTTTCTTTGAATTCAAGTTTTTTAACCGTATCCTCTGGTTTTTTTTCAATCTCAAATTCTATTTTTAAGATATTATTTTCGAACGTCATCGTGTATTGATCTGATCTGATTGTTTGCGGCAGATCGATTACGGCATCAAGTTTTCCGTCTTTATAGTTTATATACTGATGTCTGCCATTAACAGATCTGCTTGATACAACCTGTTGAGAGCTTTGCCTGAGGATTGTTTTGCCGTCAGATTTTGATGTAACTTTCTGTGGAGCTTCTGTTTGTGCTTTGATCTTGAGTACATTTATTTTGGAATGATTTTTCTTCGTTTCTTCAATTGAAACACTGATCTGATCTTCCGTGAATTCAGGCATTGAGATGCTTATGCCATACGATTGTCCGTCATCGCTTTGGAATTCATTAATTTTGTAGTTTGCAGCCGCTGACCTTGTTCCAAAGTCTTTACGAACATCGGAAAAAAATTTACCAAATGCTTTTTGGCTTCTTTCCATATCTCTGAACATAGAATCCCATACCGACGCGGTACGATTTTTTCGTGATTTGAGCAGCTTACCTGTCTGCCGTTTAATTTCGCTTGCTGTATCATGGAGCTGTTCTAGATTGCTTCGTAGATCGGGTGCAAGGTCTTCGGTTGGCTCTGTTTTATCAAAAAGAGTATCCAGCTCCTGAGCAACATTTTTTTGTATTTGGGTAAGCGTTTTTAATGTTGAGGGCCGTGCCGCTGTTGTGTCATTGGTAACATCGCCAGCGTACGATGACAGCGGAATGTAAAAAGGGGAAACAATAAGCAATAGAGCAAAAGGCTTGTACATTATGTTCATAAGCGTCTCCTTGTGAATATGAGATGATTAAGTTTTAAAAAGTACACATATTATTATTTTCAGAAAACAGCTTTTAAAAGTCAAGTGGCTCAAACTGTTCTTTGAGTAAATTAAAAGTTTTAAAAAGGTCTGAGGAAATAATGGTTGTTTCAGCAAGCGTTTCTAAAAAGCTTGTGTCCCCTCGCCAGCGAGGCAAAACATGCATATGTAGGTGGTCTGGAATGCTTCCTTGTGCTGCAGCCCCCAAGTTAATGCCAAGATTAAAGCCTTTAGCATTCATTACCTGCTCTAGCACAAGAACTGAAGCATTGGCGACCTCCATGATTTCAATGCGTTCTTGAGCTGTAAGGTCTTTTAAAAATTCACAATGTTTGTACGGTAGAATAAGCAAATGTCCAGCATTGTACGGATAGTAATTCATGGCTACGGCGCAGTGAGTAAAGCGTTTGATAATAAAGTATTTCTCATCATTGTTTTGCCCAAGTTGATGGCAAAAAACACAGGTGCTCTGTATCTCTTTAGTAGTAGGATTTTTTTTATCTTTACGCGTTACATAATCGTGCCGCCATGGGGCATACATTCGTTTCATGAGCAATCCTCGATCTATAAAAGCAATTGAGCAATATTACAGGGGCATTAGAGACAGTGTAACATAGGTGAGGTATGGAGTGTAGAATAGTGAAATGTTGCCTTGAATATTTGATCGAGATAGAAAGAGTTACAGGCTGTAACGGGATATAAAGCTCAAGAGCCATAAAGTTATAATGGAAGCGCAATTTTAAAAGTAGTACCAGATTTTTCAGGTTCCAGTTCAATACTTCCTTGAAGTTGATGCGTAATGATGTCATGAATAATAGCGAGTCCTAGCCCCATATTTTTCTTTTCAGTTGAAACATGCGGCATAAAAAGCTGTTCTTGTACCGTAGCGGGCATGCCTGGCCCGTTATCAGTAAAGGTAATGGTCAAACTTTTCAACTTATTGCTCAGCGAGGTGGCAATACAGATCTTTTTTTCAATCGTTTGGTGGAGCGCTTTGACGCTATTATCAAGTAGATTCACAAAAACTCGTTTCAGTTTCTTGGCATCACTTTTGATGATTGGTAATGGGTCGTGCAAATGAAGGATAAATTGGATGTCAGGATAACTTACTTGATATAGGCACAAAATTTCACGAATAACTTCATTAATACTTACCGCTTCGATGTGCGGGTCTGGCATCGATGCAAATTCAGAAAAATGGCTCGCCAGGTCTTTGATGATTTTAACCTGATTTAAGATGGTATTGGTGCAACCAATAAATGCTTGATCATCTGCAAAAACTTCTCGATATTT
>CAYSDC010000092.1:0-5538 GCA_964429765.1 uncultured Pseudomonadota bacterium
AACGTCTGAATACCCCTTATGGATCACTCGATCACTTTTAATAATTTCGTTATATTCAGCTAAAATCTCTGGGAGAGATGAGGAAATATTTGTATCTGATCTAAAATCTATGCGAGCCTTTGATTCGGCAATATGTGCTCCAACTTTTTCAAAGTTAAATTTTTGGGTAACAATCTCAAGCACTAACTCTGCTGCAAAGTGTAATCGCATAAGCCTATTTCTACGAAGCCAATCAATAATCATGGTAACTTCATCACCCTCACAAAGCCCATGATCTTTCGGTAGCGTGTAATAAATTAAATTGCCTTCCATTTTTGAGTCAATGATTGGAATTCCATTAACAAAGGCTTTATCACTCTCTTGGCCGCCCGCAAAAGAATAGGCGATTGTTTCTTCGAACAAAACTTTATCGCCATCAACTGATACAACTTTGGTAGTCAGATTCTGCTGATAGGGATTATCCCAAAAAACTTTTTTCATAGTATATCCTCGATTTATACCTGCAACCAGCCAAAAATTAACTAATTGAATTTTATTTACTTCGTGTTATAATTCGTATTAGTAGTACATATTTTGGTAATTTTTGTTATATTGTGAAATTACTTTTTTTATTAATTTTATACTCAGGAGTATATCATGACTTTGCATATGCAGCGCATGCGACACAGCATGCCATATTGCAGCGGAATGATCCGTACTAAGCGCACAAATGCGTCTTTTACATCTTTACTTAACCGATCATTCTTTTCTCTTCTTTCTACTCTTATTAAGGATTTACTATGAACTTTTTAAATACACCCACCCGTAACTATTTTACCGTGATTTTAGCAATGCTCTGCACTGTTTCATTAACATTTTGTAATGATGATAACTATCTTCCAAAAGAAAATGGGGTTTATGATTATAATGCTCAGCGCGATTACGAAAGAATTAGAGAAATCGCGCTTGAGCACATGGATCGACTTGCATCTGATTACAATAAAAACAACGCTGATGATCAAGAACGTTTTTTAGAAGTAGAGATAGATCATCTTTTGCATCCGCAAAACAACCTCTTTAACAAGGTATACCTTCTTGACGGTAAGCCTGTTGGGTATATCAATTACTATATCCATCGCCCCTGGCATAGATCGCTGCTTCCTTATGAAGTTGGGCCTAATGCAGTTATTAACCATCTTGCAATAGACAGCAAATACCAAGGCGGCGGATATGGAACCAAGCTTCTTAAACAAGCTTTAGAAGACTGTGCAGAAAGAAATATTAATCGGGTTACACTTTCAACAACGTCATATGCTGATGGATTAGAAAAGTACTATAAAAAATTCGGTTTTAACGTTATACGAGAGAGCAAATACACCGGCGTTCAGCTATTAGCACAAAGATTACAACCTCATCCAATAATAGTTGGTACGCTTACTGCACTCAATTGGTTACGCAAACTTAAGCGCTAAATAATGCTCTAAACAAAATGTATCCCCATAACTTATTTTTAATGAACAGGTTATGGGGATACATTTTACTGATCACTATTGCTTTCAAAAAAGAATTCTTTTATTCTTGGCTCAGAATACAAAGGAGATTCTATGAAATTATTTAAATTCATCATTTTGATAACATTGTGCAGCATCAACACACTACTTCATGCACAATATCCTGAATTTAACGTTGGTAATGGCTATTATCTCAAGCACTGCGTTCTTTCACCAAGCAAAAATTTTTTACTCGTTCCAGGTTACTCACCAAAGAGTCCAATACTCTGGAATATTGAAACAGGTCAATTTCATGGTGAACTTGAATGGTGCCAAAGACCTTTTTTCTCGCACGATAGCAGAGCTATTTTTGCAGCTGTTGGCAAAGAAGTGCTTCGGTATGAAATTCTCGATGATGAAGTTATCAAAGTCGATTTCATGACATTAAAAAATAGAGATTTTAGTCCAAACTTTGAAACATCTTATGTCCAGACAAACGATATCATAACAAGGCTTGGAACAAAAAAAGACGATCGCGATGGTATCTTTATTTCAACGCTCTCAGACGAAAAAGAAAGCTATTATACAAAAGAACTTAGTATCAAAAAAGTTCAATTTATCATCCACACAACAAAGGCATGTACACTCAGTCATGATGCTCAGCTGGCAGCAATTGTATGCGATAAAACAACAAGAGGCCACTTTTATGTTCATGTCATTAATATAGAAAACAAAGAAACGACTCACACATATCAAATTAAACGGAAGTCACCGTGGCACTCTATAAATTCAATAAATTTTTCAAGTGATAAGAATCAACTTATTTTAACCTCACAATACCCAGACCATTCTTCAGAATCAGAAGTATACGATTACTGGATTATCATTCTTGACCTACAGACCAATCAATCATCCTGGTTCAAAAAAAAGCACCCAATTGATTTTGCAGACTTTATCAGTTATTCAACCATCCTTATGGTTCTTGAAGATGGTTCTGTACGCTATCAAAAATTAACGCCAGAAAATTTAGAACAACATCGAGTCTCTGATAAAAATAGGTTCAATGTAATAGATGATCCTGCAAGATGTCCCTAAGTTACAAACAACAAGTCTTCTGAAAAAGCTTTTTTCTTTTCGATCTCATTTACAATGATACGTTCTTTACGATATAACAATAACAAAATTATGTTACTTCAATAACAAATATCACTCATAAAAAAGGAGTGCTCTATGTCTTTGTTAATCGTAATTCTTTCATTAATCATCGTTATTTTTCCGAGCATAGCATCATGCAAAACCGATTCGTGGAAACCGCAAAAAGTTGATTTAAAAAAAATAGAAAATAGATCAACCAGCGATGCTAAAAAAACAAAAAGTTATCCAAGCTTGAATAACACTTGCAAAAATAAAAAGCTAAAAAATCACAATAACTTAGACATCAGATGCATTCAATCGCTCATTAATCACGATGATGAAACAAAATATGAAACAAGAAAAGTTCAAACTGATATGGTTTTTGAGGGTCTTGCTCAAGCCAGTGATCTGATAGGAAATAACCAAAAAAAAGAAAAGAAGCGAATGATTTTCAGCCTGGTGAGCTTACTTCTGAGACTTGCAGCTCAAATGGCTAAAAAAACCACCCGCAGTATTGAATGTTACGATCCTGAAGTTCAAATAATACTCGATCAGATTGTAAGTATTATTGAAAACAACAAAGTTAATATGTAGATTTCATTATTTTCTCTTTTTAAAATAGAGCTTCAGATGTTTATACAGGTGCTTTGCCCACTTAACAACCGATTTACACCCTAATAAGCTAAGTCCCATAATAATAAGAATTACCCCCGGAATTATGGGGAGAAATAGTCCAGTCACTCCCACGACCAAACAAATCAACCCTAAAATTTTAAGTAAAAAACTCTCTATAACCATAGCCAAAGAATTAAAAAATCGCACAATTCTCCTTGACCCTCATTTTAATTTATACATTAAGATTATATTTAAAGTGGAGAACGATATTAAATTGTATATCAAAGAGTTTAGTGCATTAACCAAGGTTTCGGTACCAACCTTACATCATTATGATGCTCTTAATCTACTTAAACCTTCCGTACGGTTATCAAATGGATATCGTTTGTACTCAGAAAGTGATTTGCTCAAGCTGGAACGAATTATTGCACTCAAGTTTTTTGGATTAAGCTTGGAAAAAATCAAGGTATTAGTTGGTAATGATGAAGAGGCTTTAAGTCATCTGAAGCTACAAATAAGTTTTTTGGATGAACAAATAAAGCAACTTCACCAAGCACGCCAGATGGCCAGCGAAATTGTTACTGAAATAGATGCGCGCAAGACAATTGACTGGTCTACGGTTGTGTCATTAATTAGGATATATAATATGACAAAAGAACTCAGTAATTCATGGGCTGGAAAAGTCTACACAGAAAAAGAACTTAAGCAGTTAGCTGAAGTTAAACAACGCTATCCTGAAAAAGAGACCGCAGCATTTCAAGCGCTATGGGCTGAATTATTGGCACAAGCTGGAGAAAACTTGGACAAAAATCCAGATAGCCCCATTGGCAAAAAATTGGGCCTTCAGTATATGTTATTAAAAAAGCAACTCGAAGATGCCTATAAAGATTATCCAGAGCTGTGGAAAAAGATGTGGAATGTTTATGAGCAGGGTAAAATACCTCATGAAGTCCTTCTAGGAACGAGCGAGCAGCACGCTTGGCTTGAGCAAGCTGCAAAGGCTTTGAAGTAAGCGAAGCTGAACTTCAAAAGCTCAGTAACTATGTTAAAAAATAAGCCTCAATGACTTTTTAAAAAGTCATTGAGGCTTATTTTTTGATGAGACAAGGCGGATCAGTCTTCTCTCTACGAGCTACGACCGGCAAGCCCTGCATCACAATGTAATAGTTATTAATTAAAAATTTAACCCGTAGACTGACCGACATAGCTTCATGCGTAGGCGGGGCCATTCACCTGTGGCCATCTATTGCTTTATTGACCAAATGTCTTATCCAAGGTTGCCATTACACACTCATATGCATTATCAACCAATGGTTTTCCATGTGCAGTGATCAAGTGCTTAAAACTTAACAAACGCAATGTATCAAAATCACTTTGCTTGGTTTCACATGCCTGCAGCCATATCGAAGATATGCTTGCAACTCCATAAAATCCTTGTTCTTGATATAATTTGCCGGTCTCCTTACTGAAATATTCATCAGGCCCAAGCCAATTTTTTATGCTGTCACAAGTAATGAGTATTCCACCGTGCATATCGAAGTGCAACATCGCTTCTGGAAATTTTGATGTTTTGAACATAATCACTGAGCAATGAGGAAATGGCATAGGACCATCGATAGTTAATTCCGCATCGATAGCTTTGCCGTTTTGATCAGTCATACCTTTTAAAGCCCAGAACTTTGCATTGTCATATCGATCTAAGTAAAATGCATCATTTTTGCCATGGAACGCACCAATTTTTACAACATTCTTTACTGTCCCTAAAGCATCCAGCTCTCTAAGGCCTTCCTCAGTAAGCGGTACCGTATTAATGAGTGTAAGATCTTTTCCATTTTTTATGATTGTCATCGTGCAGCTATGCTGAAGCTCAACACCTTCAAAAGTTGTCTTATTCGTGCTGGTTACAAAATAAACATCAGAAAACATTTGCTCAATTGAACCATGTAACCCCGTTGATTTTTGAAAAGAGAATGGCTTGAACCACAAACCTGCTAAGATGGTCAATCCAACACTCAATAATAAAAAAACCAATAATTTTTTTGTAAAAGTCATCGTATTCCTTATTTTAACTCATTATAAATTCCATAACAGTATTCATAATAGCAAAAATTTTGCCAATACAGAAATAAGAATGCATCGTAGAAACCAATGAAATAACTTAATTCACACAGTAAGACCCATATTCCAAATGAACGAAAGCTTTGACAATTTGCATTATCGTCTTTTTATATCCTGAATCATTTCTTCAAATGCTTGCAAAAATCGTGACCTATCTTTTGGAGAAAAAGTAGCGTTATAACTCGGTCCGTCTCCTGTTTGA
>CAYSDC010000092.1:5588-5872 GCA_964429765.1 uncultured Pseudomonadota bacterium
CTGCCCGTTACACTGAGTGCGCTTGCACCATTTTTCAGACAACGGTCGGCAAGCAATATATCTATGGTGATTGCAATATCTCCAGCCCCTATGTGGCTGGCAATCCAGTCGTCTGCAGCATCTGCGTCAGATCCAACCACAATTTTATGCACATTGATATCAACAGGCATATTCAAACGGCTATTGCTCACCAAATATACCTGCAAATTATGCCGCATTGCCACACGTAAAATTTCTTCTTTTACGGGACAGGCATCTGCATCTACATATATATCTAACATTTT
>CAYSDC010000093.1:0-5383 GCA_964429765.1 uncultured Pseudomonadota bacterium
GAATTGCTTGCACATGATGATCAGCAGAAGATGAAAGAGGCTGAAAAAAGTTATCAAAGTATCGTTGAAAAAATTGATATTACTAACATTCTTACACTGTTGTGTGTTTCTGTTCAAGATGCTGATAGTCAAGGGAGCTTTGCATTTTTTGATGAAGAAAAACATACTATTTTTGTAGATTTACTTGCGAAATTACAGGTATCTTTGAGCAGTCGAACATTTATTCACCTTTTCAAGGGGTTAGATGAAAATGCTCGCGAGGAGATGGGAATGATGGCTTCTCCCGATCAACTGTTCAATATGGTTGGACAATTGGGACAACAAGCTCATATTCGTCCTGCAGAGCCCGCGTTGACGCTTGATGAACTTGGAAGATTTATTAATTATCTTGATGAGATACTTACAAATTTAGGAATAAGCCAGTCGACTCAAACCATTCAAGAAATGCATGCATTTCTTTCAGCTATTTATAAGAAGCAAAGTAATCAAGTGACATTACTCGTGCTTGCTTGGGTTAATGACGATCTTAATCGAACATCTGAATTGCTCAAAGGAGCAGTTGCTCAATTTGAAAATGTACAGACTCAAGCGCTCGATCAAAAAGTTCAAGAAGCGTATGATTTTTGGCTTAAAACGCTCAAGCGTTTTTACCGATCCCTCCAAGTTTTTGAGTCCCTGAAATCGGATGCTTCTCTTAACTCAGAGCGATTATCACATGATCTTTTTGCTTTTGTAACGTATGGGTATGATATTGCACATGGTTTTTTTGATTTATACAAGCTTGATAATCATATCGGAAAATTTTCAGGACCGGTTATAGCCGACTGGGTTTTGTGTTCGTCACTTGCTACGTGGCACTTCTTCAATATGAAGTCCAATTTTTGTAATGACCTTTTATTGAAGACTATTTTAGGTGAAACAAAAGTTGATGCTTTTGAAGCTCGTCAACTTCTTATGTTCAACGCTATGCTTATCCCATCGGTCATTCCTGTACTTCTTGACCCATCATTCTGGAATAAAAAACCGTATGGTTTGGCAAAAATTGCACACAAAGCCATAACAGCATGGCTTTATTATTTAGTTGTGGATGGTGATTTATTTGGTGAAAATACTACTTGGTGGTCAGCTCAAGGGCCTCAAGATCGACAAATTCGTAAAGCTTTGCTTTACGCATTGGATGAGGGTGTAACATATTTATCTTACTATGTTGAGCGACGTATTCGTTATAATACCAATCCAATGCTTCTTGAAAAGGCCCGTAATTACTCTATGGGTATCATTCGACCAGCTATGGTGACGTATATCTTAAAAGCGGTAGTCCCATTGATCTTCTTAAAAAATACAAACTTAGGCCTGCCTGAAATTCCAGGGATTGATAAGGTTGTGCAGTTTAATCGTGAAGATATTTATGGAAAAGCATTTATGAGTTCATTCTTTAATAGTTGTAAGATTCAACCTGCTTTACAAAATGATCATCCAAATACATATGGTCAAAATGCAGATGAGTGTTTGCATAAAAAATATCAAGATGATTATGACCGTTGGAGGGACCGACAAAAAAACCAAGGTAATGCTCTTCGGACCCCGGATCAAATAGCTCAGGACTATCAACAAATCTATGGAATCAATGTTGATGAATTATACTTGGCTTCTCTTGCAACATCGTATGTAAGTAAGAGTGTTGGAGGATTTTGGGGAAGAAAGATTGCTCAAAATTATAAATCACAGCTTTATACTATGGCTGAAAAAACCTTGGGATTATTGGGATCTGGTCTTGAAACAATTGGGCTTATGTCGCATGATCAAATAGAATCTATTAAAGAGCTTAGAGAAGATCTGGTGAGTGAGTTTGAGCAGGAGCTTGTTCTTCTTAAATTTATTTTAAAATCTATTTTTGAAGAAAAGTCATCATTCAGATCTGCTATCATTCCATTGTTAGTTAATCGTGGATATATTGCTCAAGGAGAGACAAACCCTATCGAAATTAATCGAGTAATCGTTTATTTTGCGGTTGATTTTCTTGCTCGACAGAATTTTTTGAACTATGTAGATGCGGCAAAAATTGTCCGTCAGTTTGCTATAGATCCTTATGCTATAGAAGTGGTCATCGATAAAATTATTGATGGTGTGCTTGGAGGCTTGGTTGGGACTGCTGGAGAGTATGCTGGAAGTACTGCTGCAAGCCAAATTGGAAACTGGGCATTTGCAAAATATGCTCCAGATTTACTAAGAGCTGCAAGATCTTAAAAAATAACTTATATACTACATCTTAATAAAAAAGCCTGGCTTAAAAACCCAGGCTTTTTTATTGTGTTAGTTTTTTTTTACAAAACAGGCTAAGACATTAAACTCTGTTCCACAAAAATTTTTTTCCTGTTTACTTATTAACTGGTCTAAGCAATCGAGTGTTTTTACCAGCGCAGGCATGAAAACGTTTTGATAGAGCGGTCGAATTTCATAGGTCTTGTTGTCTCGCAAAATCCATTTTTTAATCGGATAGTTAATCCAACGGACCGCATGTTTAAATCGATTCCACACTAAATTATGTATTTTATGTGGGTAGAAAAGTGAGCGCATCTGTAGTGATGGCTCAGCTTGTACAAGATCTATAAATCGTTGACAGTTGTATGATCGATAGTGCCCCAATTTTTCCCATTCAGACTGAGTGGCGGTGCCATCAATTCTACCAGGAACAAAAATGATAAGCTCGCCTCCTGGCTTGAGTACACGTGCACATTCTTGAAATGCTTTGTCGTCATGCTTGATATGTTCAAATGTATGAGCAGAGACGATGACGTCAAATGAGTTGGATGCAAAAGGGAGTGACTGAGCATCTGCAACCATAACCTGGGCATTGATCCCTGTTTTTTGAAAATGATTACGAACTTGAGCAACAGTGTTGTCTGAAATATCGATACCAAAACGTTCGAATTGTGGTAAGTCTTCCAGCATTGTTGAAATGCCAGTCCCTATTTCAAGCAGTGTGCCTTGGTGATGTTGAATTTGTTTAATAATGATGTTGCGTGTGCAGAAGCTGCCAATATCATGCCTAAAGACTTCATAGTCGGCGGTGTCAAAATTACTTTACTGACACAAGGGTGATGCCAAGCTCTTGGGCTCGAGCAGTAAAGGTTTCAAGATTTGCGATGAGTGTGTGTGATGAGCTCCAGGCAATAGCGCTAATCTCGCCTTTTTTAATATCGGTTAACGAAGCAGGCCCCAATGTTGGAAGATCAAATTTTTTATTTTGATCTAATCGCGCTGTCTTGCATACGACGATGCCACCATTTCCAAGTTGTATGCCTCGTTTAATACAAGCATCAGTACCCTCAATTGCTTCAACAGCAATAACCATTTTATCTTTAATGATAACCGTTTGACCGATATCCGCATGAGCAATAGCGGTAGCGCTAGCCATTCCCATTGCGATATTTTGTTCAAGCTCCGAAGTGAGCTTTCCCGTAAGCACGCCTGGTGGAACAAGCAAGCTTTGCAGAACCTCATTTTGCTTAATCACCTCAATGCCATGCGTGCGCAGCTCATCAAGGAGTTTCTCCATAATCGCCTTATCACTTCGATACATAAGCGAAGCGAGGAGGTTGATTGCAAGCCAGTCGAATTTAAGATGTTTGAGCAGGTTGTTTTTATCAACCTTGCCAATAAATAAAAGGTGTGTAGTTTTTTTTTCTTTAAGAAGCGCAAGAATCTTTCCTGGTTTGTAACATTCTTGCGCTATAATTTCGGCTCGATTTTGAATAACTTCTTGAAGTCCAGTAAGATTTTGTTCTGGGAAAAGGCTAACGACAAAAAAAGGACGCTGGCTTTGTAAAAAATTTTTACAAGCCTCCAATGGTAGGTCGCCCGTTCCTGCAATAATTGCAATCATCAATCCAACTCCCAATAACCCTAATCAACGAACTCCCAACAATCGCTCAATGTCGAATGTCAGCTTTAATGCGCATAGATCTTGTTCAGGATTAATTAAATTATTTCCCGAAAGAATCGATGCAACAAAATGTTCAACTTCCTGCTTGAGCGGATTGTCTCTATAAACAAACAGATGTTCAATACTGCTTTCCTGTTTGTACTTCAACTGGTCCGATCCTACTTGAACACTGCTGCTTGCATGGCGATGAACCGCGATATCTTGCGTTGTGAAATCAAGTTTGATGTACTCATCTTTTTGATGCATCGACATGGTGCGTTTTTTTACCTGTGAAGCACGGCTTGAAACAATGTGTGCTGTTGTGCCATTGGCAAACCCAAGCTGTACACTTGCAACGTCGCATGAAGAAGAATAAACTTTGTTTCCATGGGCGCTGACTGACGTAACAGGAGAATCAATTAAATTTAAAATGATATCAATATCATGAATCATCAAATCCAAAACAACGCTGTCAGCTTGCACTCGAGGAGAAAATGGCCCCATTCGATGGCTCTCGATAACAAAAGGCTTATCGATAATTTTTTTGAGCTCTTGAACTGCACCATTGAACCGTTCTATGTGACCAACATGAAGCGCACGATTATTTTTTTTTGCAATTTCAAAAAGCTCTTCAGCTTCATAAAGGTGCTTTGTAAGTGGTTTTTCAAGCAGAACATGCTTGCCACGCTCAAGGCAATCTTTTGCAATTGCATAGTGATATTCTGTTGGAACTGCAATGATTACGCCATCAACTTGATCAATCCATGTTGTGTAATCATTTGATCTGATCGTTGTTTTAGTTCGAACTTTGTCGAAATTTTTTTCGTCGCTGTCCGCAACACCAACCAAGGTAACGTTGGGTATTTGTGCACAAACCGAAGCATGGTAACCGCCCATGCGCCCTAAGCCGATAATTCCTAGTTTAACCATGTCTATCGATTTTTCCTCTTAGTCAGATGCTATTTTGTTCTTGATGTAGTTCGGCCTCTTGCTCATGAAGCGCTCGACGAGAAACTCCTCGTTTGCTCGCTTCTATGAACAGTATGAATTCTTGCACATGTTCATCATGTGCATACGGTCCAGATGCAATGAGTTCTTTAATTTTTTCAAGCATAAGCTTATCTTGATAAAAAAGCTTTGCAACATGCTTAAGAGCATTGATTGAATCACGTGAATAGCCTGCACGTTTAAGCCCAATAGCATTGAGTCCTGAAAACTGTCCGGGTTGTCCTGAAAAAAGGCCAAACGGTGGAAGATCTTGCCTGATGCCACTGTACGGTGCAAGAGCTGCAAATTTGCCAACTCGACAGAATTGGTGGGTAGCTGAGTTTGCCATTAAAATAGCATTTCGCTCTACGTACGTATGGCCACCAAGATTAACATTATTGATAAGCGTGACATTATCTTCAATAATTGCATCATGGCCAATGTGACAATAATTCATGATATAACAATTAT
>CAYSDC010000093.1:5540-5840 GCA_964429765.1 uncultured Pseudomonadota bacterium
GGTACAAAAAGGTCGAATTTTGACCCCTAAGCCAAGCTGAGCGCGGGGATCGACAAAAGCTGTTGGGTGAATATATGTTTCAGTAGAATTAAAAAAGGCCTCTCCAAAAAAAGAAGATGGCCGCTGTGTAAGCAACGACATTTTAAAAACACTCGAATTAAAAAATTAATGTGGATTTTTGGCTGGGGCGGAAGGATTCGAACCTCCGAATGGCAGGACCAAAACCTGCTGCCTTACCACTTGGCGACGCCCCAAAATACTGATTAAATCTTACCTACCGGGGAGTAATTACTCTTTGCT
>CAYSDC010000094.1:0-229 GCA_964429765.1 uncultured Pseudomonadota bacterium
TATTAATCTACGAATAAACTCTGAATATGTCATGACCTTCTTCTTACAATTTTTACATTGTATTTCTGGCTCTCTTTTGTCTTTTATGTGTGCTTTATAATGCTCATAACATGCATCAACAAAAGAATGTAGAAGTGTAAACAGTTGAATAACCGAGTTATTTGGAGCGGTCAATTTTCTTGTTGGTTGTTGCTTTCGCACAATCAAAGATCTTTTAACTAAAGATGGG
>CAYSDC010000094.1:249-5821 GCA_964429765.1 uncultured Pseudomonadota bacterium
TAGAAAAAAAGTCAAAAAAATTATACCTATCATAGATTTCATCCCCCACCTCGTTATTTTTTAAGATTGAGTTTGTTTAATTTCCTCTTTAGGTTTTACTTTTTCAGGGTTTTCTTGATTAGGATTAGCTGGGTCAGAAACTGCTTCTTGAGCACTTGTTTGACCAATATTTGCTTGGTTAATATTTACTTGATTAGGGATTATTTCTGATATGGTATTCCAACGATCAACACTTTCACATTTAGAGCATTTTATTTTTGAACGGTTGGCAATCGTAGCCATATGACCATCAACAAATCCTTTGTGAGGTGTCAACAGATAAAATTTTGCAGCTTCAACAAGAAACTGTATCAAAATAGTTTCAAGTGCACTAAGAAAATAAAACTCTATATGCGCCACAAATTCCCAAACGTCCATCTGCTTGCCACATTTTTCACATTGTATTTTCATGCTACACTCCCTTTAAGATGTAAATTTTATTTTATCCAGCGAAGCAAAATTAGATCAAGTTTTGGTAAAAAGTATGCATAAAAGTCAGATTATATTCAAACCACTTAGAGAAGGCGATATCACACTTCTTGCACAATGGTTCAAACAGCCGCACATTGCACAATGGTGGCCAACAGAAAGTACGCTTGATAATCAATCTCTTCACAATAAATATCTGAAAAAAATAACGTCTCATGGGCAAGCATTTATTGTTTATCTAGGCGATAGGCCAATTGGCTACATTCAATGTTACCTTGCAGACAAAGAATTTGATCACGAAACCTGGGGGATTGATCAGTTTATAGGAGAAGCTGATTACTTGGGAAAAGGTTATGGAACACAAATGGTTAAAAGTTTTGTCGCCCTGTTGTTTAACAAACCCAATATCAAGAGAGTTATTGTTGACCCTGATCCAAAAAATGCGCGTGCCATTCGCTGCTACGAAAAAGCCGGTTTTAGAAAAATTGGACTATGCGAAACGGTGGATGGTATTGTTGAATTGATGGAGATAACAAAAGAAAGACCAAATTTATGAAGAAAATTATTTTAATCTTGCTCGGTATCGTAACTGTTGCAAGCATTTATATGATCAGCACACGCTACTCTGCATCACCAGAAGAAGTGTGCCTGTTTCCTCAAATCTATTCGATCAACGAAGTGCAAGATCAGATTGATCAAGCTGACGGCAATACCTTCGTCTTCTTTGATTGCGATGACACGCTGATCAGCGCTCCTGATTATTTGCCTCGCCACTTCACAATGCCTCTTTTATTCAGAGTACTGGCCGCACTCAAGCATCCTCGTCTTATTTATGATCAAGCTTATGGAGAAAAAGTATTTAGTCTGATGCTTGAAAAAGCTCCACGCTTTTTGGTTGAACCGGCTGTTACAACGGTTATTAACAAATTATACAAACAGGGTGCCCATGTGCTTGCTATCACCGGCATGGAAACCGGATCGTTCGGCAACATCACAAGCATGCCGGAATGGCGCGCAAACATGCTTAAAGAGTTTGGGGTTAATCTCAGTAGCGAATTTGAAGATACAACTTTTGATAACCTGAAGACCTATCGCAACAATCACCCAGCACTCCACTCTGGACTTATCTGCTGCAATCAGCGATTTAAAAGTGAAGTGATTGGAGCTTTTCTTGATCACTTTAAGCTTAAACCAGAAACGATTATTCTTTTTGATGATAGCCACGAAGAGCTTGTTTCACTCCAAGAAGAGTGTAATAAACGTGGCATCAAAGCTTTATGCTACCACTACAAAGCAGCATCGCATATCACACATCAATCATGGAATACCTGGAGTGCGCTTAAACAACTTGATTATTTACTTGAACATGAGCAATGGCTTGCTGACGATGAGGTACGCGCACAAACATAATGAATACAAATATGACTTCTTGCATAAAGACTTGATGCTAACTAAGCTGCTTTTGAATATCACTTGAAGGAGTTGCCTTATGAAAAAATTACCGTTATCTCTTCAAACATTTTCAAAAATCATAGAAGGCAACTATGTGTATGTCGATAAAACAGAACATATTTATCGACTTATTCAGGGTGATTGTTTCTTTTTTGCTCGTCCTCGTCGTTTTGGAAAATCGGTTTTGTGCTCAACACTCAAAGAATTATTCGCAGGTAATAAGGCTCTTTTTAAAGTTTTATGGATCGATAAGAATGCTACCTATAATTGGCCAAAACATCCTGTTGTTCATATCGATTTCAATGGAATTCTTGCTGACACAACAGAAAATCTAAACCTCAGCATCATGCGTTATTTAAAAGAAATTGCTGAGCTAGAGGGCATTGAACAACTTGAAATGACTTCGCCCGGAGAGATGCTGCGCTCACTCATTATAAAACTTATCAAAAAATATGGATCCAAAGCGGTTCTCATTATTGATGAGTATGATAAACCAATTGTAAGACATCTAGGGAATCATCTTCATGTTGAAGCAATGCGAGAAACATTAAAAAATTTTTATGAATTCATAAAAAGCCTTGATGAACACCTCAGATTTGTTTTTATTACAGGCGTCAGTAGATTCAGTAAAACAAGTATTTTTTCTGGCATCAATCAACTTGATGATATATCTATGGATCCTCGTTCTGCTCATCTTGTTGGATACACTGAATCTGAAATAAAAATTTTTCTGCATGATCATATTCAAGAAGCTTCATTAAATGCTTCAATGGAACCATCTGATTTCTTAGAAAAGATGCGTCTCTGGTACAATGGATATCGATTTTGGGAAGACCAATCATCACGGTTTCGTCAATTAAGCGATGAACCTGTACGAGTGTATAACCCTTTTTCAGTTCACCATAACCTTGATAAACCAAGATTTGAAAGCTATTGGTTTGCAACTGGAACTCCAACATTTCTTCTTGATTTAATCAAACATAACCACTATTCAATTGCAGAATTAGACAATCCTAAGGCTTCATTAACAGAATTATCAACGTTCGAGCCTAGTCAATTACCACTTACAACCATTTTGTATCAAACCGGTTATTTAACAATTAAATCTTATGACTCTGCAAGTAGAAATTTTACGCTCATATATCCGAACAAAGAAGTCGAAGATGCTTTGACAGGATTTATTTTAACAAGCCTTACAGACATCAAAAATAATCAAGTCAATGATTATACAGAACATTTGCGCAATGCACTGAACACTCACAACATCCATGAATTTGTTGAATATCTTAAATCTTTTTATGTGTTAATTCCAAATACCATCCACATTGCACAAGAAAAATATTATCAAACAATTTTCTATACTATTTTGAAACTGATTGGCATGGCTATAGCAGTTGAAATAAGTACTAATATCGGACGAATTGATGCAGTACTTAAAACAAATAGCCATCTCTATATTATCGAATTTAAATTGAATAAGCCGGCATCGGTTGCAATTGAGCAGATAGAAAATAAACATTACTTTGAAAAGTATTTACACACTAATAAACACATTACATTTCTTGGCATAAGCTTTAGTAGCAAAGAAAAAAATATTGTTGATGTCGTTATAAAAGATTTATAGAAGGTATGCATCATGAAACTTGTATATGCAATAACTCTATTACTTGTATGCATAAGTTTAGAAGCAAAAATTCCAACTCGCATGGTTCCTGGTCACTATGTTGATGAAAAATCTTTAGCTTTTTGCCTTCGCGATGATCAAGGGATAACTCATACACAAGCTCAATATCTCGGCAAAAAAGTTCTTCTTTATTTTTTTAACCAAGTTGAAGATCACAACGATTCATCATATCGTCGCGATGCTCTGGATAATTTTCTTCAAATACGTTATTTAAAAAAGCTTTTCGATTGGTTTTCAAGTAATAATATCATCGTCATTGGTATCAGCACAGCTTCAGTGGAAAAAGTTCAATCACTGAAAAAGCGCTTAGCTATTCCGTATATATTACTCAGTGATCCAAATAAAAATCTCGCAACAATGTATGCAGCAACAGATGAGTTTAATGGGTTAATACGAACGTCAATTCTGATTGATGACAATGGGATTGTTCTTGAAACATCTCAAGCACATGAAGCTACAAGACACATAGCTGATATTCTCACTTATTTGTTGACGACTACAATAAAAAATCACTCCAAAACACGCTGCTTGAGCACCTCAACATCCTTGATGCCCTCTTCAATCTGAATCTGATACGCTTTTTTTAACAACGCTCCCATCTTAGGACCAGGCGGAACGAGACCTTGCAAATGACGTCCCAAAAGCGCTGGCTCTTCAGGCCCATGTGCAACTGATGCTTTCTCTGCTTGTTGCATAAACTGTTCAAAATGCTCTTGTGCTTCTTTGCGCGGATCAAAGCCATTGCCACAACGACCTTGAGCATCAAACAATGCCACCAGCCCAAGTTGGCGCATTGTCAGCGGATGTCTTAGCTTAAGTGCAAGCCGTCGATATGACCGCGCTCCAGCGCCTTCACGTAGAAACGAAAACGGATGCAAGTGGTACTGAACCAAATCACAAACCATGCTCATAATCTCATGATCGTTTGCTATGCGCTTGAGCAAATTTTTTGCTACGGGAACGCCAGATTCCGCATGACCATGAGCGGTCAAATCTGGAGCTGTTGTGACAGCTTTACCCAAATCATGACAAATGATTGCAAGCAGAACAGTATACTTTTCACGAGCAGCATCACCCCAAATTCCTTCTTGATAAGTGCTATACTGCGCTGCAAAATTCAACGCCTGCATCGTATGCACAAATACATCTCCCTCTGGATGATAGTCAGGCCGTTGCTGCACACCACAAAGCGCTGCAAGCTCTGGAAGAACTTCTTGCAGGCGACCAATGCTTTGTAGCCACTCAAACCCAAGCGAAGGCTTATCAGATTTGAGTAATAACTTTTTAAATTCTTCATAAATTCGTTCACGTGCAAGCGCAACATCAAGCACCGTATCACGCAATTCCATCGTACGGCAGATTTGATTCAGTTCTGCATCCGGCTCCATTTCAAAGCGACCAATAAATTGCATCACCCTAAAAAAACGCAGCGGGTCTTCAATGAACAAATCAATATCACGGCTCGCACATCAAGCGCCATTGCATTCATAGTGATATCTCGCCTGCGACATGCATCTTTAAGCGTCATGGTTGGATCAATTTCAACAATCGGCTTGCGTCCTTTGCTATCACGCCTTGGGAGTGACCAATCGGCATCAAACCCATCAATGCGTAATACACCAAACTTTTTACCCACCAAACGCACATGTCCAAAACGCTCGAGAACTTCTTGTAACTGATCAAGCGCTAGCTCATGTACTTCGATATCAAAGTCTTTGAGCTCTCGCTTAAGAACTAAATCGCGCACACAACCACCGACCAGATAGGGAACTCCACCGGCACTATCAATGGCCGCAATAATTGGTTGCAATGAAGCAAGAAACGAAAAAAAATAGCTACGATTATTCATACATCTATCTCATAAAATTTGTTTTATACTGTTTGAGCGATAGCATAACAAACTTTATGCTCAACAAAACAAGTATTTCCCTCTAAATTGATTCGGAAGATTCAATACGTTGTGCAGCG
>CAYSDC010000095.1:0-5648 GCA_964429765.1 uncultured Pseudomonadota bacterium
TCAAAAAACACTTCAGATCTTGATCAGAAAATTTTTTGATGTCTAGGAAGGTTGTAGTGCTTTCAAGAGCTCGCTTCATGGTTTCGCATTTATGTTTACTCTTGAAGAATTGATTCACTAGATCATGAGTCGCTTTTGAAGGGGGAATTTGAAGTTTGCTTGGAGTCATAGACTTTTCTTTGGCGAGTTTTACCAGCTCATTCAGGTGATCTATGGTTTCGTCTAATAGAGACGGGAAAATGTTTTCATTATCAGGAACAGCATGAATTTTTTTAGCAAAAAATTGACGATCATTTGGTTTACGCATTAGCATGGTTAACCCTCCAATCCATGATTGAACGCCAGAATTGCTAGAAAATGATAGCAAGTGAGCAGCTGTTTTTTTATCAAAATCTTTTTTGAAAACAGTTAAAAAAGTGCCGAATTCTTCATTTGTTATTTTGCGATTATCACATGCAGACTTTAAACCTGATCCTCTGAAGCCATCCTGGAATTTTTTTATATTTTTTTCGTCTTCAAAAAAAGCTTTCACTGCTGCTGGGGGTAGTAATGGCGCGTGGGATGGTTTATTTTTTAATTGCTTTTTAAGATTTTTTAATTGTGATTGCAGCTTGTTGAGTTTGGCGTTTAAAGATGACAAGCTTGTACTCAAGCTTTTAAGTTGAATAGGCAAGTTTGCGCCTACTGCTACGTTTGAGCTTGTTAAAATGCATGTAAAAAAAAGCATAAGAAAGAGAAACAACTTTTTCATGTGCAGGGCCCCAAGTTTTTATTGAGAATATAACAATCACTTAATAAGCGTATCGTTTCAGATTGAAAATAGTCAATTTCTAGAAATAAATCATACCAGCACAATTTTTCCCTGAACAATTAGCCTTCTTGGCTTGCAATTAAAAGGTACTTCTCAATAAAAAGCATCAAATCGCCGTCAAGAACATCATCAGGTCGAGGAGACTCAAGATCGGTCCGGTGATCTTTAACCATTTTATATGGATGCAGAACATATGAACGAATTTGCGAACCCCATTCAATTTTTTTACGCTCAATAGCCTCGTCTTTTGCTTTCATCTCTTCTTTTTGTTTTTGAACAAGCTTTGCTTTGAGCATCTTCATACAGGTTTGCTTGTTCTGAAGCTGAGAGCGTTCGTTTTGGCATTGAACAACAATGTTTGTTGGGATATGGGTGATACGGACTGCAGAGTCAGTTTTATTGACGTGCTGGCCACCTGCGCCGCCTGCACGGTAGGTGTCGATACGTAAATCTTTTTCATCAATTTCGATATCAGCATCTTCAACTTCTGCTGTAACGGTTACCGCGGTAAAGGAGGTATGCCGACGTTTGTTGGCATCAAAGGGAGAGATGCGAACCAATCGATGAATGCCACTTTCGGCTTTTAAAAAACCAAAGGCATTGCGTTTTTTGATGTAAAGTGTTGCGGATTTTATGCCGGCCTCTTCGCCTGCTTGGTAATCCATGACAGAAACGCCGAAGTCCTCTCGCTCACAAAAGCGCAAGTACATGCGTAACAGCATGTTTGCCCAGTCTTGTGATTCGGTTCCACCAGCTCCAGCATTGATGGTAAGGTAGCAGTTTTGTGCATCCTCTTCTTTGTTAAGAAGTAAGCTTATTTTAAATTTTGGGATAGCTCGTACAAGCGCGTAGATGTCTGGCTTGAGCTGTTCAAGTTCAGCTTCGTTATCTTTGAACATCTCAATGAGCTCACAACTTTCGTTGTAAGGGGTCATGATTTTGTTGTATTCGTCAACTAGTTGTCTCAGATGTCGGTGACGTGCAATAATTTTTTCTTTGTCCGGGTTTTGCCAAAAGTCTGGTGAACTGACAATAGCATCAAGCTCTGCAAAGCGCTCAGCACTTTTGGTGTTCTGCCAGCATGCTTGGATGGTTGCAACATCAGGTTCAAATGATTTGAGTTTTTCACGCAATTCGTCAAGTATCATAATGGCTATCGGTGGCTAAAGGTCCTACAAGCTATAACTATACCTGTTTAGTGTAACAGAAAGAGAAAAAAGCGCATATTCTTCAAGAAATGATAAAGACCATGATTACCCGAAAGCATCATGGTCTTTTATCTTAGTTGATCAAAATGGATTAATAGAGTACTTATTTAGAATTTTTGGTGTCCACTATTACCTTCATCAACCAGTGGCCATACTCGGTTGGAGAAATGTGCTTTTAATTCAGATTTTGGTTTTAAGTCTATTTTAGACAATTTACGCGATTTTTTGCTTAAATGCTCCGGTTTATGTGGACCGGTGTTTTGCTGTGTGGCAGCTTTTTTATTAAACTTATTCGTTTTCCCCATGATTCTCCTTTTATTCTGATTTCTGTTTTGGGACTTTTCTACATCGTTGCAGGCACTTTTGCCTTATATTCAGCATATAATTTATATATTCAGATAGTCAATAAGTTATTTGTTTTTATATGAGCCTAAGAAATTTTCCAGGTAGAATGCCGGAAATATTCAATAAATGAGTGAGTTGATAGCAGGCAATATGCTCTTTTTCGAGGAGTTAGGCGTGCTTTATACTTATAAATTGAATTTTGGCACATTTGCCTAAAATAGAAATTAATTGTAGAATAGTATAACTACTTTATTTAATTCAATTTGGGTTTAAAATTATTAACTATAACGAGTGAGGACTGTTCATATGAAACATACTATATCTATTTTTATTCTAACCCTATCATGACCAGCGGCGAGCCGATGAAATTTGCAAGTGATCTTCATAGGGCATGTTTTTACGGCGATGTAAAGGCTGTTGCTCAGGCTATTCCTTTGGATCAGAGAATTGGTCAATGTAATAAAGATACCTATAATATTGGTACGTGCAATTTTAATGATTTGTATTCTCAGCTGACCAGTGAAGACGAAGGAATGATAGATTCCGTAGATATTAATTTACGCGATTTCGATGGGAATACACCGCTTCATCTTGCCTGTCAAAATGGTCATGTTGAGTGCGTACTAATGCTCCTCAAGCATTCGGATATTGATGTAAATATTCAAAATAAAAATGAAAATACTCCTCTGCACCTTGCATGCATTAATGGGCGTCCTTCTTGTGTAGAAGCGTTGCTTAAGCACAGTGGCATCGATATTAATGTGAAGAATGAGTACGGAGAAACGCCGTTGCTGTCAGCGTATAAGGATTGCGGGGAATATTATGACCCAGAATGTGTAAATATTATTATCCAAAGTGGCTTGAAGTTTGATATCAATCAAACAAACAGAAATGACAGAACTTTGGGCTACATTGCTGCCTGCCAAGCGGGGAGTGGTTGCGACAGTCAGTATTTTAATGTTCTAAAAATAGTCATAAATGATCCTGCATTTAATGTAAATGCATGCAACGAAGAGCAGCCCCTTCTTCATGCGGCTTTTGAAGATTATACTCACGTTAGAGAAGATACCGGAGTTATGGATTTTCTTTTTGCAAGCAGGAGAATTAATATAAATATGCAAGACTCTGAAGGAAGAGCTATTGCTCATATGATATGCCTTGAGCAATATGATGCCAATGTGCTGGAATCTCTGCTTGATAAGCGAGGCGATGATACCAACTTGATGCTTCTTTCAGGCGAAAACGAGACTCCACTTATGATGGCGTTTAGACTGCGTTACGGCGAACATATAAAAATCATTTTCGCTTTTTTTGAAAAGAACTCTGCGGCTAAAAAAGCATACATGCAGATGATTAGTGATAACTATGATTCATATTCCAAGGATTTTAAATCTTTGGCTCGTCTCTTTAGAACCTTTTTTGTTGTAGGGTTAAAGGGCGTTACCATGAAAATTCATAAGGGAACCGAGTGTCCGGTTTGCGAGCAACCATTTGATGGAGCTTCATTAGTTGTAAGAATTTGCGATGTTGAAGGGAACGTTTCTGCGGTGCACGGTTGGTGCTGTCCTATCTTAGGTGATCACGAGCATGAATGGCTTGTTGAATTGCTTGATGAAGAATGTACAGAAAGGCTTGCTGGCGCAAAGCGCTCTGAGTTTGAGCGTGGTCAGCAAAGCCCAGATTCAAAAAGGTCCTGTAATTAAAATTTTTTTGAAGTAAAAATTAAATAATGCCAAAAAGGCCTCGACGAAATAGTCGGGGCCTTTTTTATTTTTACTAAAAATACATAAACGCGGCTTTTTTAGAATTTTGACTGCTGAGAATTGAGTATTTTGTACTTTGGTTCGAAATCGCGTGTATGAAATTTCTGCCAAACCTTATCGATAATCAAGTTTACCGAACGAGCAACAATAAAGTCCGGCCCCTCAAGGCTTTTAGAGGTTGGGTGTTCATAGAGTTCCAGGTTAACTTTATTATAAAAAATATAGATCTCTGGGTAGTATTTCACCTCTTGCATGTAAGTTCCCAAGTGGTTTACAAATTGCATAGCCTGATTAAAGTTTTTCCAAATTGTTTCTCGAGTAAGCTGAGGATAAGGAGAGCTTTTTACTTTCCATTTCATCAGCTGAGTAACATTGTCTTGAATTTGACTTTGCTTGACTCGATGTGTTCGAATGGTTGATGTGGGGCGCTCCATTTTTTTGTGTGTCAGAATAGGTTTGAGTTTATTAATTTTTGCAGCAAGAACAAAGTCGTTAAGTGATAGTCCTTTAATTGCATGAGTGTGCAGCTCTAAGCGCACATTTGTATAGGATAAATAGATGTCCGGGTGGTGCTTTTCACGCTCAGCAACAGCTGCAACCTGATTAATAAATCTGAGCGTTTCAGGGAAATTTGGAAAGTTATAGTCACGTACAAGGTGAGTTGGCTTTTTATTATCGCGATTAATAGTCCATTCTTGAACCTGTTTTAAAAGATTTTTTTCTTCTGCGTCAGAAAGCGGCTTAATGCCACCATTGCAGGGAATACAGAAGCCATCTTCAATTTCACCTAGTCGTATGGATTCTAGATCAATAGCTTCATGGCTAGATTTTTTCTGGGATGCGTATGCGGAATGTACCGATAAAGCGACTAAAACACTCAGGTATAACTTCTTCATACATTTTAGCTTTCCTGTTAAGGAGTAAAGAATTGCTGTCAGTCTATATGATAATCTAAGGAGTGAGAGAGATTTTAGGAAGATTTTTGAATTCTTAGGCTTTTATTGTTTTTCGCAACAACAGATAAATGTGCATGCATCACAATAGGTAGCGCAAAAATCAGGGCATGTACAAGCGTTATCAAAGAGGTAATAGATACAAGGAACGCAAACAAATATGCACGCAAGACATCGGCCGCCATACTGTTTTGCATGTTCTGGACTTGTAGGATATTGGGGCTTTTCATTTTCTATTGGTGCATTCAATGTGGACGCATATCCTATTCCTAATGCTGTGTTGAATATGGGTACATATTTCATGCATAACTTCGTCTAAAGGTAATGAATGTATTGAGCTCGTATGATTTATGCATTCAACGCTAATTACTGTCAAGATTGATCTTGAAAAGATACCATATCCAGGAAAATTGAGTGGGTGCATCGATTTCTATATTTTGACGAGTTATTCCATCAATAGGCAGCTCATAAAAGAATTGGCATGCTTCAAATTGACATAATTTTTATGTTCTTAGCTGTTTTTTAAAAAAGTTATAAAATCTGTCTTGCACTTTGATTTAAGTGTTTG
>CAYSDC010000096.1:0-3127 GCA_964429765.1 uncultured Pseudomonadota bacterium
TTTGTATTGCAAAAAGCATTACAACTCAACCTTAAGCCTATCGTACTGATCAACAAAATTGATCGTAAAGATGCTGACATTGAGCGTACCGAGCGTATGGTTCATGATCTTTTCCTTGATCTTGCAACACGCGAAGAGCAACTTGATTTCCCAGTATTCTACGGCTCATCACGCAATGGTTATGCGTCACAAGATCCATTGAAGCTCGAAGGAACCATGCAGCCTCTTTTCGAAGGAATTCTTGAGCACATCCCAGTGCCAAAACAAGAGACTGACGATCTAGGCATCCTCATTACCAACCTTGATCACTCAGACTTCCTTGGCCGTATCGCAATTGGAAGAATCTTCAGCGGTAACATCGCTGTTGGTGGCACATACATGCCTTGCAAAGATGAATGGGTTGGTAAACCTATCAGAATTATCAAACTTTATAAGTTTGACGGTATTAAACGAGCTGAAGCTGAAAATGCACAATTTGGTGATATCGTTGCAATTGCCGGTGTGGATGAAGAAATTCAAATTGGTACCACAATTTGTGATATTGATAAGCCAAATCCAATTCCTTACGTTGCAATTGATGAACCAACGCTTTCGATTCTTTTCTCAGTTAATAACTCACCATTTGCGGGAAAAGAGGGCAAATTGCTCACTTCCCGACAAATTCGTGAACGTCTTTACAAAGCATTAAAAACAAACCTTGCGCTGCGCGTTGAAGATACCGATACCCCTGAAACATTCAAGGTGTCAGGGCGAGGTCAATTGCACCTTGGTATTTTGGTTGAAACCATGCGTCGAGAAGGCTTTGAAATTCAGCTTTCAGCACCTGAAGTAATTTGCAAAATGGTTGATGGCGTCAAGCACGAACCAATTGAATTGCTGACTGTTGACGTTGAAGAAGCTCATCAAGGCGTGATTATGGAAAACCTTGGCAAACGCCGTGCTCTGCTCCAAAACATGGAACATCATGGAACTCACAAGGTTCGTCTTGAGTTCAAGATCCCTGCACGTGGGCTTATCGGATTTAGAAGTCAATTCTTAACCGATACGGAGCAATGATTTCCATGGAAACGGGACAAACCACCGCTTACGCACTTGATGGTCTTCAACCACGTGGAATTCTCTTTATCTCTCCTGGTGAAGAAGTTTACGAAGGTATGATTATTGGTGAACATAGCCGTGATAATGATCTTGATGTTAATCCAACAAAGAAAAAGAAGCTCACAAACATGCGCGCTTCTGGCTCTGATGATGCGGTAAAAATTGCACCAGCACGAACCATGAATTTGGAAACGTCACTTGACTGGATTAACAACGATGAATTAATCGAAGTTACTCCAAAATCAATTCGCTTACGCAAATATCATTTAAAAGCTGGCTCCCGTAAATAGTAGCCAACATTTAAATATGCTAAATTATAAAAAAGGCGGTTATGTTTAACAACATAACCGCCTTTTTATTTTATTTTTTTACCAAATTCGATGAAATTAAGAATTCATTTGATTGCTTAAATATGTGGCAATCGTTGAATTGGAAATTGCATAATCAATAGGCTGTTTATTAGCCCCATCACGCTGTAATACCAAATTTTTCAAAAAAGACCTACTTATCCTGAATGCACTATTCGTAATCCGAGAAAAAATATACGAACTGTTTTTACTTGCAGCTACATGTAACGGTGTTGTCATGACGCCGCTTATTTTTTCATTAGTAACAGGTTGCTGAGCCATCAAAAGAATGGTCATATTATCAGTATTTGAGGCATATTTTCCTAATATTGATTTTACCGTAATCCAATCACTTGTATTGATTGCATTAAAAAAAGCTGTAACATCTGCTTGCATAGATTGAGGTACAGATACCTGTGGTGCAGGGGTTGCTGGTGCTGGCGTCATAGGAGAAGGGGCTGGGCTTGATGACGGAGTTGCGGTTGATGGTGCAGGTGGGGTTGCAGTTGGTAACGAAGGGGTTGAACTGGATGCCGCAGTTGCTGCGGATGGCGGATTAGTAATAATCCCCAACATACCCACTTTCCATGTCCCATATTCATTGTTCTTATTCACGCCTTTAAATCCTATAATTGACGTATTAGGAGCACCTCGCAAAGAAAAAGGCTCAAGCGGCCCTTTTGCACCACCTTTTTGACAAAATGGACCAAAAACTTTTCCACTTAGTGATTTAAAATTAATTTCTGCGATAACATTTGAAAACGAGGAGGAGGTAGCTTTGCCATAGACTTCAACAAGGGGATCATCTGCTGTAAATGCTGCAGTTCCAGCTATTTGAGTTACTCGATCCTCAGTAAGAGTACTCAATGTTTTATTCTGGTATGTAATCGCTAAGCCATTAAGCCAAGGATCTTTGCCAATCAAAACATCAATAGAAAGAATTGGACCTAAATTTTGCGCATCAACTGTGTGATCAAATGGAGCAACCACGGGCTTGCTGCACATTACAGGAGGCGCTGCATCACCCCAACTCAACTGTGGCTGAACATTGCTTGACATAGCGTGCGTACTGGCGGTAAGCATAACCCCAAAAACGAGAGTCAATGCTATTTCTTTACACATTTTCGCTAAAGAAATCTTCATAGGAAATCCCTCCTTGCAATTTTATTTTCAAATATAAATAATATCTAATCATAGTATAACAATATTTGTAAATAAAATTACAAGTTTTTTTTAAATTAAGAAAATTTCTAGGATTTAAAAGTGCTTAGGCTTGAGTGAGCTAGAATAGATAGGAATAAAATTGAGAGCAGGAGGGATTTCATCCTGCTCTCAAGCATTTTTACACGTTAAACAGAATCATCATTAACAATTCCATTGATTGTTACATGTGCTCCACTTAAAACTTCAAGATTACAATTAAAAGAACTTCCTGAAGCGCTATCACCAAGAATAAGGCCATTTGTTATGGCATTTAATGGATTAGAAAACGTTGTACTATAAAGATCAATATTATTTGACCCTGTACCAAAAATTTTTCTACTTGGATCCCACCCCTGCGCATAGCGGCTGCTCGGAATGTTTATTAAAGCAATTGCACTCAAGCTAGTCCCATCAAATTTAAAAAATCGAATTTGTTCGCTCGAAAAACTTAGAGTACATGACAAATACTTCCCACTTGG
>CAYSDC010000096.1:3137-4469 GCA_964429765.1 uncultured Pseudomonadota bacterium
AAGCAGCAGGATGTTGTGTAGTACCATGACTTGCTCTTGGCATTAGACTTGTTCCATTAAATGCATAAATTCGAAGGTTATCAGCATTAGCAAAACCACCAAACCCAGCACCTGCGCCAGAACCGGCTACTAACAAAAATTTTCCATCAGGGCTCCAATCTACTACTCGCGCATCAGCACTAGCACCACCAAAAGGCTGGCTTGCGACAGGAATAAGCGTTGATCCATCAAATCGATAAATTTTAATGCCATCAGTATTTGCAAACCCTGACGATGTGTTAGCAAAATTACCAGTGGTCGCAGCTATAGCAATAAACTTACCATCAGGACTCCATTTTGAGCTCCAAATTAAACTTCCTCCTGCAACTCGACGACTCGTTGTAAGTGTCAAACTAGTACCATTAAACCGATAAACAAACGTATCAACCCCTGGACCAGGAATAGCGCCTTGCACTTCACCCGTAACAATTAAATATTGTTGATCTGGACAAATCGATAAACTCGAACATTATTAGCATCGCTAAACCCACCTGCGCCAGCAGCAGGAGATTCTCCCCCACCAGCAAGATATTGGCCATCAGCGCTCCAATCAACAGCATAAACACTTCCATTCAAAAATGGAGACTTATAGCTCTGACTGGTAACCGTTATTAATGTAGAATTGGCAAGTTCATACAGAAAAATATCATCTCTATTAGGATTACTAGAACCGTACGGATTTGGACTTTGCCCGCTCAGTGCTATGTATCGGCCATCGGGTCTCCATGAAAAAGTATTCATAAAGTTTCCAAATCGTGAAGAAGTAAGGACTACAGCACTGGCAACTTCAACATCGGTTGCAGTATTAAAAACTACCTTATTATCAATATATAAAGTACCTCTTGACAGCCGTACTCCTGTTGATGTTGTATTAAAGCTCGCCCCGTTCAAAAACAAACCACTGCTTGCATCTTTAAAAATAAGAAGCCTCTGATCTGTTGTCGTTGGCGCAAATGTAAAAGCAGTTCCAAGATCAAAAGCCAATAACGCTGAGCTGTCGATAAAGAGGGGCTTAGGTGACTTATAGATAAAGCTATTGGTTCCTGTAACAATAACATCACCATGAATAAATAACTGTCCTTGTGAAAATTCAAAATCATCGGCAAGCTTCAATGTTACATTATCAAGCGCCAAACGAGCACCATTTCCACCACAAACAAGGGACGGCAATGTGGGACTGTTTTTCTTGTGGTGAATAGAGAGATTTCTGAGCGTTAGTGTGACGTCTTGCTCAACAAATATAAGGGAATGTGGATCAAACGAAAGCGTGCCACCATTACCGGCAATAACAGT
>CAYSDC010000096.1:4650-5552 GCA_964429765.1 uncultured Pseudomonadota bacterium
AACGACAGTATCTAGCGTTGCACGAGCTCCTGCTACAATAGTAAACCCTTTGTTAAGTCGCACAAATCCTTTTGCAATTTCTCCATCATTAAAAACATGGTGCTGATCTTTATACACAACAGATGATGTTCCATCAAGGCTACTGCCATAAACATTGGCAGTTAAAATAAGGCCAGATAGCATGCTGTAAAAAATTTTATTCAACAATATTCTACTGATCATAAATACTTCTCCTTCTTTTTTATAAGTATTGAAGGTTTGATATTTACATAGATTATTTATTCGATCAATACTTTAAAAATAAGAGAAGATCATTAAAGGCTAACAAATAAAACGATTTTTTGTCGCAGCCAATAAGAAAACTGTACATCATTATCACACAGTTTGTTTACTCATACACTTCATCAACGCAACCATTACCCTCGAAATCCTCTTCATGCTTCGGGCAACCTTCAAATGTTTGCGCACCTTTAGTTTTGCTCATTGGTTCATTGATGATCCAAATTTTAATAGTCATGTCATATGACCCCGTTGCAAGCGTGTTACCATCTGGTGAAAAGCTTACTGAACTAACACAATCTGCATGCTCGAGAGCTCTTGCATTAAGAGGCTGAACCAACTTCCATGTGCCATCACCCCCCAAATGCCAAATGTTAACTTTCTTGTCACATGATCCCGTTGCAAGCGCGTTACCATCTGGTGAAAAGCTTACTGAATAAACCCATTTTATTTCCATACAGTTATCAACTTGTCTATCGACAAGCGTCTGAACCAACTCCCATGTACCATCACACCCCAAGTGCCAAATTTTAACGGTATTATCATTTGACCCCGTTGCAAGTATTTTACCGTCTGATGAAAAACATATTGAATTAACATAATCTCTATGCCCACCAACTTCT
>CAYSDC010000097.1:0-2100 GCA_964429765.1 uncultured Pseudomonadota bacterium
TTAAACTTTTGGCACAACAACCTGGAATCAACTTAAATCTACCAAATAATGGGAATGTTACCGCGTTTATGTACGCTGCTGGTTCTAATAAACCTCAAGCAGCCGATGCTTTGCTGCAAGCAGGTGCTGCAATTGATGATGCTATAAACGCCTCTTCGTTTGCACCTGAGATAGCACAAATAATCACCGTTTATAAAAAGTATAATGATATCTTTGACGCTCTTGATGCAAAAGATACACATCGCATTCAAAATCTGATTAATAAAGATAAAAGCAACGTAGAAAAAAGGCACTTTGATGATAACGATACCCCCTTGCTCTATTGTATGAAAAAAAATGATAATAAATATAACGAATACGCTAAGAATTTAATTGACATCATCAACACATTATTAATTAAGAATCCACCAATTGACCAAAAAAATTCATACAATCAAACACCTTTGATTATTGCTGCTTTTAATAATCAAACAGGTGCTATTAATACCCTTCTTACAAAAAATCCATCGATCAATCATAAAGACAACGCTGGAAATACTGCTCTGCATTACGCAGCTCTGAAAAATAACAAAGCTATAATTACAGCACTCCTTGCACAAGGAGCTGATGTTTATGCAAAAAATCATGCCGGGAAAACTCCTCATGATCTGGCAGGCAGCAATGAGCTCAAAACAATACTTGCAGACCACCAAACTAAAATTGAGCTCGATAATAATATTTTCCATGCTATTGATACCAATAATATTCAACGTATTAACCAACTCTTAGCAGACCCAAATAATCGCGAGAGTAGATCATCTGAACTGACACCATTGCAATACAGCCTGAATAATGGCAAACCTCAAATAGCTCTTATCTGTATCAAGGCTGGTGCAGATTGTAATGCTCAAGACGCTCATGAAAACACAGCACTTCATATGGCTTGTTATTTTGGTTTCACCAATGTAGTTACTGAGCTTTTAGATAAGGGTGTAAATCCTAATCTAAAAAATAATCAAAAAATCACACCTCTCCATTTTGCAGCTCAACAAAATAGACTTGATATTGTAAATATCATGATTGATAGAGGCGCAGATGTTAACGCACAAACAATTAACAAAGCCACTCCGCTTCACTGGGCAGCAGAACAAAATCATCCAAAAATGATCAATCTCTTGATTGAGAAAGGTGCAACAATTGATTTAAAAAATACGGATGGGCAAACAGCTCTTCATTGCGCAGTTACACACAACAAACCGGAAGCAACACAAGCACTTATTGAAAATGGTGCATCACTGGATATAAAAGATAAGAACGAAAAAACCCCTCTTGAACTTGCTCAAGAAAATTCGGCTACACAAAAAATATTAAGAAATAACGATATTTTTGACGCTATCAATAATACAAATTATGAATTGATAAAGACACTTTCAAAAAATACGCGTCATTTAAACCGAGTACAAAATGATACAAAGAATACACCGCTCTTATATGCTTTGACAAAAGCTAAGCCAGAAATAGCATTGATGCTTATCAAATGTGGCGCGAACACAAATGCTACAAATATAATGGGATATAATGCTTTGCATCTTGCAGCTCAACGTAACTATGTAGATGTTGCTGAACTCTTGGCAAGCAATACAGCTCTTATTGATGCGCAAAATGTATTTGATGGTAATACACCTCTACATCTTGCCATTATTAACTACGCAGATATAAACATGGCATCTCTTTTACTTGCATACGATGCATCATTTGATATAAAAAATAGTACGAACATGACACAGCTTGAGCTGGCAAAAAACCACAACAAAATTGAATTAATCCAACTCATGGAGTCTCTAGAACTACCGCTTAATCGAAATCTTTTTAAACTAAAATATAAACTCACACGACTCAAGGGCAAGCTTCAGGTGCTCCGGAATACACTATCTCAATTAAAAGCAAAATTGGCATAGCCTTGAAATAAAAATAACCCAAAGCAAAGGGCTTTGCAGAAATTTACAGCGATTGCACAATTAAATTTTTTTATTTGCGCAATCGATCAACTATCTCATTCATAAATTCATGATATTTGTAGACATTATGAGCAATTTCTTCTGCCATTCCTTCGTCATAACG
>CAYSDC010000097.1:2218-5533 GCA_964429765.1 uncultured Pseudomonadota bacterium
TGAATAACAGAATCTCTAAACTGTGTATATTCGCGACAAGATTTGTCTTTGAGTAGCTCTAACGATTCTTCAAGTCGCTCGAGCGCTGTTTCAAACAAATCTATTCTTGATCCGGCTGGTTCCATAAAATTCCTTCTCTTAAAACAATCTCACGAAAGCTTTTTGAAACAGCATTTAAATCAATCAAGTCAATTTTATATGGCATATATAATGCGTCCAGTAATGCCCGAGCTTCACCAAGCAGATACCGATCAATACGTTCTCCAGTATCGACAGCAAGATCTATGTCAGACCTTTCCGTATTTGTTTTTTTTGCTCGAGAGCCATATAAATAGACTTGAGCAAGAGGAAAGCATACGCACAATATTTCAATAATTTTACGCTTAATTTCTTCATCAAGCTCTTTTGCGCACATTATTTAATCCTTAATTCTTAATGTAACTATCTATATAAGTGATTGTATTCTACCACTTTTTTCATACCTAATCTCTTATCAAGTATCAACGATACCCGTCTCTTTTAAAACAGGTCAATGATCACTCCAAAATAGTTACAACATGTGAATCATTACGATAGTAACTATTAACACGCTTACCGGTAACCCAATCGATATAAACTTCCCGAAGCGATGGGTCTTTGTAAAAATGCTTGGTTGGATGCACAAGCGATTTGTTAAAATTTTTCCAAATTGGAAATGCGGTCTTACTTGCAAAGACATTTTTTCCAAGCGGCTTGTTATCGTCATATCCCAGATAAACCGCAGTTGTTAGGCTTGGTGTCGAACCAACAAACCACACCGAAGCTGCACCATTGGTAGATCCCGATTTTCCAATTGTTTCGGCATCAATCCATGCACGCGGATTTTGGCGGCGCGTTACTTCCATGCGCTGCGCAAGAACATTAACCATTTGGCTGCACAACCGCACAGGAAGTGCTCGATGTGTAAGCTGCTCACACTGCCATACTTTTTTACCCTGAAAATCTTTAACCCACTCAATCATCGTAGGCTGAATGTAAATTCCATTGTTTGCAAAAACATTAAACGCAGCCGCATTTTCTTGCACCGTTGCTTCAGCTATTCCCAGCGCAAGCGATGGATAGTTGAGCAGCCTTCGGTGAATACCAAATCGTTTTGCCCAAGAACAAACTCGAGCAATGCCCACTTCCATAAGTAACTTAATTGAAACAATATTATTTGAACGCGCAAGCGCACGCACCAAAGTCATTGGTCCCTCAAATTGACGGTTCCAATTGCGAGGTTTCCATAATTGCTCACCAGGAAGTTCTATTTCGATTGGTTCATCAACAAAAACTCTATCCATTCCCACTCCTTGCTTAAGCGCATAGGAATAGAGAATCGGCTTGAATGATGATCCCATTTGCCGATAAGCCTGAACAGCACGATTAAATTGCGATTGCTTAAAATCAAAACCCCCAACCATAGCTTTTATCAATCCAGTTGATACTTCAAACGAAATCATACCTCCATTTAAATTATCACCCATCTTTTCACGCATTGGCCCAACCACTTCGCTGAAAGCTTTTTCAGCTTTCTCTTGAGCAGCAATGTTGATTGTTGTCTTAATTTTTAAACCACCGCGATAAAGAGTATGCTTACCAAACATATGCTCTGCCCACTGACGAGCCCATTCGTACACATACAAACGTATTGGACTACCGGCCAAATGATCGTGCAGAATAAGTTCTTTGCTCTGCGCACGTGCACACTCTTCTGGAGTAATAATTTTTAGATTGCACATGCTGCGCAGAATGACATTGCGCCGCTGCTTGGAGCTGCGTGGTGCATTAAGGGGCGAATAAAAGCGTGCAGATTTTGCAACGGCGGCCAATGTTGCGGCCTCTTCAAGCGTTATTTCGGTTACTGTTTTATTCCAAAACCGACGAGACGCCGTCTCCACTCCATAAATACCCCTACCAAAATAGATGTTATTAAGATAGAGCTCCAGGATCTGCTCTTTAGTGAGCTGCTGTTCAAGCTGAAGCGTAAAAAAAAGTTCTTTAAGTTTGCGCGACAACGTTCGCTCATTTGAAAGAAAAAGAAGTCGGGCAAGTTGCTGCGTAATAGTACTTGCACCTTGAACTGCACGTCGATAGTACAAATTGACCAGCATCGAGCGGATGATCCCTTTAAATGATATACCAACATGGCTAAAAAATTTGTGATCTTCAGCCGCAATAAATGCCTCTACTAAATGCGGTGGAATTTTTTCATACGGCACGGGCTCACGCTTGTCTAATTCAAAACGCATCAACTCGTTGCCCTGATCATCAAGTAAGACAGAAGGCATGACAGTACTTTGTTGTTCAATAACAGAAAAATCGATACGAGTCGTGTGAAAAAGATAAAAAGCTGCACCTGATGCAACAAAAAATATACTCAAAATACTAGCAATCAGATACCGCACCATTGAATGACCTTTACCTCACAAACCTATTCTATTTTTCTGCCTGCAGTCTAACAAGAAATAGAAATTTGTGCAGAACATTTCTTACATCACTCGATTAATTCTAAACATGAAAAAAGCCCTCGGTTAAAAAGACCAAGGGCTTAATTTTTCAGAATTAAAAACTAAACTTTTCTCTAAAAATTGAAGGCAATCTGCCCACCAAATGCATGAGGCTGAATAACGCCTTTGCCTGCAAGAGGAAGCTTATAAAAAATACTGAATTGTGGTTTTAGAAAATAGTCACGCGTTTCATGAAACAGATCATAATTCACTTGAAAAATAAGATGATGCATATTCCATTCAAGCAGCGAATGAGCTGAATTGATAACGGTATAGCTAAAGTCATTGGTTGAAGCCGATAAACGGTCATCATCATGCTTCACGTAATGATATCCACATTTAACGGAAAGCCCCCGCCAGAAATGATACCACTGCGCATACAAATTAAACTTCCAGGTCAAGCCATGCTCTTTGGTTGCTTCACCTTTATTCAGAAGCAAAAATTCGGTCTGATGAATTTCTGTTTTTAATCTGCGTGTACGCGTTTCGTCGAACAATACCAAAAATTCAGCATCCAAGCCCGCATGGATATTGTAAATAAAATCAAGGCCAAGACCTAATCCAAAAGGGATACCCCAGGCTCCATCATTACCCAGCGACATGCTGAATGCACGATCTTCGTCTCGCTTGCTAGCAGTTGGAGCTGTAACTCCAGCCTTTGCAAATATATTCACATTCTTTAAATTCTCTTTTTCTTGTCGATAGTTGTTTTGCCATTCAAGCCACACAACTAAATCGCCAGCGCCTGTTTCACGTCCCCAGTCGCCGCCATGGCCCGAAAGTGATT
>CAYSDC010000098.1:0-402 GCA_964429765.1 uncultured Pseudomonadota bacterium
ATTTGGGGTTCGCGAGACGCTGGTTGAATCAAAATTATTCAGAAACGCTGTTATACTAATTATAGTAATTGGTAGCGTTTCTCTGCTTGCCTATAAATGGGATATGGTTCGTCCATTCCTTAAAAAAGCGGCAGATGAAATTAGTCAATTCTTAAAAGATAGTCTGCAAGGAGTTTCTAAAGTTATAGCAGAAGGATTTGAGGATGAGTGGCACCTCAATGAGCGTGCAGACAGAATGGAAGCTCAGATTGCAGATCTCAAAGAGCATCGAGAAGATTATATAAGGGAAGCAGCAGAAGCTGCTATTCGAGGAGTGCTTGAAGCCGCAGCTCATCCAGCAGAAGGGGTTGATGCAGCACCAGAAGCTGCAAATCCAGACCTTGAAATTGTTGTTGGAAGGGC
>CAYSDC010000098.1:562-4704 GCA_964429765.1 uncultured Pseudomonadota bacterium
TCGTGCCGCAGCGCATCCAGCAGAAGGAGTGAACGCAGCGCCAGGGGTTGCAAATCCAGACCTTGAGCTTATTGTAAACAGATCGCTTGCTCCGCTTGTAGGAAAAGTAGATGAAATACTTGCTGGTGTGCGAACAACTCGTGTTGGGAGAGCGCTTGTGGGAAATCAGCCGGCTCCTCAGCCTGTTATACCTGCCGGAGAAGAATTTCATCCAGCTGCTGTAGCAGCACAAAATGCTGGTTCAGATGATGGGTCCAGTGAAGCACAACGACCTGGATTTATTAGAAGTATTTTTTGGTGACATTCAGCTGATTAAATTTTTTAAAGCTTCTCCTTTTATCGATCGACAACCTTGATATACTAAGAGCGGTTTTGATTTTAATCTGTTACTGGCGAGGTGCTGCTATGAAATTTGAGTGTAACGAAATTCCTCAAAAAGGAAGACTAGAAGTTATTTGCGGATCGATGTTTTCTGGAAAAACTGAAGAGCTGATGCGGCGCCTCAGGCGGGCAGAATATGCAAAGCAGCAGGTTGTCACGATCAAGCACCACATTGATAAACGAAATAATCAGGCTCCAACCTGCATTGTATCGCACGAAGGCCGTGAACGTTTTGCTTTTTCAGTCGGTCAAAATGCTGTAACTATTGATAAAATTCTTGAACTTGCTCATAAAAATGTTGATGTTATTGGCATTGACGAAATTCAATTTTTTACCGTTGAAATTATAGATATTATCTGCAAACTGATTGACGCTGGCAAGCGCATTCTTGTTGCAGGTCTTGATCTTGATTTCCGTGGTGAGCCCTTTGGTATTATGCCAATTCTTATGTCTATTGCTGACGAAGTTGTAAAATTCAAAGCAATTTGCGTTCAGTGCGGCAAAGATGCACATCAAACACAACGGCTTATTAACGGCAAGCCTGCTCGTTATTCGGACCCTATTATTTTGGTTGGTTCAGAAGAGCTTTACGAAGCTCGCTGCCGCAGCTGTTTTCAAATTGATTGCTCAGCTCAGCTTGGTGTTTCAATTCCTCCTCTTACACAAAAAAAAATCGAAACAACGTTGGCTGGATAAACGGTGGCAAAGCAAAAAGTTTCGTTTCAGTGCACTAACTGTGCATTGCAAAGTATGAAATGGGTAGGTTGTTGTCCTGGTTGCAGCGAGTGGAATAGCTTTATCGAGCAAGCTCCAAGCTTTGATGCATTCGCAAAAAAAAGTTTTGGCGGTAGCAGTGGGACAAGCATGCCCGCGGCAGAACTTTTTCAACTTGATGATATTAATATTCAAACTCAAGAGCGTATGCAATCGGGTATCAAAGAGTGGGACCGTGTTCTTGGCGGTGGAGTTTTGCCTGGATCATTTCTTATTCTTACTGGCGACCCCGGCATTGGAAAGTCTACGCTTTTGTTGCAAGTTGCAGATCGTCTGGCTCAAGATTATGAAGTTGTTTATTTCTCTTCCGAAGAGTCGCTACAGCAGGTTAAAAATCGAGCTCAACGTTTAGGTGTTTGTGCTCAAAATTTACGTTTTTCAGATCAATCATATCTTGAGGGCATTGTTGCTACGGCAAAGGCACATAAGCCAGCCTTGATTATTCTTGATTCAATTCAAAATTGCCATCTTTCACCAGAATCGCATGCTGTTCCTGGGACTATTGCGCAGTTGCGTGAAGCTGGCTTTATTCTCATGCGTCTTGCAAAAGAAAATAACATAGCTGTTTTGATTACTGGTCACATCACCAAAGAAGGTCAAATGGCAGGACCCAAGGTACTTGAACATATGGTTGATGCGGTTTTTTATTTGCAGGGCGAAGATCGTTGGCAGTCGCGTATTTTGCGTTCAGTGAAAAACCGTTTTGGTACCATCAACGAAGTCGGTTTTTTTGAAATGCGTGAAGAAGGGCTGGAAGAGATTGCGAACATCAATCAGCATTTGCTGGGAGAAGCATCTCAAGTTCCTGGTGCTGCGCTTGTTTGCAGCATAGAGGGCTCTCGTCCCTTGTTGCTGGAGCTTCAAGCGCTTACCATTCAATCAAAATTCGGAATGCCTCAACGTGTAGTAACCGGCATGGACCCTAAACGCATTGTGCTGATTGCAGCAATCCTTGAGAAATATTTGTACATTAAATTTAGTATGCAGGACATCTTTTTCAAAGTAAGTGGTGGATTTAAAATCAAGGAAAGCTCATCAGATTTAGGAATAGCGCTTGCGCTGCTTTCAAGCTATTTCCAAAAGCCTCTTCCTCCAAAATCCCTTGCTCTAGCAGAAATTAGTTTGACCGGGCAAATCAAGCCTGCAAATCAGGTAAGCATGTGCATCAAAGAGGCTGAAAAATTTGGTATAGATAAAAATTATATTGCTCGAGCTCAGACCGGCATTAAAAGCTCATGCACCGTAATCGCTTTTCAATCGGTGTATGAACTGCTCAATCTATTTCCTGAAGATGCATAAAAAATAAAAGCAGGGCGCCGGTTTTGCGCCCTGTAAAAAATTTCTTGATAATGCGTTTAAAATGCAATATTAGTTCTTATTTAAATCTTTGGTCAAAAAAGAGACTCCATAAATTAACAAAATGCTTACAGCAAATCCGGGAATCAATGCAGGAATAGAAAGTCCTGAAATGGTAACGAGTGATTTAAGATAGTTTTCCCACAGAGCAGCAACAATGCCTCCGCCAAGAATTCCTGAAAAAGCGCCATAGCGGTTGATCGATGTGCTATAGAGTGAGAGTAGCACCACAGGACCAAAAGAGCTTCCAAGCCCCATCCATGCGTATCCAACAAGTTGTTGAATGGAATGTAATTTTAAAAGTGCAAGACTGCAAGCGGCTATCGTTACAAAAAATATGCAGGCACGAAATGCCCATTCAAGGAGCTCTTTGGTAGGGTTTTTGAGTGTCTGTCGATAAAAATCTTCAGTAAAAACAGAAGCAACCACAATGACTTGTGCTTCAACAGTTGCAAGCGTTGCTCCAACAATTGCACACAAGATAAGACCGGCAGCAAGTGGCGAAAACATATCAACAACCATGCGAATAAAGATGAGTTCAGGATTTGCAATTCCGTTTGAAAAATATGCTAGACCAATAACGCCAATGCTCACCGCAATACTCAAGGCTAAAATTTGCCAAGCTATGCCGATGTACTTAGCTTTGTGCATTTCTCGGACATCATTAATAGCCATAAATTTTGTAAGAACATGAGGAACTCCAAAATAACCAAGCCCCCAGCTGAGTCCTATGAATAGCGCATTTAACAATGTAGTCCACGAATAATCTGGAAGTAGGCTGAGTGATACTCCATGAGAGGCAGCAGCAAGAGAGATTTGTGGCCAACCACCAGCAATGATGTAAGAGCTTGATGCGGTTAAAAAGAGTGCGCAGAGCAAGAAAATTGCTTGAAATGCATCGAACCACGCCACAGCAATGAAACCACCTACAATGGTATAGATTGCAACCATGAGGCTTGCTCCAATAACACCGTAGGTGTAATGTACTCCCAATGCAGATTCTACGAGTAGTCCTATGCCGGTCAAACCCGCACAAATATAGACAATAAAAAAGAAGAGTGTCATCAGTGCACTCAGTGTTCTGAGCATGCCTGATCGATCGTTAAATCTTTTTTCAAAGTAACTGGAAAGAGTATAGCAGTTGAGTTTTTCAGTAATTGTTCTTAGCTTAGGAGCAATGAAGTGCCAGCTGGCAAACATGCCGCCTACAAGACCAATAGCAACCCATCCGTTAAAAAGACCGCCAGTGAAAATCATTGCGGGCAGCGCCATAAAAAGCCAATCGCTCATGTCGCTTGCCTGAGCAGAAAGAGCGGTGAGCCAGTAATTAACCGATCTATTTCCAAGAATAAAACTTGAAGAGCTTTCCGGGCTTGTGGAGAGCGTTTGATTTTTATGTGCCAGGTAACCAATCAGAAATACAATTGCAAAATAGATAACAAAGCCAATTACAATAAACATAGAAATTCCTCTTTTAGCGCTAGGATTCGTATAAGATGATTTAGTGTAAATGAGAAAGTCTGAAATCTCAAGGAAGCTTAATCTATGGATGAATGCTGAGAACGTAAAATTTTTTAGCCTTTAGGCAGATCTCTCATGACAAAATCAAAAAAAGAGGCGGTGCTTTAAAA
>CAYSDC010000098.1:4729-5524 GCA_964429765.1 uncultured Pseudomonadota bacterium
TATTCAACTGTTACCGATTTAGCCAAGTTACGTGGCTTGTCGATTGGTCGATCAAGCTGTCGCGTAATTTGGTAGATAAAAAACTGCATAAGACCGGTCATTGATAAAGGTCCAAGCAGAGGTGTAACCCGCGGAACAATAAATGCATAATCAGCAAGCTTAATGAGCTCAGTTTGCCCTTCAAATGCAAACACAATCAAGTGTCCATTGCGAGACTTAACCTCTTGAGCATTGGAAATAATCTTGCCGTAAATGAGTTCATCAAGCACCGAAAATAAAATTGTTGGTGTCTGACTATCAATCAGGGCAATTGGTCCATGCTTGAGTTCACCAGCAGGGTAGCATTGCGAAAAAATATAAGAAATTTCTTTAAGCTTAAGCGCTGCTTCCATCGCAAATGGATAACTGATGTGTCTGCCTAAGAAAATAAATTTATCGAGCATATTTTGGAGCAAGTTCTTGAGTGATTTGAAGTTTATAGCTATCAATTGCCGATTCAAGAACCTCAGCACAAATAAATAAATCTTCTTCAGCTTGGTGCATTTCTTGGAGTGTAATTGTTCCTCGCTCAAGAGCCATTTTGTGAGCAAGCCAATACAACGTTGCAACTTGAGTAGAAAAAGCTTTAGTAGAAGCAACTGAAATTTCAGGACCAGCTTGCATAGGAATAAAGCCTGTAGCTTCGCGCACAATAGTGCTTGATGCAACATTGGTTAATGCGATTGTTGGAACATTAAAAGAATTTACTAAACGGAGAGCTTCTAATGTGTCAGCTGTTTCACCCGACTGCGTTAT
>CAYSDC010000099.1:0-5501 GCA_964429765.1 uncultured Pseudomonadota bacterium
TTATCTTGATGCCTCTCCAAGGCAAATATTCTCTGTTCCTACAGCGTTAATTCCATTTTTGGAACATGACGACGCAAACCGAGCATTGATGGGCTCTAACATGCAACGCCAAGCTGTACCTCTTATCAAATGCCAAGTTCCAATAGTTGGAACTGGTATGGAAAAAGAACTCGGTTCGCTTGAAGGCACTGTTATCGTTTCAAAAAATGATGGTCTTGTTGAATATGTTTCAGCTGATAAGATCATTATTAGAATCGACGAAAAAAGTACAAGTGAAACCGAATGGCTTGCAAAACCAATCGATGTTTATCATTTGAAGAAATTCGCTCGCTCAAGCCATAACACTTGGATTCACTATGATCCGATTGTTCGCGTTGGTCACACCGTCAAAAAAGGTGATGTGCTTACCAATGGAGCTGCAACAAAAAATGGTGAACTCGCACTCGGAAGCAACGTCTTAGTTGCATTCATGCCATGGCAAGGATATAACTTTGAAGACGCTATTGTCATTAGCAAGCGACTCGTTGCTGACGACATTTTCTCATCGGTTCACGTTGAAGAATTTGTTTCTGAAGCACGCGATACCAAACTTGGTGCTGAAGAAATTACACGAGATATTCCAAACGTCTCTGAAAAAGATCTTGAAGCTCTTGATGAAGATGGTATCGTCAAAATTGGAACTCGGATCAAGCCTGGCGACATTCTCGTTGGAAAAGTAACACTCAAAGGAGATATTCAAGTTTCTCCTGAAGAGAAATTGCTTCGAGCAATTTTTGGAGAAAAATCACGAGAAGTTCGCGATACATCACTGCGTGTGCCGCCTGGAGTAGAAGCAACTGTTGTAGATGTCAAAGTATTTTCTCGCAGTGGCATTAGAAAAGATAAGCGCTATAAAGATATTGTTCTCAAAGAGACCCAAAAGTTTGAGGAAAACTTTGCAGCTCATTTGAATATCCTCAAGCGTGGTCTTAAAGAAAAAGTTGTTGCCCTTTTGGATGACAAAAATGCTCCTGCTAAGAAGTATAAAGAGTTGACTAATGACGGTGTATTCGTTGCTAAAAAAATGCAAACAGCTGAACTTGAAGATCTTTTAGCTATTGAAACTGGATCTAAAGACATTGATGCAAAAATTAAGCATTATCAAGAAGTCCTCACGAATCAATTGCACATTTTGATGGCGCTTAAAGAAGACCGCATTAATCAATTACGTAAAGGTGATGATTTACCATCCGGCGTTATTAAGATGATCAAGGTCTACGTAGCAACACGTCGACGAGTTTCAGTTGGTGATAAAATTGCAGGTCGTCACGGAAATAAGGGTGTGGTATCTACTATCGTTAATAGCGAAGATATGCCATATCTTGAAGATGGAACGCCTGTTGATATCGTTCTTAACCCACTCGGTGTACCTGGACGTATGAACGTTGGACAGATTCTTGAAACCATTCTAGGAATGGCAGGCATGCAAATTGGTAAAGAATTTGCCAAAGAATTAGAAGACTTAAACCATAAAGAGCTTAAATCTCGTTTGAGTCACTATTTCGGTTCAGAAATAATTGAAAATATTGAAAAGATACACGGCAAAGAAGAATTAGTAAGCCTAGCGCGTAAAACTGCTGAAAACGGGCTTGCTATGAAAACTCCTGTTTTCGATGGGGCCGATTACAAAACAGAAATTCAACCGCTTCTCAATGAAGTAAAACTTCCTGTTAACGGTGCCTTTACCTTGTTTGATGGTCGCACTGGAGAGCAATTCGATCAACCGGTTACTGTTGGGTACATTTATATGATGAAACTCAATCACTTAGCTGATGATAAATTGCACGCTCGCTCTGTTGGACCATACTCGTTAATTACACAACAGCCACTTGGCGGTAAAGCACAATTTGGTGGTCAACGTCTTGGTGAAATGGAAGTATGGGCACTTTACGCATATGGTGCAGCATACACACTCCAAGAGATGCTGACTGTTAAGTCTGACGACGTTAACGGACGAATCAAAACATACGAAGCTATTGTTCGTGGAGATGAAGTTCCTGAACCAGGAATTCCAGAATCATTCAATGTTTTGGTAAAAGAATTGCAGAGCTTAGGACTGCAAGTTGATTTATTTAAGACCAGTAAGGAGCAAGTCGGTGAATAATAGGATGCTTGAGCGCTTTCGCGAGTATATCAACACAACGCAATTTAATGCTATTAAAATTGGAATTGCTTCTCCAGACAAGATTCGATCATTGTCTTATGGAGAAGTAAAAAAAATAGAAACCATTAACTATAGAACTCTGAAACCAGAACGCGACGGACTCTTTTGTGCCCGCATTTTCGGACCTGTAAAAGACTGGGAATGTAATTGCGGTAAATACAAACGCATGAAGCATCGTGGTGTCACCTGTGAAAAATGCGGGGTTGAAGTTATTCAATCTCGTGTCCGCAGAGAGCGCATGGGACACATTAACCTTGTTTCTCCTGTTTGCCATATTTGGTTTTTAAAAGGTATCCCAAGTTATTTAAGTTTAATTATGGGAATGACCGTTCGAGATCTTGAGCGAGTTATTTACTTTGATAGCTATATAGTTATCAATCAAGGAACTTCTCCTTATCCTCAAAAAACATTGATCAACAGTCAAGAATACGATGACTATCTTCGATCAAGTGAAGAAGACATTTCATTCAAAGCTGGTATGGGTGCTGAAGCAATTAAAGTGCTTTTGACACTCATTGATTTGAATTTTGAAATTAGAAAAATTGAAGAAGACTATACTCAAACAACATCTGTTGCTATCAAACATCGTCTTGCAAAACGCTATAAAGTGTTATCTGGACTGATGCAAGCAAACATTAGACCTGAGTGGGTCATTATGGAAGTACTTCCAGTAATACCACCAGATCTTCGTCCTCTTGTTCCTCTTGAGGGTGGCCGATTTGCAAGCTCAGACCTTAACGATTTATATCGACGTGTTTTAAACCGAAACATTCGTCTACGTCGTTTAATTGAACTTGAAGCTCCAGATGTAATTATTAAAAATGAAAAGCGAATTCTTCAAGAATCAGTTGATGCTTTGATTGACAACGGTCGACGAGGACAACCTGTTCGAGGATCAAATCGCCGCCCACTTAAGTCATTGTCCGAAATGCTTCGTGGTAAACAAGGTCGTTTCCGTCAAAACCTACTTGGTAAACGTGTTGACTACTCTGGTCGATCAGTTATTGTTGTTGACCCTGAGCTTAAAATGTCTCAGTGTGGTTTACCAAAATTGATGGCTCTTGAGCTCTTTAAGCCATACGTTTACGTTGAACTCCAACGTCGCGAGCTGGCTCCAAACCTACGTGTTGCAAAACGCATGGTTGAGGAAATGACCTCTGAAGTTTGGGAAGCTCTTGAATCTGTTGTTAAAGACAGACCAGTGTTACTCAACCGAGCGCCAACTTTGCACCGTTTGAGTATTCAAGCTTTCTTTCCAATTTTGGTAGAAGGTAAAGCAATTAAGATTCATCCTCTCGTTTGTTCTGCATTCAACGCAGACTTTGACGGTGACCAAATGGCGGTTCACGTCTTGCTCAGTAAACGTGCTCGAACTGAAGCTGAAGAATTGATGCTTTCAACCAAAAATATCTTAACTCCTGCAACAGGTCGTCCTATTACCGTACCTTCACAAGATATGGTTTTGGGTCTGTACTATATGACAAAAGGAAGAAAGAATACTCCTGGAGAAGGCTTAGTATTCTCAAACATTTCAGAAGTTGTTTACGCATATCAGCGCAAACAGGTTAATGTTCATGCGCATATTAAAGTGCGTTTAGCGTCTAAAACTATCATTGAAACAACCGTTGGTCGTGTTTTACTCTATGAAGCATTACCTGAAAATACCGAGTTTGAATGGATTAACAAAGCTGTTAAGAAAAAAGACCTTGTTAAATTAGTTGCTCGACTTTATAAAGCATTCGGTCCAGAAGCAACCGTTAAAGCTCTTGATAATATTAAGCAACTTGGTTTTAGCTATGCAACACTTGGAGGCATTTCGCTTTCCATGGAAAACTTAGTTATTCCAGAGTCAAAAAATGGAATTGTTGCTAAGGGCATAAAAGACGTTGGTAAAACTGAAAAACTTTATATGGATGGCGCAATCACCAACGGTGAACGCTACAACAAAGTTATTCAAATTTGGGCGCGAGCAACTGAAGATGTCACTAATGAAATGATCAGCGTTCTTGAGGATGAAGATCGTAATGCCTCTATAAATAGTGATAAGACACATATTCCTTTCAATCCTGTATTCATGATGCTTGATTCTGGTGCTCGAGGCTCTCGACAACAAATACGTCAGCTTGCGGGTATGAGAGGACTGATGGCAAAACCATCGGGCGAAATTATGGAAACTCCAGTTCTTGCAAACTTTAAAGAAGGACTGAACGTTTTTGAATACTTCGTTTCAACAAGCGGTGCTCGAAAAGGTCTTGCAGACACAGCATTAAAAACTGCTGACTCTGGTTACTTAACACGCCGTTTGGTCGACGTTGCTCAGGATGTGGTCGTTGCTCAGGATGATTGTGGAACACTTGGCTATATACGAGTAACAGATCTACGTGAATCGGGTGAAGTAATTCGTCCGCTTCCAGATCGAATTTTTGGTCGTATTGCAGCAGAAGACATTATCGATCCACTCTCAGGCAAACTTCTTGCTAAGCAAGGCGAGCTACTTATTGATCAGGTAATTGATAAAATTAAAGACTCTGCTGTCAGTGAAGTCTCTATTAAATCGGTATTAACTTGCCAAGCTCGACGCGGTATATGCATAAAATGCTATGGTATGGATCTCTCAACTTTACGCCTTGTTGACGTAGGAACTGCAGTTGGCGTTATTGCAGCTCAATCAATTGGTGAACCAGGTACACAGTTGACCATGAGAACATTCCACGTTGGTGGTACCGCAAGTGGTCTTGTAGAGCATAACTTCTATAAAGTTCGTTGCGCTGGTAAAATTAGCTACCGTGGCGTTCATACGATTAAGAATCGCGAAGGCATTCTGACCGTCATGAATCGCAAGGCTAAGATTGTTATTGTTTCCGAGGATGGGCGTGAACGCGAAGAATGCCGCTTAGAATACGGTACACACATTCTCTTTGAAAATGGAAGCACAGTTACCGAAGGTCAAAAGATCGCAGAGTGGGATTCTCACAAAGTTATCATGACCGAAAAATCTGGTACCGTTAAACTGATTGATTTAATCGAAAACGTTACATACCAAGAACAATTTGATGAAACAACAAATACTTCAAGTAAAGTTATTCTTGAACGTCGAGACGAAAAACGTCAGCCATATATCGCTGTAACAGACAAGGTAGGCGGGGAAGAAGCACGCTATTACTTACCAACAGGCGCAATTTTGAGCGTTAAAGAAGGTGATCAGCTGCTCCCTGGTGATCCAATCGCAAAACTTCCTCGAGAAGAAAAGCGAACAAAAGATAATACCTGTGGTTTACAACGAGTTGCAGAATAATTT
>CAYSDC010000100.1:0-5486 GCA_964429765.1 uncultured Pseudomonadota bacterium
TTCTTGCTTTCTTGCTTTCTTGCTTTCTTGCTTTCTTGCTTTCTTGCTTTCTTGCTTTCTTGCAACAAGATTAAATCTTTCTCGATTATTTTTTAATCAAAAATATCACCTTTAATTTTCTTTTACTTCACTTTTCGTGGTCTATTTTATAATTATAAATAAGTGAGATTTGGCTGTTCAACTTTTAATGATGTCTGTAATGCCATGAAAAAAATTTATCTTATAATCCTACTCACCATGATGTCAGCAACAAATGTATTATCCAATGAACTCACTGATGCAATTTTAAGAAAAAATATTGCTACTGCTTTGTCTCTTATTGATTCAAGTAAAAGTAAAGATAGCTCAGTCGATATCAATCAATCTGATGGCAGCGAAGACGATTTGACGCCATTAATGCTTGCCTGTATACAACAACTCTTTGATATTGTTACAGCTCTACTTGACCACCCAAGCATTGAGATTAACGTACAAAACAAAGATGGAATCACCCCATTAATGTTTGCAGCTGGCTCAGGCAACACTGCAATTGTTACTAAACTTCTTTCGCATAAATCAATCAACATTTCATTACAAGATAATGAAGGGCATACAGCACTCTGGTGGGGTGAAAATAGTAAAAATAATGAAGTTATCACTTTACTACAAAGCCATTCCAGATGGTGCCACCTTATTTAAGAACTCAATTGTATCAAATCTGAAAAACATCTCTCAAGTGCTTAACTTTTTTCTTCGTACATAATTATATTTTTATTTTTTTACTTCATTTTTCTTAACTTATTTTATAATTATAAATAGGTAAGAAGTAATTCATTTAATTTTTAATGACGTTTGCACCCCATGAAAAAAATACATTGTATTACCCTGTTTCTGACTCTATTTTCAATAAAGCTCCAAGCAACACGATTAATTGACGCTATTTCATCAAAGAATACTACAGAAGCTCTTTTCTTACTTGGAACAGATTATGGCTCTCCCAATGAACAAGAAAGTATATCTTCCTTCAAAAACACCCCCTTAATGCTTGCATGTTCATTAGAACTTATTAATGTTGTTGAAGCATTAGTCGCTCACCCTGAAATTGAAATTAATAAACAAAATACACGGGCAATCACCGCTCTTATGCTCGCTGCAAAATCTGGTAATATTGAAATCATAAAAATACTTTTAAGCCATCGATCAATTGATACCTCTCTGAGAGACTTTCAAGGAAAATCGGCATTAGAATGGGCACAAAAAAGCAATAACCCTACAGCCATCAAGTTATTTTCACCTAAATCGTGCACTATTTCATAAATTTAGATTGTTTCTTGGATCTTAAGACTAGATATGAGTAAGGGCACGACTCTTCGCGCCCTTACTCATAATATGAATTGAAGTAAATATTTAATTCAAAACCTGCGACATATCAAGCATTGGATAGAGCGGCTTTAAAATTTTAGTAACCATGCTTTCTGGAATGGTTCTATACAGCTGAGCAAATAGATCATTTGCTTTTGACTCATCAAAAATTCGCTGGATCATAAATGATCTAAAATGGCTGGTAAAAAGGCGGTTCAAATAATGGCCCAACCGATTCTGCGCATCTGGATGCAATCGTCTAAAGCTTGGATGATACAGCATCTCTTTTGCCAAACCCTCAGCCCAGATTTTTTTTGTTGCATTATTCAGATCTTTAGGCAAAAAACCATAGCTTCTTTTTTTTACACTCGGAAGAGCTTCATTAAATAAATGCTGCGCCCGCAGTTCAAGCTGAGCAACTGCTTTAACAAATTCTACCGCATATCGAATATCTTGTTTTGTAAAATCAGATTGATTACCTTGAAGTTCTGGCTGGTGTGATTGAACACTAAGTTGAGTTTTTATCTGAGTACCACTGCGAGCAATAACTCTATCAAGCGCCTGCTTACCAAACAAAACGTCATCTGAATCTCGATAATTCACCACTTCTTCTGCAAAGAGCAATGTGCAAGAAAAAAGACCACTTACAAGAAGCAATAAAGCTTTTGTATTCATTACCAATCTCCCTGATATAAAACATATCGCTTTAACCTTTTATTCTTAACATCCATTATCGATTGTATAGCAATTAAACGCTGAATCAAGCGCCTTAGGTAGTAAACCTAAAAATGAACTAATTTTAAAAATTGCGCACAAAAAATAATCTACTTGAATATAACATCCCTCTATTTGGCTGATACGAGCAGAAAAACACAGGTATAAATCTATTGTTCATACTCATAAAATGCTCTAAGCTAAACGCGTTGTATAAAAATGATCTTTTTCTATAAGTAAGAATTCTTGCTATGAACACACTTAATCGAATACTTTCTTATACCAGACGGTACTGGCAGCAGCTTGGTATTTCACTCCTTACCGCTTCATTGTTTGGCATAACCTCAGCAGTCCCCGTCTACTTGCTAAAGCAGACCATTGATGAAATTTTTGTTAAAAAGTTTAGCCATCTCATTATCCCCTTTATTGCTGGTTTTATTCTGATTTTTGCACTCAAGGCACTGTTTATGTATCTCACCGGATATTACATGAACTGGGTTGGAACCAAAGTAATTAATGATGTGCGTTATGATCTATTCTCTAAAATAGTCCACTTCCCCCTAGTTTTTTTCCAGCATAATAGCACTGGCCAACTGATGGCCCATTTTCTCAACGATATTCAAATGATTCAAAACGGCGCTTCTCTTGCCATTAAAGATGGTATCCGAAGCTTTTTTGAAGCCTCCTTCTTGCTCTGCCTTGCATTTATTCAAAACTGGCAGTTAGCATTGTTAATGCTCATTGTTGGTCCAATTATCGGCTTTGTTATAAAAAAAATGGGCTCAGCTCGTAAGCGGGCTGCTACAACCATTCAACGCCAAATGGGAAGCATCAGCTCAATGCTGCAAGAAGCAATTATTGGCATCCGAGAAATTAAGGCTTTTAATGCTGAGCAAACGGAAACAAATCGATTTAAGATTCACCTTGAACGATGCTTTCAATCGATTATGAATGACGTTCATATCGACGCAATGGCTCCGGCTCTTATCGAAGTAATTGCCGTTACTGGTGGAAGCTTAGTTTTTTTTGTAGCGGTACAGCAGGTGCTGTCTGGAGTTTTAACAGCAGGACAACTCACCGCCATTGTTGCAGCAGTCCTTTTGTCGTATCAGCCGCTTAAAAAAATTGTATCGGTTTACTCAGAAATTCAGTATAGCATCGCTGCTGCAGAACGTATTTTTGCCATTATGGATACAGTATATCCATCAACACACAAGCGAGAAGAAGAGCTTCCTTTATTTTCTCAATCAATTGAACTGCAAAATCTTTCGTTTGGTTATGATAAAACACCCATTCTCAACAACGTCTCGCTGCATATCAATCAAGGCGAAAGCATTGGTATTATTGGACCTTCAGGCTCAGGAAAAAGCACGCTGTGCGATCTGCTACTTGGCTTTGTTACACCGACATCTGGCCACATAACCATTGATAACCATGATATTACAAAAGTCTCACTAGCAAGCTTGCGCAGCCGCATTGGCTATGTAGGGCAAAGAACGTTTCTCTTTAATGATTCTGTTTTAAATAATATTCTGTACGCAAAACCTGATGCAACTTTTGAGCAAGTGGTTACCGCATGCAAAGCTGCACATGCAGATGAATTTATTCAGAAGCTTCCAAATGGCTATAAAACTGCCGTTGGTGAAAATGGAACATTACTTTCTGGCGGACAAAAGCAACGGCTGACCATTGCACGAGCGCTCCTTAAAGATCCTCAAATTCTTATTTTTGATGAAGCAACTTCGGCACTTGACCAAGAGTCTGAGTCTATTATTCGCCAAGCGATTGATGATCTACACGGCAAAAAGACCTTGATTATTGTCTCTCATCGCCCACAGATGCTTGAAAATGTTGATAGAATATTTGGATTGCATCAGCAAATGGTTACTGAAATATCTAAAGCCTCTTTTCATGGACAGGTGAAAGAGTCGCTTAGTTTTATGAGGTAAAAGGTGATGCATATGAGCATGCAACACTTCTTAAACTTTTGAGAATAAAACTAGGTTAAAAAAAATTATCGTGCATTATGGATATCCATAATGCACGATAATTTTTTAATCTAACACAAGTCTCTTAACTCAGCTTACTCGCTTTGCTTGCTAAAACCACAGGTCTTATCAGAACACGAGAATGTTGTGTTTCCATCTTTATCTTTAACAACAAGCAAATACGGTGATTTGCATTTTGGACACGCTTCTTCTTGAACCATGCCAAAGATTGAAAAATTACAGGTTGGATAGCCGGCACATCCCCAGAAAGTTCCACCTTTCCAGCGACGCTTAAGCAACTTATTACCACATTTTGGACACGGCATTTTAAGCTGCTCTTGATGGATATACTTACAATCTGGATAGCCAGGACATGATAAAAATGGACCAAACCGGCCAACTTTTTTTACCAATTGACGTCCACAGTTTGGACACTTAATATCCACACCTTGTGATTGTTCTGATTCATCTGAAAGCACAATTTTTCCTTCTTCGTTTCGAGTAAAGCTTGATGTAAATTTACATTCTGGAAATTTTGAACAGCCTAAGAATTCGCCGTTTCTGCTGAAGCGAACGACAAGTGGGCTTTTGCAATCAGGACATTCCATATCGGTCTGAACCGCTTTGCGTGAAACCTCTTTGCCACCAAAGACTTCAAGATCTTTGGAAAATTTTTCATAAAAATTATTTAAAACGTCATCTCTATCGGCTTCGCCCTGCGCTATCTTATCAAGGTCTTCTTCCATCTTTGCGGTAAAGGTAACGTTAATAATATCCGGCAAGTTTTTTACCAACATCTCATTAACGGCCTTACCAAGCTCGGTTGGAATAAAGCGCTTGCTATCTTTATCAACATAGCCACGCTTGAGAATAGTTGAAATTGTCGCCACAAAAGTACTTGGTCGACGAATACCTTGTTTTTCAAGCTCTTTAACCAGCGTCGCTTCGGTGTAACGTGGTGGTGGTTGTGTAAAGTGTTGTTTTGGATCAAGCTTGGCACACTTAACCGCAAGCCCTTCTTTAATATCTTTAGGAATTTTTACAGTCCCTTCACTCTCTTCATCTTCAACCAGATAGACTTTTAAAAATCCATCAAATATTAACGTTGATCCTGTTGCACGGAATGTATAGGGGGCTGATTCTACCAGCACTTGGCGTTGAAAATATTCGGCTGGTGTCATTTGGGATGCAACAAAGCGTTTCCAAATGAGCTCATACAGCTTTGCTTCATCCTTACCCAGGTACTTTTTAAGAAAGTCTGGTGTCATGCGCACATCAATGGGACGAATTGCTTCGTGAGCATCTTGTGCACCCTTTTTGCCATACTGATTACCAGATTTTGGGAGATAGTCATCACCAAATTCTTTTTTAATATATCCACGAACAGCGGTCATTGCCGTATCTGAAATACGCAACGAATCGGTACGCATGTAGGTAATCAAT
>CAYSDC010000101.1:0-3543 GCA_964429765.1 uncultured Pseudomonadota bacterium
AGCCGCCGTGCTGACCAACCCAACAGATATATATATAGATGCATCAGGTACAAAGTTTTTAAGAACTGTTCTTGGTATTAGTGTGCCGCTTAAAGATGGAGATGTCATTCTTGGAGAATCTGGTCAGGTGCCTTCTGTTACCGTTAGTGGGCAAGATATTAACGGCAATAGTTTTGTTATTGCGCCAGATGGTACACGTAGCTAAAAGAGGATGATGTTATGAAAAGAATCATGCTGAGTATAAGTGTGGCTGCTCTATTTATAAGCGGAACATTGGTTGCCGGTAATGAATATGATGAGCCAATGGGAGTTCGTGAAGAAGAGCTCCTTGATGAAGAACTTAATTTAGTTCTTCAAGTTGAGCAGGAATATGCAAAAGACTTACGTGAACAAGAGTCAAAGGTGCCTGCTCATGAAACAAAGAATAAAGCAATAGAGCAAGATGTTGTTGCTTTTGAAAAATCTCGACGAGGTATTGAATCTTTTGGCAACGATCGTGAACGTGCACGTCAAGAGAAAGCTCTTAAAAAAATAGAAGAAAAAGAGCATGCTGATTGGGTGCGCGAAGATCGTCGTAAACGTCGAGAAGAAGAACGTAAGACACGTCGTGCGCGTCGACAAGAGCGCTTGGCGAATATTAAGCAAACTATAGAAAAAAGAGATCATGATCGCTTAGCTCATGTCAAAGAGCAGCGCAGTAATAGTCGTCTGCTTTTGAGTCAATGGCAAAATCAGCAAGCTGAACAGCATAAACAAGACCGCGCCGCTGGGCGCTATGCCGATTTATACAAAGTTCCTGCTTGGCCAGCTGCGGCACAGTTTTTTGAAAATCGCGGTCTTTTCAACACTACCGTCAGCTATAATTATGCAACTGATGCGTATGATTCCTCAGGTGTCAATCGTGATCGAACTATTCTTGAATTCGGTGAGCAGCCAATTCTTGTTAAAGATATTCTTCTTGCAAGCAAGCTTGTGAGTGAAGGGAAATTGTTACAACGTGAGTTTAATGATAGCGCTGCAAATTCAGCATCAAGTAAGTATTTGGGTTACCTTGCCAATGAAGAGATAAGATTCTTAGGAAAGGCAGAAGAATACTCAGTACGTTTTGATCTTGCTCGTTATGCGTTTAGAAATGATCTTGCGATTGGTGTTCAAGTTCCACTGGTCTATCGTAAAAATCGTTTGCGAGCTCACATTGATCTATCTGATGAAGCTCTTGTATCACTGCACGGTCTTGTTGATGCATTAGCAGTGGGTGGAGCAGCCGACGCTGCTGGTAGAATTTCTCCAAATGCATTCATGCGTCGTTATGGTCAAGATCCCGATCTCTTTATAAAAGACATCTTAAAAGCAAAAGGGATTGATACACTTGGTGGTAGTGCAATGGGTCTGGGAGATGTGACAATTTTTGCTCACGCAAAAATTAATTCTTCCTATTTTGATAAAATGGTGGTTGGTGCCAAGGTCCAGATTCCTTTTGCTAAGGAAAGTACAACGCGCAAGCTTTGGGGGCCAGCATTGGGCAATGATGGTCATACCGAATTTGCATTTTTTGCTTCAGCTCTCTGCTCATATCGTCAATTTTTTAATCCACACCTTTTCTTACAAGCTCTTTTCTGTGGGCCTGCTCATGTTGAAAAGCGAGTGCCTAAAAAAATTGATGTTCCTGCATTAGCAGCAAATACAAAGCCATCAAGCGATTTGTTTGTATTTGCTGATCGTGTTAGAGGACTTGATGTTGTTGGTTCTGCTGCTGAGTCAGTCTTTGATACCCCATTCAAAAACCTTGGCGATAATGTTACCACACTTAAAATCACTAACGGTTTTGAAATACAAATGCGCGTTGGTAATATCATTGAGCATTTTTTAAGTGAGCGTGGATTCTTAGACGCTTATTACTATTTCCGCTTCAAAGCTTCAGATAGTGTTCATAGTGTCAATACTGAAGAGTGGAATCCATTAGTATTCACCGAAAATACCCAGCAAATAGAACACACTGCTGGACTAGACTATAGTTATCAATTTGATCGAGATACGCGCTTGGTTGCAGGATTAATCTATACCTTTGCAGGTATGAATATGCCAAAAACCTTTAATGCGCATATTTCGCTTGGTTTTACTTTTAAGTAAGACAATTGAGGGGGTCTTGGTAAAGGCAGGGGAATTATAAAAAGGGAAATTTGATGTACACAAAGTGCTTTGAATGAGCAAGACCTGTTAAAGGAGTGGGAATGAAAATAAAAAGGGCTTTGCTAGGCCATGTTTTAATCTTCTGTTTAGTGATGCCAATGACGCAGGCATCAGTGAACTTTGGTGCGGTTGACTCTTCCATAGAAATTGTTGGAAATGCCGCAACGCTTAATGTACTGGGTTCCAGTATGAATGTAACACAAGGTACCATTAAAAAGGAGCCGGCCGGTGTCATTAAAGGCAATAGGCTGACATTTAGTGATGGTATTTTTGTGAATGATGTTGCTGAAATTGGACTGACTGCTGATGGTGATTTTGATACAATTCCAGAAATTTCATTGAATGGCAACGATGCCGTCTTTCGTTCAGAACCCGGTTTAGTTGCTCAAAAAATTGTTGTTCGCGGTTCTCGTAACCGAATAGAAGGACAGCCTACCTTTCAAAATGCGAATCCTATTACTATCCACGATCAAACGGCAACCTTATCGATTGCTATTCAGAGTGCTTTAAACAAAAATATTGTTCTCAATAATGGGATACTTGGTCTAGGTTCTGACTTAAAGCTTGCCGATGACGTTCAGTTTACCGGCTCTGGTACTATTTTTTGTAATGGAAACCAAATTGTTTTTGGTGGCACATCCTTATTGTGGACAGATACATTGTTGTGGGCAGATGCGGGTGATTTGATATTAAATAGTGATATTAGATTAAGAACAAGATGGTATTTCGATGGAAATGCGACGATTAATGGTGGCGATGGTAATACCATAGACCTCACTAATGGTGGAACACTCTGGATTAGACAGAATACCACGCTTGATCTTAATGGTGTAAAAATCCGCGGCTTAGGCTCTGGATTTATTGTTTTTGAAGATACTACTTCTCAACTTCGTATCGCTGGTTGTGAATTTATAATGGATGGCAATACCACACTGACACGCGGAGGCATTTATGTTAATGGCGCTTCTACCATTGTAGCCAAGAATAATATAATAGAATTCGCTTTAGCATTAACAATTGATGGTTGTGCTTTGGCATATGAAACTATTGAATTTGCCGATCAAGCAAATGTTCGACCTCAACAAGCAAATGACCCTGGCCATTCTCATATAATCAGCTTGAATGGTGGTGCTCTTGTAAAGCCTCGTTATGATATTTTTAATTTTATAACCATTGATATTTCTCCAACATTGACATTATTTCATTACCTCCTTGTATCACCAGATTCACGGCTTAATGCTAATGCAGACGTTGTAATATTTGGTAACACTCATGTTGCCTATTTTACTCGTATTGATCCAGCAATTGAGGGTGAAATAGTTATTATCGATACTAATAAAACTTTAATGTTTC
>CAYSDC010000101.1:3553-5452 GCA_964429765.1 uncultured Pseudomonadota bacterium
TGGTTGTGAATTTATAATGGATGGCAATACCACACTGACACGCGGAGGCATTTACTTTAATGTTTCAGAATATAGTACTGCGAGACTTTGCTTCAACTGATGTGAGTTTTGGAAATTCAGCATCGAAGTTGATTTTTGATGACCGTGTTACGCTAGAAATTTTTACCAGCGAACTCAATTATACGTGGACCTTTATAGGTGATTGTGTTCTTGATGGCGTTGGACGAACGCTTACGATGGGACCTAATGGTAATATTTTTATTGCTCAAGGTTCACAGCTGACGATTAGAGATATTACCATGAAAGGTCTTGCATCACACAAACTTCGTTGTGACACAAACGCATCAACAATTGTTTTTGATGGATCGGTGCATTTATTTATGGATAACGATTTTACTATGAGTATGGGGAAATTTTCCATTAACGGTGATCTTGATTTATCAGGAACTTTCACATTCCATTATACATCAAATCAACAAAGTTCATTAAAGCGTAAAAGCAGTATGACTATTCGTCCTGGAACAACATTCAGGTATGCACCATCTGCTGCAAATAAAGATCTTTTTGATATGCAAGATCCATCGGCAGAGCTTTTCTTAAATGGAGCAACGCTTGCGACAACATCAACTGGAATACGTTTACGAAGAGGAACCTTAACCGTTGATCGAAAGAGTTATCTAAAAAATACAGGTGGAGTTAGTGACTCGGAAGCAATTGTTTTTGGCGATGGTACAGCAATTAATGATCTTCAGATTCAAATTATTCCGGCAGCAAGCTTACAGCTTCTATCGGGAAAACTGCTCTATAATAACGTGAATTAAGGGGTGGGTGTTAATAGTAGGAGAAAGTCGCGACAAGTGTCGTGAAGTGAGGAAGGAGAAGTTATGAATTTACGCATCAAATTTGCTGGTGCGCTCATTTTATGCATACTGCAAGGGTTTGGGGCTTATGCTGCAACCGCAATTAACTTTGGTGATAAGTCAAGTTCAATAAAGGTTGTTGGAGAATCAACAACAATGAAGATTGTTCCATCAACCTTAGTTATCGACAATGGTTCGATACTTGAGTGTAATGGCGGCACGGTTGAAGGTAGCCTGACATTTATAAACGCGAATTGCCTTGATTTGACTGAAGGGACCTCTCCAGGCGGAATTATTTATCTGAGAGGAAATGATTCATTCTTTGGCGAATCTAGTGAAATTAATGCTGGGGTTATTGCAAGCAATCGCAGTAATAGACTTTCAGGATTTGTGCGTTTAACTGGTCCTATTTGCTTGCAAGATTCCAATACAACGTTGACTATTGCTCTTGTTAATACGCTTAACCAAAATGTTAAGCTTCGAAATGGAACAGTTGTTTTAGAAAATGACTTGGGATTGTCGGATGACTTTAGATTTACCGGTTCTGGTACGGTAGACTTTAATGGGTATCGTGCAACATTTGGAGGATCAACGCTCTCTTGGCCGGATCAAATCTTGTGGGCTAATGCTAATGACTTATCGCTCAACAACAAAATGACTGTGACCGGAATCTGGTATTTTTCAGGTAATTCTCGCATAACCGGTAATGGAAATCTTGTTGATTTGACTAATGGTGGATCTATTTGGATTAAGTCTGGAGCAACACTTTCGCTTGCAGATGCAAAACTCAAAGGTCTTGGTAGTGGTCGTATCGTTTTCGAAGATGATACCGCTCAGTTGCGACTGTCTCAAGTTGAAGTTGAGATGGATGGGAATATCACAATAACGATTGGTGGTATTTATGTTGAAGGACCAACGACTATTATTACTCAAGATAAGACATTAACTCTTTCTAATCTTGCATCGATGACTGTTGATAATCTTGCGCTTGAATATGATACGCTGGATTTTGGAAACGAAAATAGCATTCAACCAATTA
>CAYSDC010000102.1:0-5308 GCA_964429765.1 uncultured Pseudomonadota bacterium
CACGTTGTTGACGAAGAATTCCTAGATCGTAGTAAATTCTACTCAAGCCTTCATTGTATTTTTTTTCTGAATAATAAATATCTGAATCACTCGTGTTAAAAAAACGAGAGCATGCTACCCACATGAATCCAACAAACGCAATAAAAATGACGGCTGGGACCTTAAGGCGATTGATCACCATTTTCATTATAACTTTCGCATCGTCAAGCAATGGATATTCATAGACTTTTTAGGAGCTTCAACAAAAGTAGCAAAAATAATATACCAAAAATTAGATTTTTTTCCTAGCGAAAGGCTCGATTCTATCGACTCTATTTAGCGTGCAGTGTGAAGTTTTTCACTTATTTAATTATTGCTTATTTGAAAATTAAAACTTTTGATGAGTGGTTTAATAAGTTGTTCCCATTGATCTTGATTGTTTATTCCTACTTCAATGGTGAGTGCCGGTATACTTATTCCTGCCAGTGAAATGAGTGGAATGCCGAGTGGGGCGTCAATACTCAGCTGCTTTTGATATTTTGGTTGTTCAAGTGTTTTGTGAATTAAGTGTGCATAATGTTGTGTTGTCTGAAGACACATAAGGTGAGCGAGTCGTACGGGAATGAAAGAACAGGAAGGAAAAATACGATTTTTCTGCTCAGTTAATGAGTTATAGGTAAGATAAAAAATGGAAATATGAGGCTTATTCGATGTTTGGTGGTACAGATGCAGGTTAAGAAAAAGATCAGCTTCAACCTTGTTCGTTAACGAAGTAATGCGCCAGGGTGCAAGGGTATCGGTAAGTTCATGAGTTAAGGCCACTCTAAATTTATATTTTTTTTGTAATAGAGTACCGAGTTTTTGAGCAAATGCATGAACTTGACTTGGCTTGCAACATTTTTTTTGATCCATTGTTGAGATTTTTGCATCACCATGTGGACAAATAAGTACGAGCGGATTTTTTTGCGCATGTATTGTTTGAGGTAACGACTGGATGCTTGTTAATGCAAGGATCAAGATAAAAAATAATCGCATGAGGTTTGCCGTGTTACTTATTTTAAAGAGGTAGTTTATTTATTTGAGGCAAGTTTAGCAGATGGCACGAAGAATCAAAATAGCTGAATAGCTTGAATTTTATTGTGCTCCTGTAAAACTATGGGGCGGAGTGATGTTGTATTACTCAGGTACTTAGATACACCTTTCTATGCCCAGAGTTCAAGAAAAACTATGCACAGACAGATAGAAGCGTTTAAGTTTTTTGAATTATCGACTTTGTGTTTAAAGTAAAAAATTATTTAAAAATTAAAATATAAAAAAAGGATTATTGTGAATAACCCTTCTTTCTCAGTAAGTATGCAGAATCAAACTGATCGAGAGACATTTTGGGAGCAACAGGCTGAAAATTTGCCGTGGTTTAAGCGTTGGACCAATGCGCTTAAGTGGGAAGAGCCTTTTGCTCATTGGTTTGTTAATGGGCAAATTAATGCATCGTATGCATGCCTTGATGTGCATATAAAAAATGGCAGACAAGATAAGGTAGCCTTTTATTGGGAAGATGAGTGTGGTAATAATCGCACAGTGACCTATGGGCAGCTTTTCATCATGACTAATAAGTATGCGTCGATTATGTGTGATGCTGGCGTACAAAGTGGTGATGTTGTCATTGTTTATCTTCCCATGACTCCGGAAGCTGCAGCAGCAATGCTTGCTATTGCTCGGATTGGAGCAACGCAATCGGTTGTTTTTTCTGGATTTAGCGCAGCTGCGCTCAGGGATCGAATTGATGATGCACATGCAAAATTTGTTTTTACAGCTGATGTAGTCTATCGAAAAGGGCGCTATATAAACCTCAAACAGCTTGTTGATCAGGCACTTGAAGCACCATGTACAATTAAAAATGTTTTTGTTATTAAACGGCTTGAACAAGAGTGTTCAAGCGTGCAAGGGCGTGATTTGATTGTGAACCATTTATATGAGCAGGCTGCAGATTTTGTAGAGCCGGTGCATGTTGAGTCAAATCATCCACTTTTTATTTTGTATACCTCAGGGACAACAGGTAAGCCAAAAGGTATCACCCATTCAACCGGTGGCTATCTTACCTATGTTTACGCAACGATTAAGTGGGCTTTTAATGTACAAGAAGATTCAGTCTATTGGTGTACTGCCGATATTGGTTGGATTACCGGCCATTCGTATGTTATTTACGGGCCTCTTATGCATGGTATTTCAAGCATAATGTACGAAGGAGCTCCAGATTATCCAGCTCCGGATCAGTGGTGGAAGTTGATTGCAAAATATAAAGCAACTATTTTTTACACTTCTCCAACCGCATTACGCATGTTTAAGCGCTATGATATTGAGCATATTATTAAGCATGATTTGAGCAGTCTTAAAATTCTTGGATCTGTTGGTGAGCCTATTAATCCTGAAGTTTGGCAGTGGTATCACGATGTTATTGGTGGTAAGCGTTGCCCTGTTATCGACACGTGGTGGCAGACTGAGACCGGTGGCTTTATGATTGCACCAACTGCGGGTCTTGAATTGGTTGATCTTAAGCCGGGTTCCGCAACCAAGCCAATGCCTGTAATCTAAGCTGACGTTGTTGATGAACTGGGAAATTCAGTCCCTGCAGGAACAAAGGGGTTCTTAGTCATCAAAAAGCCGTGGCCAGGTATGACTATTGGGCTATACAATGATTCAGAACGTTTCAAAGCGGTCTACTGGTCCCGTTTCAAAGGGATGTATTACTCAGGTGACTACGCAATTAAAGATGACAATGGTTATTTTTGGTTGCTTGGACGAGCAGATGAAGTGCTCAACATTGCTGGTCATCGTATCGGCACCGCAGAAATTGAAAGTGCCACAGTTACCGTTCTAGAAGTTGCGGAAGCTGCTGCGATTGGTGTTTTTCATCCTATCAAGGGTGAATGTGTGGTTATTTTTGCCATTTTACGTGATGGATTTACTTCTAGCTTAGAGCTTAAAAAATCTATTATTCAGAGCGTTAAAACACAAATTGGTTCGTTTGTTGTACCCAGTGGTGTTTATTTTGTTGCCAGCTTACCCAAAACACGATCAGGTAAAATAATGCGACGTGTTTTGCGTGCAGTGCTTGAAGGGCTTCCTGTTGGAGATGTAACGACGCTTGAAAATGAAGCCTCCGTTGATGAAATTAAATGTGTTTATGAACAAGTTTCTAGTCTGCTGAGCAAAAGCAAGAGCAGTAGTGCATGTTCTGCATAAGATCAAATTTTTGAGCAGTAGGGGTTCGCCTCTACTGCTTACAGCGATATATTTCGATTCTAGATATAATTTACAGATGTAATACATGAGCGGCAGCAAAATAAAGCCGGTTTCAAATGTAATATTTAAGAAAAACTTAAAGCTATTATTGAATTTTTTATAAAGTATTGGATAATTGAAAATTATTATTGCTATACTCGAGGTAGAAGATAGTTTTTAATTTATAAAAATTGTTATAGAAAATGAGAAGGGATTTTTATGAAAATTAGTATACGTTTATTCATTATGATTCTGTTGCTTTGCAGTGCAGGCATTGCAACAAGCAATGCTGGTCTTTTTGATATTTTTACTGGCGGAGATAAGTCAGATAGTTCTGATAAAGCAGATTCTGATGATACAAAGGACAAAAAAGACAAGAAGGACAAAAAAGACAAGAAGGACAAAAAAGATAAAAAGGATAAGAAAACTGATAGTGGAAAAAGTGCTAAGCCCCAACAAAATAAAACTGATCAGCCAAAATCAGTAAAAAACTCAACAGATAAGAAGCAAAAACAAGAAAGACCTAAGCAAAATAAGCCTAAACCTAAACAAGATAAACAAAAAAAAGTGAAGAAAGATTCTGTAGGTCAGGCGGTCAATGCTCAACAAGCTTCTGCTTACGCAACATCTGGGGGATATGCTGGTCAACAAGCGTTAGCACCAGTCGACCAAGCTGTGTCTGTTGCAGCAACTCAACAACAGCCAATGGTTGCTACTCAAGGACAAGATGTAGCTCAACAACCTCAAGCACAGCAGCCTATGCAAATGCCAGCTTCAGCGCAAGCAGCTCAAGCAGTTCAAGCTCAAGCTCCCGTGCAAGTACAAGATTCAGGAGTACAAGTGCCTCAAGTAGACGCATCTGTGCAGATGCCAGCTTCAGCGCAAGCTCCAGCTCAAGATCAAATGCCAATACAAACCGATATTTCAGCTCCTCAGGATGCAGTCGATGCCGATACCGAGTCAACTCCTGATGCAGACTTAGACTCTCTATTGAGCTCTCCAGGCAATGCTGGTGAAGATGATTTTGGTAGTGATGCTAGCATGAATGATTTGGATGATTCGTTCGATATTTAGGTTGGTAAGTCTCATAGTGAAATTTAAGAAAAATTATTTGCTGAAAGCGTAAAGATAATAAAAAGAGAGAGATGAGCGTTTCGCTCATCTCTCTCTTTTTATATAAAAACGTAGAAAAAGGCGTAATTTGAGAGGAATATAACTTTTATTTGCGGCAAATTCATTCGTGGCGTATGCTAGATAAAAGTATAGAGCCACCTTTTGAGTATGAGCATTCGTTGATCGAAGCTCTAAATAAAAGATTTTAGTTGATAGGTTTATGTTTACTTTGTGTGAAGGGGCCGTATCGCTTGAGAATTGAGTGAGAATATAATAAATGGCAGATAGGCCATATGTAATCGTTGATTAGTTTTAGATATATACTTTTAGAGAGAATTCGAGAACTTCAAAACCTTTTTACCTCATACGGCTCAGTAAAAACAGCTCATGTCATTAAAGACAAATTGAGCGGCGAATCTCGCGGTTTTGGCTTCGTAGAAATGGGCGAAGACATGGATGGCGAAAATGCTATCACCGGCTTGAATGGCTTTGAAGTTCAAGGACAAAGATTGCGCGTAAGCGAAGCTCGTCCACGTCGTGAATTTGGTAATGGCGGCGGAGAGCGTCGTTTCGGCGGCGGCAGCGGCGGATACCGTCGTGATGGCGGACGTGGCGGAGACCAACGTGGCGGCGATCGTCGTGGCGGCTTTGGCAACGACCGTGGTTTCGGCAGATCATCCGATGGTGGATCATCCCGATTCTAATCGCAGCTTATTAAGCTAAGAATATAAAGAGGGCACCTGCAAAGGTGCCCTCTTTTGCGTTGTACTGTTGAGCTTTTTCATTTCAAATTTGATTCATTAATTATGTTGGTGAGCCTCATATTCTATCAATTTCTAACTAAAGCGTTGTTCTTGTCGGTGTCATACCGGACTTGATCCCACTGCTGTCCGAGAAATTTAAAAGAAGGCGAACTTCCTTAATTTATAATGTA
>CAYSDC010000103.1:0-5286 GCA_964429765.1 uncultured Pseudomonadota bacterium
TAACCGGTCTTATAAGTTGCCTTTTTTCAGCAGCATTGCTCTTCAGCTGCGTTGCAAAAGACAATCAAGCTACTGACAGGCTCCCAACACAAGCTCAACCAAAATCGATGGAAGAGGCTATTTCAACTATTGAAGCTGCAATAAGTAAAGCAGATCTTGAAGATAAGGTACTTGTTGGACTTCAAAAGAAGATTAATTCCAAGCCTGCAAACAGCTTTACTGAAGAAGAAATAAAGCTGTTTATAAATAAGCTGCTTAATGAATTTGGACCCGATATGCCACGTGATGCAAGGGACTCACTACGCGGAGTGCTTGGGTTTATTAGCAAACAACTAAGCTCATATAAAGTGTCTGGTATTGCTTTTGCCTTTGACCCAAACATTGCATTAATTGGGGATACCCAAAATCCAAGCTTCACCGTCATGTTCAAAAATAACGAGGGAAAAGTAAAATCTCGAGTCTACGATGCGCGTATTACTTCATGGGGCTTAAAAATTGCATTTTCTCTGAATTTTAACTTGATTTTCATTACCGGTGATATCGACTTTGAAAACTCAAATAAAGTTCTTGAACTTGGAAAGGGCATTGATCTTGCCTTAAACCCTTTGCGATTCATTTTGCCAGATCAAAACGCAGAGAGAAATCGTATGGCCCTGGATCTTGTAACCCAGGGATATCCTCTCTTACACGTACTTGAACACCCAGACCTACCTGCTGAAAGAAGCGATTTATTACGTACACCATTCGTACAACTCATAACACTTTATGCCCCATTTACCAATGCACCAGGTGGCATGATCATGATTGGAGCAGGTTTAGGAATTAATGGCGCCATCAGCATGGTCACCAATGGAACATTAACTCCGCGTCAAAGCTAAACTTTTAGCACTATTTTCATGCACAAATTCAAAAAAGGCTCTATTTATAGGGTCTTTTTTAATTATAAGAAGAGGTCATCTTGCATATTTATATTCTTTCTGTAAACTCCATTTATATAAAAAAATAGTATTGGTATTTATTCAAGGTAAAAATATGTTCAAAAAAAGATTTTTAACCGGTCTTATAAGTTGCCTTTTTTCAGCAGCATTGCTCTTCAGCTGCGTTGCAAAAGACAATCAAGCTACTGACAGGCTCCCAACACAAGCTCAACCAAAATCGATGGAAGAGGCTATTTCAACTATTGAAGCTGCAATAAGTAAAGCAGATCTTGAAGATAAGGTACTTGTTGGACTTCAAAAGAAGATTAATTCCAAGCCTGCAAACAGCTTTACTGAAGAAGAAATAAAGCTGTTTATAAATAAGCTGCTTAATGAATTTGGACCCGATATGCCACGTGATGCAAGGGACTCACTACGCGGAGTGCTTGGGTTTATTAGCAAACAACTAAGCTCATATAAAGTGTCTGGTATTGCTTTTGCCTTTGACCCAAACATTGCATTAATTGGGGATACCCAAAATCCAAGCTTCACCGTCATGTTCAAAAATAACGAGGGAAAAGTAAAATCTCGAGTCTACGATGCGCGTATTACTTCATGGGGCTTAAAAATTGCATTTTCTCTGAATTTTAACTTGATTTTCATTACCGGTGATATCGATTTTGAAAACTCAAATAAAGTTCTTGAACTTGGAAAGGGCATTGATCTTGCCCTAAACCCTTTCCAGCTCATTTTACCAAATCCAAATGCAGAGAGAAATAGTATGATCATAGAGCTTATGATCGACAGTTTCTTCGCATCTTTTTTTCGCAATCCCGAGGCACGTTCTCTCTCCCAAATACTTGAAGACCCACGTCTACCTGCTAAAAAAAACGATATGTTGCGTACACCCTTCGTACAACTCTTAACACTATATGCACCATTTACCAATGCACCGGGTGGTATGCTCATGATTGGAGCAAGCTTAGGAATTAATGACGGCATCAGCATGGTCACCAGTGGAACATTAACCCCACGCACAAGCTAGAATTTTTAGCGTTATTTTTTATCTATAAATTCTTAAAAGGCCCTATAAGTAAGGCCTTTTTTAATTATAAGAAGAGGTCATCTTGCATATTCATATTCTTTCTGTAAACTCTCTTTATATAAAAAAATAGTATTGGTATTTATTTAAGGTAAAAATATGTTCAAAAAAAGATTTTTAACCGGTCTTATAAGTTGCCTTTTTTCAGCAGCATTGCTCTTCAGCTGCGTTGCGGAAAATGATATTGCTCAAAATAATATCACTCAACTACCACCACAACCTCAAGTTAAATCAATGAAAGACGCCGTTGCAGCGATTAAAACAGCTATTGCTCAGGCTGATGTAGATGAAAAGATTGTTGCTGGACTGCAAAAAAAAATTAGCTCCAAACCTTCAATTAACTTTACAGAAGAAGAGCTCCACGCATTTGTTAATGCTATTCTTTATAAATATGGAGCTCATATACCTGAAGATGCAAAAGCCTCTTTATATTCTGTATTCAATTTTTTAAGCAAAAAGATGAGTACTTATAACATTTCTGGTGTTGCATTTGCATTCGATCCCAACGTAGGCCTTTTGAATGATAATCAAAACCCTCGATTCACAGCCGTTTTTAAAAACTCACAAGGAGCGATTAAAAAAAGAACTTTTGACTGCCGTATCAATTCTGTTGGCTTAAAGGTTGCATTAGGTATTAACTTTGCATTCATCTTTTTTACAGGCGATATTGATTTTGAAAATTCTAACCAAGTACTCAAACTTGGTACAGGCATTGATATTTCTACGGCATTCATTCCTATTCCTCTCTCACTTTTAGCACTCCATGCACCATTTACAAATGCACCAGGTGGCCTCACCATGATTGGTGGTTCATTGGGTGTATCAATGGGATTGTCTATGGTTACTGGTGGAACATTAACTCCACGTCATGGCTAGAAATTTTAATCTTTAATTTTTAGTCTTCTAACTCTTGCATAAGTCATTTAAAGGCCTCAGCTTTGGGGTCTTTTTTATTTCACTCCCATCTTAAAATAGATCCCATACTTGAAAACATAGCGCAACCTGGTAAGCTCCTCCTGGAATGAAGAAACTTATCTTAAAAGGAGATTGCGTTATGATTCATCACCTAAAAAAAACAGTGTTTTTTGCATTTCTTGTATCTGTTTCAGCCTCAAATATTCAAGCAAAACAGATTGAAAAAGCGACCGATGTTTTTCGTAAATGGATTGACTGCCAAGAGGTCTATCAAGAGTATAATTTTGAAAAGAAAGCAGAATCTCTTGATGATAATTTTTTGCGTGCATTCAAAGAAAACTACGAAACCGATTTTTCTCTCTTAAAAGATTTTAACTATTTTTTAAATGGACTCAGTAACAGCCAAATTAATGAAGATGGTTACCAATTAAAACCTCCCCTTGATGAAAATATGAGAGCTCGCTTAGGCCTTTTATACCGTTTAATCGATTCAGACTTTGAATCTTTTATCGAATGTCTCAAGCTCAATGGCTTTGCATCACACGAGGAAACAATTCAAGATACACAAGATTCAACGCTTAACATTATTGAAAAGTATAAAGCATTTATCCGGCTCCTCCTTACCGACAAAAATAAAATTTCTGAAAATGAATCTCTTTTCGCCGTTGGTAACCGTTTTTTTGAAGGATGCTTTGGTACACAAACAACTCAAGCCTATCAAGCTCTTTTTGCCAATCAAACCGATTACCCTATCGCACGGTTCTTAAATTCAATCATTTGGCATCATCTTGTTGGTGAAGGATGGAAACATTGGCATGAAAATTGTTTAATCAATGTAAAAAAAGATGCTGATGCCGGCAAAGAAATTGTCTACATCGCAGGAGGATCAGATTTGCTGGCCCTGCTAAAAAGAGGCATCTATTCTCTTCGGATTATCGACCCATTCCTTCCTACTCAAACAAACTTTTATTCAGAAGGATGGAACTTTTTGATCAAAGGTGGGCAGGACGACGAAATCCGATTTGGTCATGATTATAACCACATCATCATGCGCCGAGTATCACATCAAGAGCTTGGCCGCTTTCAAACTAAACTTTCAAATGGAACACTCCAAGAGCTTCCCCATACACAAACAACATGGGATATCGTCGATAAAGGTGAACAAAAATTAGGAAGCATTACGTTTGAGCGACGACTGACAACACAAAATGACTTTGTTCCTCATCCAAACCAAACATTACTTATGTCGTATGATGAAGCGACCTATGTTACCCAATTTGCTGACTCTTTTACACTTTTTATTAAGCAGTTAAGAGCTCCCATAGGCAAAGCTGAATTATGCAACTTACGCCTTTCAGGATTGCTTAATGCTGCTAATCTTAAGTTTATACATTTTGGCTCTGATCCATCATAAGGAAAATCACCCATGTTTTTTCGCATAACTTTTATGTGCTTGACGGCTTTTGCAGCAAGCACACTCAACGCAGCTGAAGTAAGACAAGCCTCTGACGTTTTTAAAAAATGGTCATCATGGCAGCAAGTTCTTCCAGATCACAACCTTGCGCAAGCATTTAATCAAGATATCAATCGTGCTCCAGCAATCAAAGCATGCTATGAACAAAACCTTACAAAATTGAGAGCTCTCTCAGACTTTTTAGCACCACTGAGCGATAATGCTATTAATTCATACGGTCACCGTATCCCCACATCATTGTCTGAGGTTTTCAACCGCAATCTCATGGCACTTACCAGGCATGCAGAAAATAATATTCCCGCTTTTATCGATGAGCTTAAAGCTCATCAATTCGACGGTGTGCCGGATGCTACCATGGTTGAGCAGATCAATTGCTACACTGCACTTGCAGCACTTATGCTTGCACATGATAATCAGCAGTTCCACCAGGAGCTCACTTTTGCCCTTGCTAATCGTTTTTTTGAGTTCTGCTTTACCCCGCAAACAGCGCCTGCATTTCAACAGCTTTTTTTGAATAAACAAGATCATGCAATCGTCCGTATGATGTATGCGGTCATGTGGGAGAGGCTTGCAGGATCTGGCTGGAAACATTGGCATAAAGATAGCTTAGAAGCTCTCAAGCAGGCGGCTGATGATGGCAAGACTATTGTCTATCTTGCTGGAGGAAGCGATATATATCAGATGATTGATCGTGGAATTTATTCGATAAATATCATTGACCCTCAACTTCCTACCCAACCAAAATATTACGCTGATCAGTGGGAATGGTTAGTCAACAATAATCAAGACTCTCAGCATGGCCTGGGAGACAGAATTCTGTTTAACAATCAGAAATTAGTTATGGAGCGAACCTACTATCATGAAACTGGAGAAATTTT
>CAYSDC010000104.1:0-4237 GCA_964429765.1 uncultured Pseudomonadota bacterium
AGAATTGCTTTATAACTTGGCATTGTTTTTTGAGCATAAGCCTCTTGGAGCGTAGTGCCCCATAGCTTGGCAAGCTTTAACTTTAAATAAGAGGCTGCCAGATGAGCATGCTGTGTATGTTCTTGAATAAACTGACTATCAACTGAAAAGCTCTGCGCTATTCTCATGTTTTTGATGCAGTAAGCATCAACCTGTGCTCTCATATCAACAACGAGAATTAATTTTAAAATATCTTCTAGATCTTGAGTCTCTTGGCAATAAGCTCTGGTGCTGAATCGATCAAAGAGTTGGCAACTCCAAAGAAGCAAATATGGCACATGAGCGGAATAAAAACCGCATTCGCGTACCGTAGTAACCATGGAGGGCTCTTGCATACTTCCCATAGCATTTTGAATAAATTCAACAAATTTATATCCGTCACAACTCACAATTGTTTTTTGTTGTTGATCATTTTCAGAAAGGAAGCCATTCCCTTGCATCGACAACGATACTCAAGAAGATTATTACTAATTTTTTCATACTGTTATCTCACTCTTCATATTCTTGAATTTACTTAGTTCACATTTTTAAAAGAATCAGAGAGTTCTTTCCAAGAACTACAAACATGCTCTGGATTCTCTATGCTTTTTAAGAAGAGACTATTTTGCTTTTGAATCTCAAGTTTTTCGTTCACTTGGTTTAAATCATTGAGTAATTGTTGAAAGTGCGGCGTAATAGCAAGAAAGTTAAGATCTCTATTATTCGCTTCTACCATTGCAAGAAATACCGGCGAGACTCTTTCCAAATTATATCTATTCTCACCTATCCAGCGTGTAAGACGTAAATACACTTCATGATACGGCGGAGCATAATTTTTTTCTGAAAGCTTTTCTAATAAGTTGCAGTACTGCGTATAGACACAACGCGATACGGCACGATAATGATCATTCATGACAATATCACATCTAAACTCGAACCAATTACCCGCCAGCTGAAACAAAACAATACATTTTAGAATCAGTTCATACAGATAATCAATATCTTGCCTGCTCAGCCCAATAACACCGTCGTGAAGCAATTTTTGATAATATTGGATTAAACGGTATTGCAGTGCAAAGTACCCTTTATGCGCTGCACCTTTTGCCCAGCGCAAAGCATACTTAGTCTGTTTGTTATGTTGATTGATGAAAATATCATAAAGCTCTAATGCTTGAGCATATTTACCGCTTTGAAGAAATTCATCAAGCACAACTGAAGTTGCTCGTTGATTTGGTTGAGCTGATTTTGTTTTGATCCAGATTTGTTGATTTTGTTTTTCTGCTCGAGAAGAGCCAAACCAGCCTCCCCACATTGGATAGATAGATTGACAAGGCAAAGTAATAAAGAAACCAAAAAGGAAGCACTGTTTGATGATACGACTCTTCATTATCTCTCCTCCAAGATAAAACGTGCATCAAAAAAATCTTTCTTCAATCAGGTTAAAGAAGTATTAAACCGCTTTTACCTTTATTGCAAGAAAAATATATCACTCATTTTCTTTAAAAAGCTGCCCTTTATGATTTGATGCACCTTTTGATGAAAGCAATTTTTTTAACCATACCGGATTAAAAAAAGATTTAGCAAGGAAGAGCCAAAATCTCAGAATAACCTTGATTCAATACATAGAAGGATATAATGACAAAATACAAAAAAAGCGAGGATGCTCAACACATCCTCGCTTGTAAAGAGTCTATTTTTAAACAGAATGCTTAGTCTTCAGATCAATGAGTGCCATAATAACGATCACCAAAATCACCCAGACCAGGCACAATATAAAATTGTTCATTAAGATTGTCATCAATTTTCAGAACTGTTACACAAATTTCAGGAAATTGTTCGGCCAATCTATGCAACCCCTCAGGTGCTGCCACAACACTTGCAACAATAATATTTTTTTCTAAAACACCACGTTCTTTAAGATGCTCAATGACTATGGTTAAACTACCGCCTGTTGCAATCATTGGCTCTGGAATAATAACTCGAAGATTTTCTCGACGGTCTTCAGGAATATGCGCAGGGACCTTGGAGAATATAAGACGCGCTTTAGCCGTTTCTTCATTTCTTTGTACTAAAACATGCCATACAGGCGCTTGATCAAAGTATTTTTCAAATCCTGCAAGTAGTGCCTCACCAGAACGTAGAACAGGAACAAGTGCAATCTTATTTGCAAGTTGAGTTCCAACGTATGCATCAACAACAGGAGTCTGAATGACCTTATCATTATATTCTAAACATTCACTCACACGGTCAACAAGGAATGGTACCAACTTTTCAACAGCCCCTCTAAATGAACCAGTGTTTGTTGTCTTGTCACGCAATAGAGTTAAAAGTGATTTTTCAATTTTAGTTGGCGCTTGATATCCTTTAACAATAGCTGGAAGATCTTGTGAACATTCTTCAACCATCGCATGAGAAGTCTCCCAGCTTACAACTACAAGAAGCGTACTGGCCAAAAGAAGACGGTACATAAGCGGTCGGAATTTTTGCATGACATCCTTTCATAGCGTCATTTTTTATAAAATATACCCTTCCAAAGCCACCTGCTCTGAAAAGAAATTAGGCACATGGTATCACAAACCATTCTCATTTACAAAGCACAATTCTAGATTTACCCTTTCAAACACCCCAGCAGATCATTATTTACCTTTAAATTCAACATTTTTTATGATTATAATTTTTTACGGTATTGTTATTTTCGTATCAATTTTTATTGGGCACGCACAGGCCAATGATTCTCAAAACTCCATAACGAATAAACAAATACACTCAGATGAATCACAAAAATCTTCAACATTACACAAACTTGCCCAGCTCAACATGCAAACATTTTCATGGCAAGAACCATGGTGGGAAGAATCATCATCAAAAAGTCGTATAGAACAAACGCTTCACAACCTCATCAACCCATGCCCAAAACGTAAACGACATCTGGCATTCGATTTTTTTCAGTCAATAGAACAGCACCTCGACGCATTACCCTCGGTCATGAGCAACGACGTCGAAACGTGGCGTGATGTTAATCTTTTTAAAGGTGACACAGACTTGAAAACGTATCTGGCATCGATCATTGACCGAACCGTGAGCGAACTTGGAAGAATATCACTCTTCAAGCTCTTGGCACACCCAATTTCAGATCTTACTACGCTGACGCAACGCCAACAGGTTATTGCAGCACTCGTTGATGATCCAGATCTTTTTAACAGCATTAAGACCCTATTAACATCACTTGCACAATCCGAAGGGGTAGTACTTGCTTGGTGGGATAAAAACTATTTAAAAAAGGAGGCTCGTCGCTGTTTTTTTAAAGCATGGACCGGTAAACCATTTAACGACTACGCCCTGGCGCTTGATGGTCTAAGCGTTTATGAACGGAGTATAAAAGCTGTAGGCTGTGCAAAAGCCGGCTTTGCTTCAGCAGTTTTAGTCGGGTATGGAATTTTGCAACTCATCAACATCAACCCACCCGCAGAACTTGCTCAGCAGGCTGACCACTATAAAAAAGCTGGTGGATGGTTTATTAAAAAAGCATGGCAAAGTAACAAACAGCTTATTCAAGGCATTGCAGCACTTATTGCAGGCATTATGTGCGGAGCAAAGTCATTGAACTGTGCTAAGAAAATTCGATCATACAGTAGGCTGGAAAATTGCTTACACGAGCTGATGACCCATGTTGCGTATGTTGTTGATATTATGCAAAAACTTAGAATCACCATCGATGCACACCCTGCACTTAGCAGCTGCCAAGAGCTTGAAGACGTCGGTCTATTTTTTGATTCACCCGAACATAAAAATCCTGCTCTTCAAGAATTTATATCATTGCTCTGCTCCGAAGAGCTCCACGCAGAGCCTTCAATTCTTTGGCCTCATGGCAACGCATTGCGCGCTTATACCTTAATAAATCAGATAAAAGATGCAGTTGCTCCGGCTCTTGCTTGCATAGGCAGGCTCGATGCACTTGTATCGCTTGCACAACTCTGCCAAGAATCAACGGATAGTCGTACTCAATTTTCACTCGTTACATTTGTTCATGAGGAAAAGCCGGTGTTAGCACTCACCGACGTCTGGTGCCCGGCAACCAATGCGCAGGACACTACTCCTCATTCAATAACACTTGGTGGAAACTGCTCTGCACGCAATGCGGTTATTACAGGCCCTGATAGAGGTGGAAAGTCAACGGTCCTTCAAGAGGTAACCTTTGCAGTAATCATGGCACAGAGCT
>CAYSDC010000104.1:4247-4898 GCA_964429765.1 uncultured Pseudomonadota bacterium
CATGCTTGAGTAAAAATTATACGAGCGATAATGAACCAGATTACCATATAAAGCCAGACAAGCTTGAGTCTCAAGATCCTGAAGAATTTCACTTTCTCGTATTTGACGAAGCATTGCAGAGCGGTTCACCCATAAAAAATAGTAACGTCAGCTGTAAGCTTATCAACAAACTTGAACATCAACCAAACAGTATAATCCTCATGACAACACATTGTACGCAGGTTACAAAATTGGTAGAACAATCAAAAACTTTTAAGAACTATAAACTGTACGCGCATACAAGCCTCAATGAACAAAATAAAGTTTCATACTCCCTTGAACCAGGGATCTCTTATCAAGACGTTGCAACAATAATTCCACAACAGAGATAAAAAAAGCCGACGTTTCCGCCGGCTTTTTACTATTTTTTATGATCTACAAATACTCTCAATAAATAGCCCACCAACCAATCTGTTCACCCGCATACAATACAGCATTCAAAGTAACTGCAGCAAGACCTAAGCCCAAAACAGCTCGTTTCAAGTCAACCTTGAATGGCAAACGCCTTCTTGCTTCGGGTAAAATTTTGCCTTGATTCGTAGCAATATCAACAGTTGCACATATTGTTTGAAGTCTGGTAACTAAAAGTAACGTTGTTGCAAGATATTGTTC
>CAYSDC010000105.1:0-1526 GCA_964429765.1 uncultured Pseudomonadota bacterium
ATTTTTGGATTAGAGACATATGGACTTCTAGGAACCGTTCTGGGCGTTATCCATATTGGCACACACATAGCTGATATGGGCGTAACAAATTCAATCACCCCATTCCTTCAGCTTTTATCGCAGAACAAAAATAATTGGCAATTTTTACTCATTCAAAAAACGCTCCTGCCACATCTTCCATTGATACTCCTGACAAGCATCGGAACGCTGGTCTATTTTTTGCATACCTCGCTTGCAAAAAATATTGATGTAACACTCGGGATAATAATGATGGCTTTAATTATTCTTGAAAGTGGTCAGTCGTTCATGCGGCAGCTCTTGTACGCGCTTTTTCAAACAACAGCAGTTGTTTCAATAGAACTTGGATTACTTATTGCACGTTATGGAGCAATATGGGGATTATCATTGCTTTGCAATTATCCTATGACAATTTCACTCATCATGTGGTCTCACTTGGCAAGTACGCTCATATGCCTGTCTCTTTTTTTAGCACTGCTTACGCGTGTGTACAAAAAACTTCCTGAGACAGAGCTCAATATTCCCGCCCACTTTAGTTGGCGTTTAGCACAGAATAGGGCATACAACTATCTACTTCGGTTAAGCAGAAATATTTTTAGCATCCATTTTTTGACGCCACTTTTCGCTTTTCAATTCGGTTTGAAAACTGCAGGGCTCTTTTTCTTTGCCAGCAAGCTCGCAAGAATTGTCTCTGCTGTAGTTAAATTATCGATCGGTTATTCTGGAAATGGTCTGCTTGCGCAAATAAAGAACAAAGCTCTTCCTGAAAAACGAGCTGCGTTTTCGCTGTTAGCAGCAAAGCTTTTATCACTTATTATCCCAGCTTGCGCGCTTTTTGCTCCACTCTGTGCAGGGGCATTGCATCGCGGATATATACAGAGCGCAGCAACAGACATTTTTGTACTCTGCTTGCTATACTTAATCATTACTTTTTTTGAATTTTTTTTCATGCTCTACGAGCAATGGTATATTCTTGAAGAGGCTGCACATCGATTATGCATCATCAAACTCATTGAGCTTGGAGCACTTTTTGCGCTTCTAAAATACTGCCCGTTGTCTGCTATCCAGCTTCTGGCAATCTTGATTATTGTGCGGGCGTTACATTTTGGACTCATCGCATTTCATGCATACAAGACTTGGGGGATAGCACTCACTGGGCAAATCAACCTGCGGTCATCAAGCTGGTACGCGGCGCTTGGCTGTTTATGCTGGTATTTTTTCCTGTAATATAGAAATTCTATTCTTGAATTCAAGACGCTCATCACACAATGGTTTTAATCTGGCTTTGAAAATCAACTGTGATCAATAAAAAATCCCAATCTCTATTTATTGGGTCTCATTAATCTTACATGAACCTTTTGCAATCAATGTTTGAGCAATACCCGTTTATCAGCGCTATATTGACCTGACGAAAGATAGCGAAGAGCTTCTTGTAACCCAGCTTTAACCTGCTGACAGACCACTCTAGGTTCTTGAGCTCGAGAAGGCTCAAGAAAAAATTTCCTACT
>CAYSDC010000105.1:1536-3173 GCA_964429765.1 uncultured Pseudomonadota bacterium
TACTATACCATTGCATCGTATGAGCCGGCTGAAGTGATTCCCACCATTTCTTATTGCACATCATCCTTTGTACAGCTTGATCCCCATTGATTGTTCTTACAAGCAACCATATACGAGAAAAGTTTTCCATTAAGCGTACAAGCGCTCTTTCGTAGAGGCTCATTGCTCTTCCAAAATACGAAGCATAAAAGTCATTTCGATATTCATATGCTGGTTGAAATAAGGCAATAAACCGCAGTATATCATTAAATGGATTATCTATCCCAGCTTCTGACCAATCGATTACGAAAACTTTTTGTCGACTTACATCAAGCAAGATATTTCCACAATGAATATCATTATGCGTTAAAGCTTTCATATGAGTCGAAGCTCTTAAAATAAGATCGACAAGCCCTGAAAACCGACTTTTTAGTTGTTTAATAAGCATAACATTCTGAAAATATTCAAAATATTGGTCACATTCATGTGCAATAGCATGAATCATCTTACTTTTTTGATACCATTTGATGTTTACAAAATGCTTATTATTATGAGAAGCTGCAATATTAATCTTATGAAATTCTCTCAATGTTTTCGCACACTGAATAATAATATTTTTGTACTGATCATATGAATCAAAGCTAACATCATGTAAATTTTTAACAACTATAAACTAAATAATAAGAATGCGCTCGTATTAGTCAGCATAATACAATTAAGGAGCAATTCCGATACGGTATGCAAGCAGATGAGCGTCTCGTTCTGCTCGAAACATTTTCACGGACGTTGCATCTGATAAAAGCCGTGCAACGTAATTCTTGCTTTGATAAACAAACGAAAATACGGTCGCAGAGTTTCCTCCAAGAAATGGTCTTATATCTTTAATATGTGCGACACTATTTTCATTAAAATATCTGCTCAACCCACCGTAAGCTCGGTTAGCGCTATCCCGAGATGGAAATCGAATCTGCTCAGAGTTCTGTGCAACTCTTTGAGCAAAAAAATCTTCTATCGATGATCGTAATTGAATCGTTCCCGATGTTATTGCACATATAAGGACAAAGTTCACGCGCATTACTTCCGCTTTTTTCACGACTTTAATCCACACAAACTAATAAAACAAACACAAATGTGAGATCCGCACAGCTTTGCTGCCACTAGTCGATGGCTCCCATCCAGCTTAATTTTTCGCGCATGGCCATTCTGATCATCAACACAGATAACACAAATAGGACTTACTAAATTTTGTGTTGTCATATGATAGCGCACGCTCTGAACATCTTTATTGTCTTGACGGGGCCTATCACCGATGGGATAAAATTCTTCAGGAGTTTTGGCGTGAATGTAACGCCCAAGACGCTGATTTTCAACATTAAGTTTCAAAAAATCATCGACTGTCATTGTACAGTATTTTAGATGCTCGCATGCTTGAACAAAATCAGCATACCCACTTGTTGGCTTGATATCTGGTCGAAAGTCTCGATCCCAAATAAACCAGCTATCCTTCAACGTTTTTTCTGAAAGTTTATTCTGCCACAAAATTTCATGCGACTGATAAACCATTGCTTGAAGCACAGAAATAGTGCAACATATCTCTAAAATAACTATGAACCGATAGAATTGCTTCACCATAAGCCCCCCTTCAATTTTATTATCAT
>CAYSDC010000105.1:3183-4889 GCA_964429765.1 uncultured Pseudomonadota bacterium
GATTTTTGTTCAAGCTCGAGGTCCCAAATTCCAGATTTTACATATACATCGATACTTTTTTTGAGAGCTTCTTGAAATGAGTCATTTACGGTTGCACTCACGTTTGCATTGGAAATAACTTTGGCTATCACTTCAATACGATACAGGTGGATAAGGACACGTAACCATGCAGATTCTTGTAGCGAAGGGCTACGGTTTAAATAACAGGTAAGAAATTTTTCACAACGCACAGGAGAAAAATAGCATGTAACAAAATCTTCTTCAGTTGACATACTCGGCTTATACTCATTCAAAAGGATTGCACAATCATTCATAGGGTTATCAAATCCAGCGTCAGTCCAATCAATTATTTTTACACAACCAGAGTCATCAATCAAAATATTGCCACAATGAATGTCATTATGAGTAAGCGCAACCACATGTTCTGCGCTATTTACCACATCACATAATTGTAGAACACACGTTTGAAGGTCTTGTATTACACTACTTGAAGAAAACATTTCAGCACAAATATCCACATATTTCTGTGCATCAAGACCTATTCTGTTTTTTGCATATGTATGTATCTGTAAGTCTGAAACCGATAACTGAGTAATGCTATGGATTGTGCGCAATGCTATAGCACATTGTCTGAGTAGAGATTCATCATAGGGAAGGGCTGGATTATTAATATTTTTGCCTTGAACAAGATCCATGATTACAGAACGCTTTTGTAAATCGTATACATAGATTTTTGGTGCATACCCCACATCTGCTACCGCAGATTGTGCGTTAACTTCTTGCAGCATTTCTTGTTGATCATAATGAGAAGGAAAAAGCCGTCCAACATACGAATGCTCTTGAAAGGTAAAAGCGAAAATTATCGCACTAGAAAACCCGCCGGTTAGTTTTTTAATATCATGTACTTGATCAAGCTTTTCTTTGTCATTATCACAAAATTTTAAAAGCGTCTCATATGCGCGCTGTGCATCATTTTTTTCTGCAAAAACAATCTGCTCCTGCGCACTATGATCTCTAAAAAATTTCTGAATTTTATGTGCTGATACACAATGTGTTGAGCATGCAAATATTCCAAATACTAGAACAACAACACCGATAACTTTTGGTAAATACTTGTTATAAACCATTGTAACCCCACAATAATCTATCGTGAACCACGATAAGCGAAGATATAATTAACTATATGAAATTATAACAATGTTTTACAAGAAATGAAAAAGCCCCACAAGTTTTACCTTGCAGGGCTTAAATCTGGTGGAGGTGAGCGGAGTCGAACCGCTGACCTTCTGAGTGCAAATCAGACGCTCTACCAACTGAGCTACACCCCCAGAACTTTTCATATTTGATTATTATGCAGATATACGATTACATGATACACCATAAAATATTTTACGACAAATAAAATAATATGGCTTGCCCGGTCGTAGCTTGCCAAGCCTGAAGGCCTGGATAAGCGAAGACTGGTGGGCCCAAGTCGACTCGAACGACTGACCTCCCCGTTATCAGCGGGGTGCTCTAACCAACTGAGCTATGGGCCCAGTCCAAGATGTTACGCTTATTACAAGCTAACACTCGTATGAATCCCTGAATTGATGAGAATCTCTAAATTTTTATTACACCTAAAAAGGCGCTAGAAACTAGTCTAGCATTAATCTCCCTCGAAAGGAGGTGATCCAGCCGCAGGTTCTCCTACAGCTACCTTGTTA
>CAYSDC010000106.1:0-4381 GCA_964429765.1 uncultured Pseudomonadota bacterium
GCTTCAAGATCACTCATAGTAGGTGGCATTGGCATCATGAATATTAACATGGTGACGGAAACCGAACGAACCAAAGAGCTCGGCATACGCATGGAACTTGGAGCTAAAACGCACAGCATCCTCTATCAATTCCTCCTTGAAGCGGTTACTATCTGCTTACTCGGAGGACTTCTTGGAGTATTTTTGGGATCTGTTACATCCGTTATTGTCGGAAACCTCCTCAAGTGGCCAATCTCTATTTCACCAATCTCTGTAGCGCTATCACTTGGATCATCTGTGTTTATAGGACTCTTTTTTGGATACTATCCCGCATACAAAGCATCGCAGCTTGATCCAGTTGAAGCACTCATTGATCGTTAGTTATCAAAACCATCTCGCTTTCTAAGCGCCATCTTAACAGATTTTTTCATCCACTTACTCTTCTTAACATAATAAGAATACCTTTTGCCCTCATGATTTCTACTTTTTAGATCAACATCACGACAAACAATTAATGCCCATAGAGATTCTATCTTCTCTTCTTTTGCCGCGCTATGCAATGGAGTATCCCCTTGATTATTAGGAACATTATAAATTATACCCGGAAACCCCAGAAGCATCTCTACAATAACTTTACTCCCTTTACACGCAGCAAGGTGCAAAGGCGTATTACCATTATCATCCTGCAAATTTACATTAATACCTGGAACTTCAAGAAACATTTTTATGAGATCCACATTCCCATCGTTACAAGCGGTATGCAAAATAGTTGCGTTATTCACTTGAATAAGTTGCCTATTAATATCAATAGGTCGCAATAACCTCTCAACGTGCTCAGTATTACCATCAGCCGCCGCACACCACAACGATGTTGTTGGTGAATCCATAGTAAGTCTAACAGTTAACCTTGGGGAATTTACTGATGAAGGATCTTCCATCTTTTTTCTATACTGTTCATTCACAGCTCTTACCGCATCCATAGAACGTGTTGACAGAGCAAGCCGCGTTAACTTATCTTTGTCAGATAATATTTGATGCCCTTCTTGCTTTCTTTCTCGAAGCTTCGGCTGTGGCAACTCTTCTTCTGACTCTGGAGCAACATCAATCGGTTCTCCTTGTTTTTTAGAGCGACGTTTTTTTCTCGATTCTTCAAGCAGGGCCAATTGGGACATCCCTTTTTCTAGCCCTGGAATTTCATTAAACATTTGGCTATTATCATCATCAACTGAGTTACTCCTTGTTCTCTGGGGCTCTGGCTCTCCATCAGCAACTCTTTCTACGTTCCTATCGTACCGATTTTTTTTATCCGTATACTGTTTTCTTCTGCGCGCTTCCGCACTATCATCAAAACTACTACTCCTCTTTCTTGACGCACACAGTTTTTGTTCTTCATCACCATAACCTTGGTTTCTATGCTTTTTCCCAGCCATAAGCTCTTGTGCACTAACAAAACTCACGCAAAAAATCATGAGAATTCGCGTAATCATAAGCTTCTCCTTTCTTATATTGGAACTAATAAATAAGAAAACAGTTTAATTGCACGGTCCTCAATATGCAAGTGCAATCAATACATTGATTAGGAGGGATATTCGCTTATATACACCATCAAAAATAATCTTGGATTAGAAACGACTTGATTGTACCGTTCTTTTTAATGAGGGAGTTTCTCGCAGAGTAGCCCCTGTTAGAGTTTCTCTTGGAGTTTGACTTGATGAAAGGCGTGGAGAAGAAGATGACATCAATGCTTGTAAGCGTGGCGAAGCAGGAACAAGCTCTTCAACCGATTTTGGTGAATAAGAAGAAAGGTTGGAAAGATCTGATAAATGAGGAATATGGCTAAGCCGTAAACATCGTGGGCGCTTTTTTCCCCTTTTTGGCATAAGCTCTTTGATCTTTTGAATAGCAAGCCTGTTAACCATTTTATAAGCCCAATCCAGAGCTGATCGATTTTTCTTATCAACAATTCCTGGGTCCAGACGACTATCACCACAGAGCTGACAAATCGCAAACTCATTACCTCTAATAATTGCCCACATAAGAGGCGTTTTTCCTGAGGGATCAGCACAGTTAATATTCAAGTAATACCATTCATATTGTCGAGGCCTGTCATTCTGCAAAAGCACTTGAAGAATATCATTATACCTAAAAATAATTGCTTGGATCAAAGCTGTTGTTCCATAGGCATCACTCACGTTCATATTGAGATCTTCAAACGTGAGTAAAGCTTCAACAAGCTCTCGGTCTTGACGATCAACAGCACGAAACAAAGAGCATTCGCCCGTTTGACGATCATACGCATTGACATTTGGATCTGCAAATACACGCGAATTTTGTTCGAACCCAAGATACAAACGCAATGGCCTTAACAAACGAGCTTGTATAATTATATTTTTACATTGATCTTGAGTAAAACCAAAAAGCTCACGCGTAACCAATCGGCTTACTAAATCTACATTGCCATCAAGTATTCCTCTATTGAGCATTGCCTCATAAATAACTTTATGGAGAAACGATGGTTTTAAACGAATATCAGGATGCTGAACTATAACCATCACAGCTTTAATATCACCCGAATAAACCGCTCGTTCAAGAGCTGTACGGCCATCATACCCAGGGACATGTATGTTTTTATAGACGGCTTGGTTAGCTCGAAAGCCCAACCTATCTAAAACAGCTTCATAATTTCTATCACTGAGGTTATGATCTCGTAATGCATGCCACAAATCATATCCCATATCATTGTGTATGTAAGGATCGCCGCTTAGCTTTAAGCAATAAAGAATTCTGTCGATATCACCATCAATATCATAATCGCTGTCATGACACGAAAGTTCCTGCTCATCTTCGGCTGCTCCAATACCGTGCATTCCACACAGATCAAAACATAGTCCTAAAAGAATTATTCCCAAAACAAAAATGCGCATTTTCATCCTTAAGAGTAAAATTGCCGAGCACAAGCCCGGCAAAGTCTTTACATCTAAATTATTGTGCATTGCATCATAAGTTTGCTTCAGGGAGCTTCATAAAAGCAAGAAATCGCTCTCGACGAGCAAGCTTATAGGATACTTTCTTGTGAACAAACGGAACCGATTTTTTATTTGGAACCCACGTATCAGCTGCCCAATAAACAAGCGTAGCACCCTTGTATCGGCATGACGGCTGAAACATTCTGATCAACTCAAGGTCATCAAGTGCAGCACGAGTTACAAAAAGATCGATATCATACTCAGTGTTACGCAGGAATGTACGCCACTCGCAATCAACAACTTCGACATCTTCAAGTCCGAACATCTCAACAACTTGAGCAAGAAACTGCTGCTTCTTCTTGGTCACTTCAATAAGCTTAACCTTAAGGTGTGGATAAAGAATTTTGAGCGGAATCGCTGGAAAGCCTGCACCCGTTCCAATATCAGCAATTGTAGTGACAGTATTCAGGTCGATAGCGTTGCGCAATGCAAATGAATCCTGAAAATGCTGCCGAACAACACCCGCCAAATCTTTGATTGCCGTTAAGTTATAGTCTTTGTTCGTTTGAAGTAAAAATTCTGCATACCGTTCGAACATGTCAGTCTGTTCTTGTGTAAGCTTTTCGTCGCGTCGAAAATTATCCCAAATTCGTTCTGGTGGTTTTTGTTTAATACTCATCATGTATCCTTACGTGAATTACAAATGCTGCCAAGATATAGCTTTTCTCTGCTGAGTTATGGTAAAGGTATAAGTATAGATGTTCACAAAAGAAAATAAAACGTTGATGATTGTTTTTGGGAAAGTATCTTATATGAAAATAAATAAAATAACCTATCACTTTATTTTTCTTTTTGTGGCTATTTCCTCACTTAATGCCGATACACGCATTATTTTAGCACTCCACCACGCCCCAGCCGATATTATCGACCAAGCGGTCAAGCAAGCTGATGAACAAAATATTTTAAGACCTTTTGCAAAGTTTGAAGAAAGACCTCCCAGCAAACTATCGCGTAAAATGGTCAAAGGGGAATATGCTGCTTATTTCAAACCTGCCTTGGGAGGCTTTATGGCTTTGTATGCAGGCTACATTACCTGTTCTGATCAAAATGGCATCATTTCATTCCCGCTACGCCACTCAGCTCCAAAAATTTATCTTGCAATCACCAATGTCATCAAGCTCATCAAAGTTCGAGATAATACTGTTTCACATCGAGAATACTCACCTCAAGAAGCTCCTGTCCAACTCTATCTGTTTGAAAAGAAACAAGAACTGGATGGGCAAGTGTACTGGAGCATTAAAGAAGAAAAAGTCCCTGAAAATAATAAAATCAATCCCTTGACGCTCGTCATACTCACTAAGCCAAAAAATATAGTCGTTGCACCTGGTGATTACTTGACCAATGGTGGAATTCAGCTGATATTGCCTGAAGTCTAT
>CAYSDC010000106.1:4407-4865 GCA_964429765.1 uncultured Pseudomonadota bacterium
GGTAATGGCGGCGTGGTGCAAACTATTCTAAAGTCACTGGACTATAAAAATTTCTTTGAAGGCATCAAGGTTGAAGAAAAGAAGGTTTCGGATACGGTCATTCAACGGATTAGCACCAATATCTAAAAACTGAAGCGCCAATCATCATAAAACTCAAAATATCCTAAAAAACTTGCACGTAAAACCCAGAACGCAATGCCTCAGACGCCATCATCTAAAGGATAAGAAACAACATTTGATACAAATGTATTGCCTATCTTTTAATAACCTGACTAAACTGAGCAAAAATTATGACGTACCGGTATTTTTAAAAAAGGAGATTCTTATGAATTTTGCAAAGTCCCTTTTGGCAGCATTCATCCTACTTGGTGCAGTTGCACTTCCTGGATGTGGCAAGAAGTGTCATAAACGAAGCGAAAAGTGCCGCACCAAAAAGCATGAAAAGAAACACACAGCTG
>CAYSDC010000107.1:0-3496 GCA_964429765.1 uncultured Pseudomonadota bacterium
TTTATTACTGATACTTTTGCTTCATCAGAATAACATAAAAATCCTAATGTTTTTAATGTGAAAAGTTTATAACAATTATTTTTCGCATACATACTGGAAATGCATAATAATTACTTGCATACACAGTAAGATCGTGCGAAATTTTCATACGTGAAAAAAGTTAGAAAAATAAAGATTTAGCGCTTCAAGCGCCAGCAAGATACTAAAGTAAATGAAGCTCGTAGATTTTTATTAAATTCTATCATAATAAACTCATAGTAACATAAATTATCAAGTTGTCAAATTACAAGGCACATATTCACTTTTCAGAGCATTCAACTCTGTCTTAACATGTTGCTTAAAGCTTTTTTACGTTGTTTTAGAGTATTTAATTCTGGCATACAATATCAATAAATTTGCCTATCGAGCTCATAACTACCCAAAAACGAACCAACTCCACACTCCAAAAAAGATCATACCTGAAAAAATAAGTCCCCAAAATTGGAGATAGCCAAACAAAAACGCATAAGCTATAGATGAGAGCACAACTCCTGCTGAAATAGCAAATATAAGAACCTGGTACTTACTCCACCCTTTTCTCTGTAAATAAAGCGCAAAATGATGAGGACTTCCTCGATATGGCGCAATACCCAAACGTAAGCGGATAACAATCAAGCAGGCAACCTCAAGAAGAGGTATACCCAAAATAACTGCCGGTGCATAGTAAGAATCCCAAGACTGAGCACTCCAAGGAAATAGCATGGGAACAGCTGCTAAAAACCCTCCAACAAAAAGAGCTCCAGCATCACCCAAATAAATTTTTGCAGGTGGTCTGTTGTAATACAAAAATCCAACCAGTGCACCGCAAAAAGTAACAAGCAATAAGCTAGCACTATAAATTTTAAACATAAGCGCGAGTATCAAAAATGATACCGATGCAACAAGCGCGATGGTAGAAGAAAGACCATCCATAACATCAACGAGATTAAATGCATTGATAACAGAAAGCATCCAAAATAACGAAAGCGCAATATTTTCATATGATGAAAAAAAGATTGATTTAAGCGAGAAGCCACCTTTTAAAAAACACAATACAGCTATTATTTGCCCCAAAAATTTTTGTCCTGGTTTTAAAACTCTTAAATCATCAATGAGTCCAACAAATAAGAGCAACGTTGTTCCAAACAAAAGCCATAAAATATGATTTTTAAAGGGGTAAGCAAGTGCAAGTGGTGTAATAAATGCCAAATAAACAGCTAATCCGCCCATGTAAGGAACAGGAGCTTGGTGATTTTTAATTCCACCATCAGGAAGATCAAGAAATTTTAACCGATATGCTGCTTGAATCAAAAGCGGAACAATATAAATAACAAGCAACAACGCAAACACAAAACAAAACAAATGTCGTTGAATAACGGCATGCATTCCAACACTCCTCTCTTCTTTTTATGAAAGCTTGCTTATGACAACTTTCATAAAAGAATGATACTCCTGTGTGGACAAAAATTCAAATTCGACCGGTACAACATACCATATAACCAAAGATGATTCAGTAATATTATTTAAAATTGGAGCTATTTTGCACCAATCTTTTTGTGTAGTAACAACGCCATAACAGTGGTTTTCCAATGTTTTAGCAATCACATTAATAACATCTTTTGAAGTGTACTCATGGTGATCTTGAAATTCAATAGTTTGAGCATAACTCACATTCAAAGAATCAAGACTTTCAAGAAAACTTGAAAAGGAACCAATGCCTGCACAAGCAAGTAATGCTTTACCCTCGAGCTGATCCAGAGATACTGATTGATGATTATCAATTAAAACTTGAGAGACTTTGTGTATTCCACAAAAAATACGTGCTGGGTCAATTTTATTTAAACAATGTTTTTTAATATGACTAATTTTTTGGGCAGATATTTGATCTGCATGAGTTAAAATAATAACATCCGCACGTGTATAATCTTTTTCTCGCAAACGCCCTGCCGGCAAGCAATGTCCATTTTCAAATGGCCTGCGTGCATCAAGAAGTAAAATTTGAAAGTCCTTAACAAGTTGCTGATTTTGATATGCATCATCAAGAAAAACAATATCAAGCAATTGCTCATTATGCTGAGCACATTCCAATAAACGGTTTAAACTCTGAACTCGATGAGCGCCAATTGCTAGAGGCACAGATACATTACTTGCAATCATAAATGCTTCATCACCACAAACATCCGCACCATAAAATATATTTTTACCATCACTGACGAGTAAGCTTTTATTTTCAACACTTGCTTTTGACTTATAGCCGCGCATAACAAGCGCACATTGAAACCTTGCAAAATTTTTGATTAAAAACTGCACAAGCACCGACTTGCCAGTTCCACCAACTGAAAGGTTCCCAATAGAAACTATTTTGCATTGAGCTTTATATGGACGAAAAAATATAGGCTTTGCTTTCTGGATAACCAGAAAGCAAAGCCTATAAAATATTTCACACATACATAGGAAAAAGAAAATAATCTTCTCGGACAGATAAAGTACCGATGTCGACGCTGTTTTTTCCCATAGTGCAGTAACGTTGCCTGCTATAATCGCTTGCAGCGTACGCATGTTTATTGCATTTTTTCGCGAACTTCGTTGTAACAAACTACAGTATCATCCTCAACCCAATCGTGGAATGAATCGGTTGAAAATCCGCAATCAAAACCTGCGTGCACTTCTTTAACTGACTTCTTGTCGCGTTGCAAACTGTTGATTTTGCCTTCGCCAATTTTTTGGCCTCCGCGCATACAAACAACTTTGCAATTGCGTCCAAATGTACCTTCTTTGATATAGCAACCAGCAATAACGCCAACGCCTTTAATATCAAAAACTTTCTTAACATTTGCTTCGCCGCATTTAACCCAAGAAATAACCGCTTCGCGTTTTGATAAAAGAAGTTTTTCAAGATCTTCAATCACACGATAGATAATGTCATTACTCCAAACATCAACTTCAAGTTTTCTTGCAAGCTGCATGGCATTTTTTTCAACTTTAACATGCAACGCAATAAGAATTGATCGAGTGTTTGAGGCTAAATCAATGTCTCCTTCAGAAACATCACCAATACCACTTTGAATGATATTAATTGGACACTTGATTGCTTTATGTTTTACCAGAAGCTTATCCAAAGAGTGAATAACAGCATCTTGCGAACCACGAGTATCGGTCTTCAAGATGATATTAATCTCTTTTTTAACTTTTTCAGTAATAATTTCAGAAGAACGCTGTTGCGGGTTTTCAAGTGCAGCTTTGGTTGCAGTTGACTTTGAAGAACGAATTTTATTGTATTCGGCTGCTGGAATTACCGTAAGCCATTCTCCAATGGATGCAACACTATCAAAACCTACAACCTGCACAGGAATCGAAGGCGCTGCTTGCTTAACTTTTTGTCCATGTGAGTTAATCAACAAACGAACTTTTCCAGTAGAGTCACCACAAACAAAAAAGTCTCCTTGGTGCAATGTTCCTTCGGTGCAAATAATTGTTG
>CAYSDC010000107.1:3620-4805 GCA_964429765.1 uncultured Pseudomonadota bacterium
CAAGAACATAGGCTCGAGCTGGAGCCTTTGCATGAGCACGAAGATCCATTAATTGTGATTGTAATACAATCATCTGCAATAGTTCATCAATGCCTTGGCCTGTTTTTGCTGAAATCGGAACAATAACGGTCTGTCCGCCCCAGTCTTCTGCAAGAAGGTCATGCTGAGATAATTGTCTCTTAATGGTATCAAGCGCAGCTTGAGATGGAGCTTTATCAATTTTATTGAGTGCAACGATAATAGGAACGCCAGCTTCTTTTGCATGGCGAATTGCCTCAATTGTTTGCGGCTTTACACCGTCATCAGCAGCAACTATTAAAATTGCGATGTCTGTAACGCGAGCACCACGCTGTCTGATAGTCGCAAATGCTTCGTGACCAGGAGTATCAAGAAATATAATTTTTCCATGAGTACTATCAACTTCGTACGCACCTAAATGCTGTGTAATGCCACCTTTTTCAGAAGCAGCAACTTTCATTTTACGTATGTAATCAAGAAAAGTTGTCTTACCGTGATCAACATGCCCCATAACAACAGCAATAGGCCATCTAAATTCACCCGTTGCATGCTCTAAGGATTGTTTTTTTGCGAGTAAAGATTCAGACTGATCAACAGAAACTGCTTCTTGCTTAACAATGTCTACGCCAAAATGCTGAGCAAGCGATTCAATAACGTCAACAGAAAGTATATGATTGCGGTTACAGACCATGCCACGTTTTAAAAGCACAGATATTACTTCTCCTGCAGTTTTACCTAAAAGGGCTGCTGCTGCATAAAGAGGTAAGCTCTTCTCAAGAGTTATTTCCGAAACAACTGGGGCCTCTGGAGCAACAGATTGCACTCTTCCACGACGTCTACGACCTCTTTTGCGAGTAGGCCGACGTTCAATGATAAGGCCTTTTCGTTGAAGCAATAAAGAAATTTTTTCATTTTTGAGAGGAGCTTCTTCGGTAACTTCCTCATTTTCTAATTGATAACGAAGTTGTTCATCGTCTTCAACGCGATACCCTTTGATACCGGTCGCAGATCGATTTTCTACCGTTGATTGTAACCGAACAGCACCCTTTGTGCTGTTGAGCTGCTCGTTTGCATTAAGAACAACAGCTTCTTTGAGCTCCTTAATCGGCGCAGCCACTCCAGAAGTAGGAATGTTGTGATTCTCATTTTTTTTTACAGGACGCAATT
>CAYSDC010000108.1:0-3966 GCA_964429765.1 uncultured Pseudomonadota bacterium
CGTCATCAGTATTAAAAACTACAGATATCCTATGATCTGGTAATTCTTTAGTCCATCCAGCTTGTGTAATTCCACCTGCGGTGAAAGCTATTATTCCTGCAATAATAATGCACTTTAGGTTTATCAACTTCATTACAAAACTCCTTATTTTATAAGGCTTAAAGCGGTCATTATGACGTTGCTGAAAAAATAGAGTCCAATTCCAATGAAAATAATACCGGTAATGTGTGAGATTTTTAAATGATACGTAATGCTGAGTGATTTACCAACTCTGCTTGCAATGAATGCGATGAAACCGAGGGCGCTGAGTGATCCAAGGCCGACAGTCAAGCTTGCTGCGATGATCTGATTAAACGGCAAACGCATTTGTCCAGCAGGAAGAAGTTGAACGCTTACAATTAAAAAAAATATAATTGCGAGTGGATTAATCACAGTTAAAAGAAATGATTTAATGATTGTTCCAAAGTAAGGCTCGTTCCCGCCAAGCCGTTGATGAATATACGTTGGCGTATTCCTCAACATCTTTGTTCCCATAATAACCAAAGCAATGCCGCAAGAACCATATTCTTTGATCCTCCAAGAATGCTCAAAAGACCGAGAAGTCCAAGCAAAAAAAGAAGAGCATCGCCAAGTGCAGATCCAAGTGCTGTTGCAAGTCCCCGACCAAGACCTTTGAGCGCACCTCGATTAAAAGTTAAAACAAAAATTGGCCCGACTCCAGAGGCTGCAGATACGCCGAGTGCAAAGCATTTGAGTAGAAACAATGTCTTCATATTTATTCTCCGTTTGCTCAGGCTGAGAGTTGATATTTTTGTATTATTTTACCATACAGGGTAAAATAATAGAAAGACTTTAGAGCAGCCATTTTTTTATTAGTCCGTAATGGACATGCAACGATAGGGATTTTGTGAAAGATACGATTTCTTTTGGTACTGATGGCATTAGAGGCCGAGCAGATTTATATCCATTTACACCTCAAGCACTATTTTATCTGGGTTCTGCTTTTGCGTATTGGGCTCAAGAGCAATATCAAAATTCTTCTCCAAAAATTTTAATATGTGGTGATACGCGTGTTTCAATGGACCGTATCAAAAATGATCTTATTGCCGGTCTTTCAAAATTTTCGGTTACCATAATTGATGCAGGAATTCTTCCAACGCCGGCACTTTGTCAGCTGATGATGCACGATAAGAGCATTGATGCTGGGCTTGTTATTTCCGCTTCACATAATCCATATGTTGATAATGGGATTAAATTTTTTGGTAAAAATAATTGTAAGTTGAGCGCTCAAGACGAAGCGCGTGTTATTGAGTTGTATGAATATTTTGTAAAAAATAGCGAACAGCTTGGAAGTTCCGATAAAGCTCAAATATATGCATGGCAGACTGCTGATAAGACATATCAACGTTTGGTTACAAGCCATTTCCCAGAAAATTTCTTAGAGGGCATTACGGTTGTTCTTGATTGCTCTCATGGTGCTACAGCAGCGGTTGCGCCGGCTATTTTTAAGTCGCTCAATGCGCGAGTTATTACATTACATGATACGCCGAACGGGTTTAATATTAATGATGACTGTGGTGCGTTACATCCAGAAAAGCTTGCCTCTGAAGTGGTGCGGTGGGGTGCCGACATAGGATTTGCTTTTGATGGTGATGGGGACCGTGTTATTGCCGTGAACAAGCATGGAAAGATCAAGGACGGAGATGACATTTTATATCAACTGTTGGCTTTGCCTGAATATGCGCAAGAGCAAGCAATTGTTGGTACCGTCATGACCAATCAAGCACTTGAGCGTGCTCTAAACATACAAAATAGACGGCTTGTGCGTGCTGCCGTTGGAGATAAATATGTTTTTGCAGGACTAGAGCAAGAGCGTCTTTTATTGGGTGGTGAAAACTCAGGTCATGTTATTCTAAAAAATTACTTGCCAACATGTGATGCAATCTTTACAGCGCTTATGGTTATACTGAGTCTGATGCACGAAAAGAATTGGGATTTTATAACATTTGAAAAATTTCCACAGGTTCTCATTAATGTTCCTGTTGCTCAGAAAAAAGATCTTGCAGTACATCCTTTCCAAAATATTATTCAGGAGTATGAACAGCTTTTAGAGCATGGCAGAGTTTTGGTGCGCTATTCAGGTACTGAAAATTTATTACGTGTCATGACTGAAGGGCCAAACTATGATTGTGCACAACATGTTGCACAGGTACTTGCAACAAGGTTACAACAAGCGTTGAGTCTTGATATTTAATGTTAAATCATTGGGAGATATGCTATGAATGACAAAGAGCAAAGCGTTGTTAATAAAATAGTGCAGTCACTGCAAACACTTTTTTTGAGTGGTCTTTTTACAATAATCCCTTTAGCTGCAACCGTATTTTTTATTGGGTTTGCATACAATTTTTTAGTGAGAATTTTACAGCCGTTGCATCAACTTGAGCCTCAAATTCTTAGGCAAATTCCTGGGTCTCAATTTATTATTATCACAATAATTATTTTGTTTATCGGTGTTGTGCTTAAAGTTTTTATTATCAATAGGATTGTTAACTACTTTGAATCACTCATTGTTCGCATTCCTCTTATCCGCATTATCTATTCTGCAGTAAAAACATTGGTAGATTTTTTTAAGCTTTCTGAAAGTGATTATTCTGGTAAAAAAGTTGTCTTAATTCCTTATCCTCAAAAAGGGCAATATCACATAGCATTTTTGCTTGAATCGGCTGAGTTGACCTATCAACCTCTCTTGCCTGAGAGTGAACGTGGCAGACCAGGGGAAAAGTTTTATAAAGTTTTTATGCCTAATTCACCAAATCCATCAAGTGGATATTTTTTTATTATGTCAGAGTACGACATTACGCACACCGATATTTCATTTGAAGAGGCCATTAAAGCGATTGTTTCTTGTGGTTTGGTAACTCCAAAGTCTTTGCTCGACAGAGCAAAACGATTAACATAGCGCTCTATATTTATGGTTTTTGTTCGATATTTTTTTAAGCGCTACTGTTACTATGTTGTTACTATTACCTTGCTGCTTACGCTGCTTTTGACGCTTATTGAGCTTTTTGAAAAGCTTATGCGTGTATCACATGCATCGCTTTCGCATATCGGGATATTCTTGGGGCTTAATGCAATTCCAGTGCTTATTGATAATTGTGCGGTGGGATGTTGGCTTGCAAGCGGGTTATTGCTCAGAGAATTTTATGTGCATCATGAGTGGGAACTTATGATGATGCTTAATATTAATAATAAAGAGCTTATTCGCTTATTTTTGCTTGCGGGATGTTTATTTACAACTGTTGTTGTTGTCAGTAAAGAGCTATTTGTTTGTGAGCTTGCATTCAAAGCAGAGCAATTTAAAATTAAGCATTTCAAACAAAAAATACCTCAGTTGCTTGTTCACCGTTGGATTCAGTTGAGTGACAATCAATTTTGCCATATTGGTATGCTTGATATGAATTCCAGTTGCGGCCAAAATATTACACTGCTTACGATGTCTCCAGATTTTTTAATTGAACAAGCGTCTATAGGATCGAAATTTTCCGTAGATCTTGATGAAAACCGTTTACTTATTGAACAGGGTAGTAGTTTTGATGCTCAATCGCATCAATGCATACCGATTAATCAGAAGGCTATGCAGTATCCAGAGTTATTTTCTCAGCTTTCGCTTGAAGCTCAAGTGCCAACTGCTATACATTTGTATACGGCCCTTGCGTGCGCTCATAAACAGTTGCCCGCTTCCGTTGTTAATAAGCTTTTATATCAATTGCTTAAAATAATAACATCCTATTTTTATGTACTTTTATATTCGCTTGTAACAATCGTATTATTTACGCTTTGGTATGGACATAGCCAGTTGCGATGGGTCGCATTGTGCGCCGCCTACCCCCTATTTTTAATGGTTCAGGTATTACTGGATGTTTTGATGGCTTACGGTTGTTCAGCCTGGGTTGCGCTTATTCCAAT
>CAYSDC010000108.1:3976-4771 GCA_964429765.1 uncultured Pseudomonadota bacterium
GCTTGCTATTCTAACGTATAAATATTTTATAAAGTAAAGAATAATAAATTCTATCTGAGTATTTCAACTTTAAAGCATCGGCTTTGTCTGCCTTAAGTCTAGCTTCAGCGATTGACTATTCCCTTGAAAAAACTGCTTATTATTATACAATGGCCTTACGAGTGAAAATGTGTGTGCCTTCGGCATGCCAGTTTGTTAGGTGTTTTTATGGTGGAGTTGCCATGATGTTGAAAAAATTTATTGCAAGCAGCGTTCTTGCTCTTGCATGTGTGACTGCAGTAAATCTGCATGCTGATTTTGTAAGTTCAGAGGCTGAGCTCAAAACTATTTCTTCAAGAAGTGTTTCATTGACTCTTGCAGAGCCATTTGCAGTATTCAAGTCAATTGGTGCAAAATATCCATATATGCTCCGTTTTGATCCCGCAGAGAGTAACTTCACCTCTGTTATGTGTGGGACAAATATTGACGGCAAAGTACGCCTTGCAAAAACAGCAGAAGATTTAGTAGGTCTTATTCCTGTAAGAAGAACAATTAAAGCGCTTGATGCAGGGGTTCAGGTTGATCGTAAATATGACGGCTATAGAGAATCTTACATTGGCTGCATGATTGCAGGAGCTTTGACTTTGGCTGGTGTGTTGCCTCAAGAAGAATACCCAGGAACATTTCTTATTGATGAAATGACCGATGGTGTTGCAATGAAGTGGGTTCTTAAAAATGTTGAAGAATTTAAAGGTCTACGCCAATATCTTGAAAACAAAATTGACTAATCATCAATCGCGTAACTGTTCTTTCCTA
>CAYSDC010000109.1:0-2075 GCA_964429765.1 uncultured Pseudomonadota bacterium
AACACTGATCAAAGTAAACCAGAAATAAATAAGGCGTTGCAAGCATGCTCAAAAGAATTTTTATAAGAAAAAGACCAAAAATAGCGCAATAATTTTAACTTTGAACATTGTTCATGATGCGCCTTCAATCATCTCAAGGACCCGGGCATCACCAAACTCTAGAAAAGCACTACTCAATCGAGAAAAAATCTGTTTACCTCGCAAAAAGTTTCTGCCATGGGGCAAACAGACTAAGAGCACTCACCATTCTTAAGATAACTTTATTATGATAATTTTATTGCGGTCATACCTTATGTAAAAAGATAACGCTGCTCTTTTCTAAATGAACTTCCTGGTTTGGCTGCATAACGCTCAATATACCAACCGGCTTTATCGCAAGCACCATGAAAAATCACAAATGATGCATAACCTGTCAGCAACGGAGAAGCAACAGTTGTTAACAGCTGTCCATCAAACCACAAAGCGGCACCTTTGCCCTGCTGTAAATCTTCAAGCATCTTCCCCTGATGTTGATGTCCTCGCACAACCATGCGTAACTTCCATGCATCGGTGCTATTAAGCTGTAAAAAATACTGAGTCGCTTCAGGTCCCATATTAAAATGAGCGTAGCTCCACAGCACATGTAGGTCATCTCGGCCGCCAAGTCGCCTATTATTTTCTTGATCGGTAAAAGAATTCCATGAAAAGCCAAGGCGAATATCGCCAAGATTCATTGATGGTTTGATGGTAATATCTTGAGCCAGTGTTGGCAACGCATCAATAATGTCTTGCTTATAAAACCAGGTAAGCATTTGGATGGTAAACCAATTATACCCATTAATAATACGCTGCTCCATTTGAGCTTGATTCAAAAGATACTTTTCAAATTTTTTATCGCGCCTAGAACATGCCTGCTGAATGAGCTCTTGCAACGCTATCAGCTGCTCTTTTGATTGCCCGTCAGGAAGTTGCTCAACCAAACTTACCCGCTTAAGCTCTGTTATCAGTTCATAGTGAGCGTTGCTCTGTAAAAAAGTGCGCGCATTGTAGCCATGTTCAAATCCTGCATGGCAAAATTGAATGCCATTCACACGACCTCGAGCATCACGTATTCCACCAAAAAGTGCTACGGATAGATGATCGTATAAGCAAAAGATTTTTTTAAGCGTCTCATCATCAAGATCTGAATATTTTTTTGAAAGCTCTTTTCTGAACGTTTTATTAACCGCAGCATCCTCATGATTACCGCGCAACAAAAAAACATGTCCAGGATTTTGGTTATGCAACTTCATCAAGAGGTACAGCAACTCAATTCCACGAGACTCTTTATCAACAAAGTCACCAAGAAACAGAAAATAAAAATTTTTGTGAGTAATAATAAAATGTTCATCAAGATATCCATCACGCTGCAACTGAAGCAACGATTCAACAACGGTACTCACACTTCCATGTAAATCCCCCCAAACAGCAATACGTACATCATCCGGGAAAATATGTTTTTCAACATAGGGGAAAAATTGATTTGAAGATTTGTAATCAATAGATAGCGTAGATAAATTGGAGTTAAACCAATGTTCTTGAGGCATTACACCGTTAAGCCAGTTATCGACTTTGCTCATACGCTGCGCTTGCGTTGCAACAAACAGATTGAGCTCTTCAAGGATATGGCTAAAATCAAGCGTAAGCTGTTTATTACTTTGATAAGCCTGAATAAATTCTGTAACCGAAGAACATGCAACCCGCTCCTGAACTTGACTATTAAATCGAATACTCAGGCAGGACCTCACGCATGCAATGCTCAAAGCAAGAGCTACAATCAAAAGAATATGCTTACGTTTAAAAAAAAACTTTTCCATAACCCTATTTTCCAATAACCTCATAAACCCAGGAATCAATATTGCGTTCTTGAATACTAAACAAAGCGCCAACTAAAACAATCTGTTTACCAAGCCCACGATACTTTTGATCGTACTGCGTTGCTTTGATCTGCGTCAAAGCATCCTGCGCAGTCCCTCTAATTTTGAACTCAAAAATAAAAATATGTTTTTTGAGTTCAAGTACAAAATCGATGCTGCCACGATTAGTTGCTACTTCAA
>CAYSDC010000109.1:2085-4742 GCA_964429765.1 uncultured Pseudomonadota bacterium
CATGCCAATAATTTTTGTAAGAACATAAAAAATAGTTTGATAATGTTTTTCACGATCAGGCACCGCAACGGTGTATGGTATCCCAGCATAAAAGCGCTTGATCTGCTCAAAGAAATCATCAATTTCAAGATTTTCCAACATGCGGCCAAGGGGGGCTGCTAGAGAATGTATCTCGCTTTGGTCTTTTTCAAAAACACCGGCAGCAATAATTTCAGTAAAGCTATCAGAAACCTCTTTATTGGGAAAATCTAATCGAAACATTCCAGACTCTGTTTTTTCAAGCAGCGTCAAATACCCTGTTTGATACAAGAGTGGTATAAATGCAATCCGAGAAAAATTAACAATCTCAAAGTGGCTTGCACTAATCTGATAATCTGGATCAATTTGAGGAATGTAGTTACCCTTTTTAAATAGTTCTATCAAAAACGTAGGAGTACCACTTCTCATCCAATAATTATGAAACTCACCAGAGGCCAGAGCATTCATAACAGAAAAAAGATTATAAACATGCTGAGCATTGAGATGAAAGCGGTAACCATCATACCATTCAGTCATTTTGGCAAGAGCTTCTTGAAATGAAATATGTAAGTTACGAGCAAATACATCAAGTGAGTCTGAAAATGTTATTTCTAGTTCTTCTTTGGTGCAACCAAAAAGTGTTGCAACGCTTTTCTCCATAGTCAAATCACGCAGATTATTAAGCCCAGAAAAGATGCTGGTCTGTGCAAACTTACTGACACCTGTAATAAAAACAAACTTCAAGTAAGGATCTAAATCTTTAATAACCGCATAAAACATGCGGAGCTGATTACGCATTGCTTCAGCAAGCTCTGGATTATTAATATGATCAACAATCGGTTTATCGTATTCATCGATTAATAAAACAACTTTGCCTTTTGCGGCAAGCGACTGAACAAGGTGCTCGAATAAAAAAACGAGCGAAACATCTTCTGGATAGCTAATGCCAACATCTTGAGCCAGTTTTTTCAATTTCATAATAAGGCTTTTTTCAAGCCGCTCAGGGGTTGCATAGTCAATTGAAGTAAAGCTCAGATGAATAACCGGGTGTACTTGCCAACTATAATCAGTGTTTGTTGCAATCCAAAGGTCATTAAAGAGTTCTTTTTTTCCTTCGAAAATACATTTGATCGTTGAAAGAAGAAGTGACTTTCCAAATCGACGTGGACGAGCGATAAAGTAATAGCTCCCCGTTGTAATGAGTTCATGAATTATTTTTGTTTTATCAACATAAAAATAATCCCCTGATCCCATTTTCTCAAAATCTTGAATACCGATTGGTAAAAGTTTCATCAATGACCTTTCAACGGCAGCACAATGTAAGCACACACATGTTGAATACCATTATATGGTCAGCACCGAAAAATTAAAATAGTGAAAATCCATAGAAGTACGTAACACAATTAAAAAAGCCCCCGATCAAATCAGGGGCTTTTTCTATTATTATGCTTATTTTTAATTAGTCTCTGCGTCTTCCAAGCAACTGAAGCAGGAACAAGAAGAGATTGATAAAATCAAGATAGAGTGTCAAAGCTCCAAGTAAAGCAACTTTGCCTTCCATCTCTCCATGACCAAGCATCTCACGTCCCATGTACTTTATACGCTGGACATCGTAAGCAACAAGCCCTGTGAAGACCGCAACTCCCAAGAATGAGAGAATATAGCCAAAGGTGTTGCTGTGCACAAACATATTGACCAGCGAACCGATCAGCAAGCCAATAAGTCCCATAATCATAATGTTGCCAAAGCTGCTCAAATCGGCACCCGTTGCATAGCCATACAATGCCATAGTTCCAAACATACCAACCGTAATACCAAATACCATATAAATTGAGGCAATTTGATATACAAAGAAGATAGAAGAAAGCGTCAGGCCAAGAAGCGCTGAGTAAACAACAAAGGTAAGCGCTGCTGTTGCAAAACTCATTTTATTAATAAATGCAGAAAGCGCAATAACTAAAGCAATTTGTGCAACAAATAAGCCTATCAGAATAAGCTTACTGCTCATAATTGCTGCAAAAAGTGGAGGGTATGCATACACACCATATGCTGTGGAGGCGGTTACAAAAAGTCCTCCGGTCATCCAACCATACACTTTGTACATAAACGAAGATAGGCTTCGACCTTGTGAATAATCTGTATTCATAATAGCTCCTTACAGATGAGAATCAGATAATCGGCCTGCACAGATCAGGCATTACATTATTGTAGCACAAAGCCTTTTTGCACACAAAAGGGGCAATAACCTTTGTACCAGTTCTATCAAATAATTTTGCTCATACGATTAATGACATTGCCATCAAGGCTGCTTTTATCATCTGTATGTACAATAAAAATAACTTTCTTAGAAGGACTAAAGGTCAATAACAAAAATGCATTGATACATTGAATGTTTTTTGGATCTTGAATATAGTCTGACGGCCGTAAATACTCATGTGCATTTTTGAAAAAGATAACCATGCCCCGCTCACTCGTTTGTGCATGACCAAAGAGTTGAACTAGATCGACATCACTTGATGATACTTCTTCATAATCCATGTTCGCACCACATGCAATTGTTTTGCTCAACAGAGCCGCGTCTTCGTTCTGCCAGCTACGGCACCAAATATTTCCATACAAACCATCCGACAAGCGAGCGT
>CAYSDC010000110.1:0-3078 GCA_964429765.1 uncultured Pseudomonadota bacterium
AGCTGGCGCACAACCTGGCGACCTTTCAGGAGGCGCTGGTCAAGCAGGGCGCGGAGGCCACGCGCACGCAGAACGCGCAGATCGATGCCTTTGGCCAGCAACTGGCGTTGCTGCAAAAGACGCTGTGTTACAAGCTTACCAAGATAAAGCGTGCGGCGTGCAGTAGAAAGCGCAAATTCAGGCTGTCCATCATCCTGCGTTAAAAAATTATTCCATTGCATGCCAATGCGTAAGTGATAGGGGCTAACATCAGAGTCAAGATTAACTGGTTGAGCCAACTGAAAATGTTTTTCAAATCCCACCGTCTCTTGTGATGCACAATAATCAAAAGCTTTTTGAACATCAGATGCAAATGTCGTACCTGCGAGCTCTTGCTTAAGGGTTTCAAGACCGGCATATCGATCAAATGAGGTCAACAAGCAGAATGAAGCGGTACTTGATAAAAAGTTTTGTGGATTATATCCAACTTCAAGACCACCATGACAAAATTTAACAAAATTAATAAGGCCGTCTTGATCAGCTGTTCCAAGATAAAGTGCCATTGGAAGATAATCAAACCAATAGAGTAGGTCAGGATACTGGTACTCAGCAAACTGCTGAGTAAGTTCACATAAAAATGTTTTTTTTGCTGGATAATCTTGTCCATCAGCCTGCGCCTGCAAAAAGCGCTTTTGAAAATTTTTACTTGTTAACGCATATTCATGGTTTCCACGAAGCATAACGACGCGATTAGGATTGTTAACGTACAGTTTGCAAAGCAAATATACTACCCCAATGCTATTCATGCCACGATTGATGTAATCACCAAGAAATACAAAATATGCATCTTCACGAATCAAGCGATACTGATTGTCTAGATATCCTGTCTGCTCAAGCTCCTGTAGAAGAGCATGTGAACTTGAATCATACTCACCAGCAATCTGATAGCTTGCACGGTCTGGCACTAGAAATTGAGCTGACGGAGTCTGCCCATCAAACCATTGATCCTGACGCATCTGTTGCGTCACCGCAACAAGATACTGATCAATCATAGCCTTAAATTCGCTGTGGCAAAGCTCCTGCATTTGTTGTTTAATCTGTTCGCTATTTGGTTGGTATACCTGCGAAGTCTTTTGACATTCGCGTAATGCAGGTTGGTTCATCAGACACCTTTTAATCTATCGAGCCAGTTTAATTCACGTCCCTTTTTTCATTTTAGGGTGCGGAGTGAATAGTGTCAATTACCAACTTTTCCTTGCTGCTCAACCAAAGGCAATTTTTATTCAAAATAATCAGAATAGAAATAAAATATTTTTTTACATAATGCATAGATTATAGCATATAAAAATCATATCTAATGCGTAGCATTCAAAAGTAATTCGCGAGGACTTGTATGTAATCAAAAACCTTGCCCAAAACATACTTCGCTATAAAGATGACTTTCCAACTCATCCTCATATGCAAAGATCTTTAAACATGTATCACATTGAAACTCATGACCAGATAATTCAAACGCCTGCGGTTGCGACAACGCTGTGCCAAAAACAACGTCACACATTGTAGTTCTATAAACTTGATGCAACTCCGATAAACTTTTTTCGCTACACTTTGGCACAGTAAAAAGTTGTCCTGCTCTAGAATTATTGATGTCAGGTACATTTTTTTGTTTATTTTGACAAAGAGCTTGGTGTCTAACCAAAGAAGCTTCATGCAGAGTTAAAGGAATTTCATCATCACCACAATCATTATTATTAAAACAATCCTCACAATAAAAAATAGTATCACCTTTAAATGTGCAAATATTAAGATGTCTAATAAGATCACGCCTAGTAGAATATTGAGGTGGTTGTTGATCTTTATTAAAACAACAACGTGGACAAGAGTTATGCATCCTTAAAAGATGTCGGTAAAAACTACCATAATTTGCACAAGGCTCTTGATGTCTTTTGCATGTACCAAATGGACAGCTCCAGTTTGAATCAATAATAACATCATCAGGAGACACCATTATTTCTCGTCTGTTTCCAGCCTGACTATGGCAACCCCTATACTGGTGAGAATAAATAGAGATTACATATTTACGGCAATCCGCACAATAATGTCTCTTATGATTATCATCAGCCATTTGCTTGCAATGATCTTCAAACCTTTGAGCGTTACCCAATGGATCTAATCCCTCACAATATGGACAAACAAAATGTTGTGCTGCCAAATGATTCACCAAAGACTTCGAACCAGCAAAAGACTCCATACTTCTATGACATGCACGAAAAGGACAATACAAGATCTCATATTTTTTTTCTGCATCTGTGCTAGATTTTTTAATAATTTCTTTTTCATTAAATCCAACAAATTGCCAACCGCCTTGCATCGCATCAAGGGGTGAATAGCTTAACAATAGAACCGCACCAAAAAGCAATGTATTAAGTGGATTTTTATTCATGAAACTTCTCCATGTTCGATACCTATATGTAATTGTAATGCAGATTCAGTTTCAAATAGAGACAGGCAAGCAGCACAGTAGTAATCTTTTGTAGCTCTTGTGTTGGTAAAAAACGCATCAAACTCCTGACTATCAACAGGGGCTCCTTGATCATAATGCTCGGCATTAATTTCTTCTATTGAGAAGCCTGATGCATTATTCTTAAATGGGCAATGGTCGCGTTCATGGTTTTTTAAAGAATCCCTGTATATTCCTATAAAAATCTTGGAGTCATCACAATCATCGCTGTTAAAGCATTTTTCACAGTAAAAAAAATTGTTATGACTTCTAACACCATTACTTTTCACATGAATAAAATGCTCAATCAATTTTCTTCTTGAAGAAAAAGCAACTAGTTTCATTTTAAAACTACAATCTAGGCATGCATGATGCATAGCTAATAGATGCCTGTTCAAATTCTCTGGCGTTGCAAAAGAAACATCTTGACAAAAAAATGGACATCGCAGGCTTATGCCTTGCGTAACCGGTTGAATACTCGTATTCTTTTTTACTGTTTGAGGTAAAGCAGCACAAGATGACTTATGCTTTGCAAGAGCTATTACATATTGATTACAATTTTTGCATAAAAATGCACTGTGCTTACGCTCTTTGCAATG
>CAYSDC010000110.1:3088-4644 GCA_964429765.1 uncultured Pseudomonadota bacterium
CGCTATCAAATGCACCCAAGCCTTGGCAGTCAGGACAAATGTTATGCTTTGATATGAGATGCAACCTCACAGATTGCTTTGAACTCAGCGGATCTGTATTCCTGTCGCATTCACCAATTGGACAACATAAATTTCTATCAATTTCTTGATTGCACGTTCTCTTTACCGGCGGCTGATATTGAGTATGGCATGGAGATATTCGCTTCCCTTTCATAGCACCAAGAGGGGAGAAATTTAACATGATAACTGCGCTAAAAAGTAATCTCATTACATAATTCGTTTTCATAAAACTTCCACCTTATTCTTTTAGCGACAATCATGCATGTGCGCCTGCGATAAACACTCAAATATTCTCAAACAGTTGTAACATTTGTACTCAAAATCAAATTCCCCAGGAGTAGACAATGCCCTTGGCATTTCATTATCTACAGTGACATAGCACATTTGCGTTTTGTGAGCAAAATGCGCTTGCACAGGAGAAAATTCAGATTTCAATGCAGGTTGAGAGCTATCATATTTTGAATGGTCAGATTGTTGAGGGTAATAACTCTGACAATTTTCTTGTGGCTTAGGAGCCCTTTGCGGCTTGAGAGCTGATGTGTGTCCAAATTTATCATGACCAATCACTCGAGACGACGCTGATTTATTTTTCTCATTTTTTTCTGGAAAATTGTATTGAACTATATTAATTTTTTCTTTATAGCTTCTACCAAGCACACAGCTATCGTGATAAGCAAAATATGTAGTAGGCTTATCTTGATTATCATTATGAAAACAGCGGTTTTCGTGACGCCTCAAAACACTTCCATTGTCAGGTTTTACGTATACAAATTTTCTACAGTATTGACAGTAATCACGCTCATGATTCTTTTCTAGGTAATGCTCACCAATAAGCTCTTCGTAAGAATTAAATGCATCTAAGTTTGGGCAATATGGACAAATATAATGAACCAATGCTTTATGCGATTTAAGAAAATTTTCAGAATCAAAATAGGCCCTATTTCCAGCATTTTTAGAACATCCGCCAATATCACATGGTATCTTTTTTTTGAATGAGTTTGACCGACATTCACCGTCTTATTATAACTCCCTGGAGGAGTATATCGTTCAAAAACTAGCCCTTTACCCCCATAACTACTTCCACTCATTGCATTGAGAGGTAAACAGATACATGTCACAACAACACCAAAAAGTAATCTCTTTACATAATTCGTTTTCATAAAACACTCCATTATTTGGTATTTAAACCTCAAAAAAATCTCAATTAAGACCAATTTATCACATTAATTAAAGACAACATTCTCGATTATAAACATGCACGTGCGCTTCGAATTCAGATTTAAAGGAGACTTGGCAACTATTGCATATATATTTAACATCAAAATCCGCAGATACTCCTTTACTTACTATTTAAGCCTGGAAAATAGAGCGATTCGGAACGGATACTATCTAAATAGTAAAATATATATCCAATTTGTCAAATTTTATATAAATTTAACCCTGAAAGGGTGTAAAAAATATCAATTTTTGAGCTTATTAGCAACTTTTATACTTAT
>CAYSDC010000111.1:0-1006 GCA_964429765.1 uncultured Pseudomonadota bacterium
ATTTACAGCTATTTACAGTTAAGGAAGATGCTACAAAAGATCTTGCTGGTCATATCAATTCCATTAAAACACCTACACCTAAAGCTATAAGAGATGCTTTTATTGCAGAAGTAAAAGCAGCTAACCCTGGCCTAAAGCCCGGCCCTTTAGGCGCCAAAAAAACAGAAGCAAAAACGGCAATGAAAAATACTGCTAAAACGGGCATAGAAGCTGCTGGTTATCCCAAAGCAATCGAAGATGATCTTATAGCTGCTGCAAATACCATTATTGATGGATTATAAATAAATAATATGACGATTAATCGCATACAAAAGTAATTAAAATACTCTAGAAAGGAAAAATGAATATGAAGGTAATAAAGAAAAGCTTAGTTATAATCAGCGCATTATTAACTTTGTCAATTTGCACGTCATACGGAGCAGAGACAGGCGCTGAAGTAGCCTCTTGGTTAGACGATGCTATAGCTAAAGCTGGAGCTTCTATAGCCAACATCGAACCTATACTAACAAAGCTTCATACAGATTTTTTTAAGGCTGATAAAACCACTGTTAGAGATGATTTGTTTGAAGCTGATAAAGTCCATGTCACTCAAGCAACAGAAGACAATGTAAATGATCTTGTTGAATTAATAGAGAATGCTGATATATAAAATATACATAAGTTAAAATAAGAAAAGAGCTTCACTTTCTCAAATGAAGCTCTTTTCTTATTTATAGGATAATGCGATTGAGCATAAACCCAATAGCCACCTTAATTTCTTAATAAATTAATTAAGCCAAGGCTGTAATTCTTTGGATCACTAAATTATATTCTTGCTTTAAAGCCTCAACGAAATCATTGCGTACAACAACACCATCAATAACGAATTTAGCCAATTCATTCTTTATAGCACCCATCGAGGTTCTTAGTTGCATCAATGTGAGCTTATTATGAGCATTACCAAACGCTGTCACTGCATCAGCATTAGCAAAACATGCGCGGTACTTAGCTTCAATCAAAGCAACAA
>CAYSDC010000111.1:1067-2166 GCA_964429765.1 uncultured Pseudomonadota bacterium
TGCTTTAACCGCTTCAGCCTGTACACGCAATGACTTGAAGAACTCAACAACAGCTGCTGCATTTTCAGCAACCGTTGCATCAGGAGCTACCAAACCATTCAACGCTGTTGAAACGTCGGCAAATACACCGTAATCAACAGCTTTGCTTGCAACAGGACCTGAACCTGGTTTTCCACTGAAAAGACTTGGCATTGAAAAACTTGGCATCGATGGAAGTTTGTTCCAAAGACTCTTCAACATGCCTGGCTTTGCAGCTGCAGCTACTTGACGATTAACTTGAGCAACAAGCGCTTCTTTTTGAATCTGAACTAACTTATCTTGAGCTTCTTGAATACGAGCTTTGATATCTGTTTTTGCTTGCGCAATTTGAGCATCAAATGCATCAGCACCGACAAAAGCCTCTTCACATGCTGCGCGGGCAACAATGCGAGCTTCTGCGAGCGTATATTTATGATCATAAGCCGCTTGTTTTATAAGTTCGACTAGATTTTTTGAATCGTTAACCAACTGAGCATTTGCATAACATCCAGCGTTAAGGTTATTGATGTACTGTTCATATTTTTTTCCGTTAAGAATTTGTTGAGCGGTCTTGTTGATCTTAAGCTCATCGCGTTGCTTAAGCAATGCTGCTTTTTGATCAGCATCATCTGTAGCACGCTTTGCAATATTCAACAGCGTAATCATATCTTGAATTTTAAGGTTAGCATTAGGAGCTGCATTACCAAGGTAGTCTACAACGTCACCAACGGTAAAGTCTGTAGCCGCAAGCTTTGGGAGCTTTTTGATAAGCGCATGTTTGTCCATAAAGTCTTGAACTGCAGGTGTAACAATATTTTCAACTTCTGTTGAAAAACCATTATCTGCAAGATCTTTTTGAACTTCTTTTGAAGCTTTTATCAATGCATTAGCTTTTTCTTCAACGTGTTCTACTACTGAAGAACGGCGAAAATCATCTTCTGGATTTACAAGAGAAGTTTTAAGCGTGTTACCAAGAACAGCCTTGAGAGCCGCTTGAAATTGTTCAGCTTTTTGTTTGAGCTGTTGTGCGGTATCGCCATCATTAACAACAATGTCAGTAACCGGCACTATAACTTGAGCA
>CAYSDC010000111.1:2176-4642 GCA_964429765.1 uncultured Pseudomonadota bacterium
ACAGAAAGCATGCCACAAAACGTGAGTGCAATGGCACCAAAAGATCGTCTTACGTAATTCATAATAACCTCCATACGAATAAGAAAGAGACGAAAAAACATTTTCTACGAGAATTTTATGCTACATTTATTTAAGCATATTACTTCTGTTACTATACCAAAAGCAAATTCCGGCTGCAAACGGGTGGGAGTTGAACCTGTTTTTCCCTGAAGGCGCTGGTGAGGCCTCAGCCTGTGCTGACGCCCGCTTTTTGCTGTAGGCCCAAGCCGGACCTGTCAGAGGGGGGGGGGTAATGGGTTCATCGAAGCCTCAAGCCCTTTTGAGCACCACAACTGAGTTGCCACCACCAAAGCCAAAGGCATTTGAAATAGCATACTCAACCTGTGCGGCTCGTGCGCAGCCAGGTATATAGTCTAGGTCGCACAGCGGGTCGGCTGTTTCTAAGTTAATGGTTGGGGGAAATGTTTGTGCTTTGAGCGCCAGTGCACTAAATGCTATCTCGGCAGCTCCTGCTGCTCCCAGCATGTGGCCCGTCATAGATTTTGTGCTGCTGACCAGTAAATGATCCGGTGTTGACGGAAGCGCATGGTCACCGAACATTGTTTTGATAACCTGCGTTTCAATCTGGTCACCCATCACGGTAGCAGTACCGTGAGCGTTGATATACCCCACTTGTTGCGGCGTTATCTGCGCATCATCCAGTGCTTGAGAAATGGCAGAGCATGCGCCGCGCCCTTGCGGATGCGGTGACGTGATGTGATACGCATCGGCCGATGCACCATAACCCACTATTTCGGCATAGATCTTTGCACCGCGTGCACGAGCATAATCTTCGCGTTCCAAAATAAGAACCGCTGCACCTTCAGCCATCACAAAACCGGTGCGATGCGCATCAAATGGGCGGCTTGAAGCCGCAGGGTCACCCGACCAACTAGAAAGCGCACGCATATTTCCAAAGCCTGCAAGCGCAGAAGGAACAACACAGCTTTCTGTGCCTCCAGCAAGCATGTAGTCGGCGTAGCCGTCACGTATGGCACGAAATGCAAGACCAAGCGAATCTCCGCTTGAAGCGCAGGCATTCGTCATTGCAAGCACAGGCCCCTGAAGGTCAAGTTGCATACTCAGCCAACCGGGCGCAAGATTATTGATTACTTTAGGAATTGAAAAAGGAGAAACCCGTCGAGGCCCCTCTTTTTCAAGCAGCATGACAATATCAGCTATGGTGCCACGCCCTCCGATACCGACCCCAAGGTAGCATCCAAAGCCCGTTCTGATGATAGGAGTTCTGGTACTCAGGCCGGCATCATGCAGTGCTTCATGCCCCGCAATTAATGCCAGATGAGTAAATCGATCGGTCTTTTTTTGATCCTTTACATCAAGCAGCGCATTCAGTTGCTCCTGCTCGTTGCGAACAAAGCCCGCTGGATAGGGATGATACCCTGACATGATGTAACGGTCTTGGGCTTTGATGCCCGATTGAGCCGCAAGCAACGCTTGCCAGCTCAGCTCTGTTGTATTGCCAAGAGGAGTAACAAGCCCAATACCGGTGATGACAACCTGATGTTTTTTTAAAGACATAGCCGTAAAATTATTTGGTTCGTACAGTATGAATAAGGTCTGCTGCTTCTTGAACCGTTTTAATTTTTTCAGCATCTTCATCACGAATTTCGATACCAAAAGATTCTTCGAAACTCATAATAATTTCAACGACATCAAGAGAGTCTGCTCCCAAATCTTTGAATGTAGCGGATGGAGCGATATTTGCTGTAGGAATGCTCAATTTATCAGCGATAATAGCGATAACTTTGCTCAGTGAATCTTCTTTGGTAAAAGCCATAATAAACTCTCTTTTATTTTAAATTTTATGTTTCTACAAATCTGTGCAATCGCACGATCAAAACAAATGAATGCGTTACGTTAGCATAGAATAACCAAAATAAATATTTTTTCTAGACCGCTAAACCATGCCGCCGTTGATAGCAATCACTTGCCCGGTAATGTAGTCAGCATCACCCGATGTCAAAAATGCAACACAACGAGCAATATCATCACTTGAACCGAATCGCTTGAGTGGAATTTTTTGTAAAATTTCCTGTTTAATGTCACTGGATAATCTATCGGTCATACTTGTTTGAATAAACCCTGGAGCAAGGGCATTTACAAGAATATTTCTGCTGGCATATTCTTGCGCAAGAGATTTGGTTAGAGCACACAGGCCCGCTTTGCTGGAAGCATAATTTGTCTGACCAGCGTTGCCGGTTTGCCCAACAATTGAGCTGATGTTGATGATATACGATTGTGACTGTTTGACCATCCGCTTAAGCGCCTGCTGAGCGCAAAAAAATGAGCCCTTCAAGTTCACATCAAGCACTGTATCCCAGTCGGCTTCCGACATGCGCAGCGCAAGGGCATCACGCGTAACGCCGGCATTATTCACAAGCACATCAAGCGTACCGCTGCCCATTT
>CAYSDC010000112.1:0-4231 GCA_964429765.1 uncultured Pseudomonadota bacterium
ATATTTCATAATCCTGTTAAGCAGCAGGATGGAGTATGGGATGCGCATATCCTCATTTGATTATCTTACTTTTTCTCGAAAAAGAAGTTGAAAATAACAAATAAAATAGCCCGCGATGAAGCGGGCTATAAAAATTAATTGCTTGAACTATTTATCAAATATCGGTTATAAATTTTTAAATTGCCCAATAAAATTGCCTGCCACATTGATATGAGGTACAAGGTCCGTTGCCCCTGCCAAAATCGCCCAGGCAGACCCAGCAGAATTGATGTCTACATTGAGTGCAGGTCATATGCTGACATCCTTTGTTTCTATAAATTGGAACTCCACATCCAGCACCAGGACAAGGCTTAGCGCCCAATCGAGCAGCAGCTTGGGGAGAAATAGCTCTTACGGGCACATGTGCAGCATCAAAAGCAGCAAGTCTTTGTGGATTATCGTTAGTGATGTCTCTGAATTCGTCTCTGCTTATATTTCTTCTGCAGCCATAAGCTATGCATGGTATGTTATTTAATGGATGTGCATTAATTTGTCCTTGTAGACATTCCATGCAGCATACATGGTTGCAACCAAGGCGTATTACTGGATTATTATCGTTGTCATAACAAATGTTACACATGCCATTTTCTCTGGGTAGGCGTCTTAAAGGTTGTTCATCTCTGCGCCCTTGTGGGACAATATTTTCAGCTTCTTGAGATTCTGGCATTGTTACAACATAATTTTTTGCTTCGTAGGCAAGCCATATAGTATTAAGCGCTAGCAAAGCAGTGATAAGCTGTTTTTTGTATTTTGAATTTGATTTAAGCCTAGAATATTCACTCAAAAGTCTTACAAGTGTGTGAGCAGATGTTGCAAGATAACGTGCTTGTTTTCTTGAAATGCTTTCATAAGGTGTTGCATTATCTTGTGCGCAGGCAAGAGAAAAAGCAGTTATTCCTTTAAGGCTTGGAAAAATAGTAGTACGCAGCTTTTGAACAAGTTGTGATAACTCTTCATCTTCCTCTTCTTCAATTTCGTTTTCTTCTTCTGAAATTTCATCCGAAGTGGGTGAAGGGAGTTCTTCTTGATCAAAATCAAAATTAAGCAAGTCATCATCTATACCAATATGATCGACTGCACTATACGAGTCCTCATCATTCACATTAAAATTGGAGAGTTCATCAGGAGCAGCGTGAGGAAGCTTTACTTTTTTGTGGCTGAATCCAAGATCTTTCAGGTTTTTGAATACATTTTTTAAATCCCAAAGTGTGAGCGTGTAGTTTGCTAAAAGATCTCGACTGATCACATTGATGCCGCCTATTTTAGTCTGAGCATCAATGTTGTTGTACAGGTAGAGGAACTTGGTGATAACGCTCAGGGAGTTTGCAGCAAGGCCATAGAGTGCAGCTTTTTTTGTATTCTTTGCAAGGTCATGCTTATTTGCAGCTATATCAAGAGGAATAGTAGCAAGAGCCAGGCTCATCTCTGCATAATTACCTATGGTTGTTGCTTGCAACGGAGAGAAACTTTGAAGGAGCAAAATCGTAGCGAGCAATTTTGTACAAAAATTATGTGTGTGCGTGAGGGCGTTTGTTAAAAATTTCATCCTATTGTGTCCATATAAAAATTGATTATCACCATGAAAATAAACTCAATAGGGTCGATTATTAATCACTCTATTTAAAGTTACCAGCGGCCTCTCCTAGTAGGAGGAACTTCTGTTAATGAAGGTCTTACATAATTCCAGGTTTGATCGATTGTTGGGTCTTGGTTATAACGTGTATTTCTGCAGCCGTTATCTACGTGCCCTATTCCGCTGGTAACCATAATTATCTCCTAAGCACCACCAACAGAATTCATGTCGGCAATGTGTGCAGAGCATATGGCGGCAAGCTCCATTTTTTTGAATTTGAACCCTGCATGCAGGATTTGGACAACGTTTCATGCCTAATTCTCTGAGCCGCTCATCAGACAGCGTTGCTGCTAGAGGTCTTCCAAATTGTGCTTGCGCTTCATCATATGCTGTCAGAGTTGGGCCCTTAAGAAAACTGAATATAGAATCATTTTCGTTTGTTAAGAAAGCAATTTCATCTCGAGAGATGATCTCTTGGCATCCAGCATGAAGACATGGCATTCTATTGAGCGGATCTACGCCACGATTGTTGTATCTTACTTGAGTGAAGTTATGTATTTCATAAGTAAGCCATGTTGCATTGATGATTAAGGCGGCAGAAAGCAATTTTGTATAACCAGATTTTGCTTTGAGCGCCGAGTATTCTGCTAAGAGTTTGGTCAATGAGTGAGCAGCCGTAAGCATAGTTCGTGCTTCTCGCCGTGAAAAGCGGTCACTAGGAGTTGCTTCATATTGTGCGCAAGCAAGAGCAAAGGCTGTAAGCCCTTTAAGGCTTGGGAGCGCAACAACGCGCCATGCTTGCACAAGTCGTGAGAGCTCTTTATTTTCGACTTCGGTCACCTCTTGGGCTTCATCTAAAATTTCATTCAGAGCAAGATCATCTTGGTCAAAATCAAAATCAAGAAGGTTATCAACAGTTATATGATTGATTGCAGAATCTGAGGCTTCATCGTCAAAGTCAAAATCAAGAAGGTCATCGGTAGCGTCTTGCTCAACAGCCGGTTTCTTGCGAGCAGGAAGAAGTATTCTCATATTTTTAAAAATATTTTTTATATCAAGAAGAGCAATTGAGAAGTTAACGAGCATATCTCTGCTATCAAGCTGCATCCTGCCCATTAAATATTGTGCTTCTAAATTATTATGTACATAAAGTACCCTGCCTAAGAAACTCAGCGAATCAGCAGCAAGGCCATAGAGTGCAGCTTTTTTTGTATTCTCAGCAAGAATGTGTTTGTTGGCAGCGATATCAAAGGGAATGGTAGCGAGAGCAAGGCCCATTTCTGTGTAATTGCCTGTTGTTGTTGCCTGTAATGGCGAGAGGCTTTGGAGTAGTAAAAGCGTAGCTAATAATTTTGTACAAAAATTACGTGCGAATGTGAGAGTCTTTGTAAACGTATACATATTTTATTCTTCATGGGTTATGTGTGTATATTTTGAAACTTTAAATATCCAAATCAAATGGCCTATAGCATTGATATGGCTGGCATGGGCCAAAACGGTAGTTACCTAAGCAAATCCAGCAAAATTCATGACGGCATCGGTTGCAGGTCATATGCTGACACCCACTATTTCTATAGATTGGCACTCCGCAACCAGGACATGGTTTTGCTCCAAGTGCAGCAGCTTGTTCGCGAGTCATTGGTCTTACGGGTCTACATGCAGCGTCAAAAGCAGCAAGTCTTACGCGATCATCATCAGAAATATCTCTGAATTCTTCTCTAGTTATATTTCTTCCGCATCCAGCTATGCATGGTATGCGATTTAATGGGTGTGCGTTAATGTGGCCTCCTAGGCAATCTAGGCAGGCACGATGTCCGCAACCGAGTTCTGCAAGTTCCATATTATCTTCCCAGCAAGTATCACAGTGACCATTTTCTCGATGCATGCGTACCAGAGGTTGTTCTGTACGAGGGCCAAGGTCATCAGGAATCTCGGCTTCTGGTATTGTTGCGATATAATTTTTTACTTCATATGCAAGCCAGGCGGTGTTAAGCATTAACATAATGATAATAGTTTTTTTGTAGCGAGATTTTGCTGTGAGCGTTGAGTATTCAGCTAACAGACGGGTAAGCGCATATGCAGACGCAGCAAGGTAGCGAGCATTTCGTCTTGAAATGTTTTCATACGGCGTTGCATTGTTTTGCGCGCAGGCAAGAGCAAAAGCTGTTAGTCCTTTGAGAGTTGGCAATATGACCGTGCGCCATTTTTGAATAAGTTGTGACAGTTTTTTCTCTTCTTCTTCGATTAGCTCTTCGTTATTTGGAGCTTCTTCTTGTGGAAGTTCTTCTTCATCAAAATCGAAATCAAGAAGGTCATCAAAACCGATTTGATTAATTGCCATATCAGCATCATCTTCATCAAAATCAAAGTTCAAAAGATCGTCAGTTGTATCTTGATTAACTACGGGCTTCTTTCGAGCTGGCGAAAGAATGTTCATGTTTTTATGGATGCGTTTGAGATCCAGAAGAGCAAATGAATAATTTACCAATAAATCTCTATTGATTGGGGCGAACCGTTCAAAGAGTTGGTATTGATTACTGAGATTGTTATAAATAAAAAATAGTTTGTTAAGAACGCTCAGTGAATCAGCAGCAAGGTGGTAGATAGCCGCTTTGCGTG
>CAYSDC010000112.1:4338-4588 GCA_964429765.1 uncultured Pseudomonadota bacterium
AATTACCTATGGTTGTTGCTTGCAACGGAGAGAAACTTTGAAGGAGTAAAAGCGTAGCGAGCAATTTTATACACCAGTTGTGCACATGGGTGGTGGTGGCAATGAGATATGGCATATTTCGTCCGTATAAAATTATGTATTATAAAACAAAAATAGAATATTTATCACAAAAAACTTTGAAGGATAAGCAATTTAGCATGCATTAATTTCATGTCAACTATACGCAACTTTATTTTGAATTAGTGAGATT
>CAYSDC010000113.1:0-278 GCA_964429765.1 uncultured Pseudomonadota bacterium
AAAATAGAGGAAAGAGCTTCTTCTTAATTTTCTCTGAGTTGATAGACTTTTTACTTAAGATAAGTGGTAAAAATATAAAAGCCCACGATTTAAAAATCGTGGGCTTTTATTAATTTTTTAAAGCAGCGCTCGCAAGAGCGAAGACTGGCGTCCCCAAGGGGATTCGAACCCCTGTTACCAGAATGAAAATCTGGTGTCCTAGGCCGACTAGACGATGGGGACGCGTAATTTCAATTTCAAGAAAGTCTCATCACACCGTTGCTTAAGTAAAGCAAGTG
>CAYSDC010000113.1:458-3133 GCA_964429765.1 uncultured Pseudomonadota bacterium
TGATTTATTTGCATTTAATATGCGAAAAATCTACCTGAATAAATAGCTTTTGTCAAGCAGAGACCTTTAAAAGCTGTAAGTAACACAATCACTTGATGCGGTACCTTTATCAAGATGAGATTATTGTATCACATCTTCCGTAGGACTCAAAGATATTTTTGCAGACTTTTACCATCCAAATATTTTACTGCACACAAAACAGTAAATCATCACCCCTAAAATGTCCATTAATGTGGCCAAAAATGGCGCTGCAGAGTGAGCAGGGTCTATATTCAAACGGTCAAGCAGTAATGGGATTAAAGAGCCTGAAACAATCGAAACAATAACAATCAAAAAGAGTGATAAGCTAATCGCTACAGCGCTTACAGCATCGTAGTACGAAAAGTAAACGCGTGAAAATCCAACAACAAACAATGTTGATGCAATTAACATTCCAACCATAAGTTCGCGCCAAAGAACGCGCCACGCATTATGTCTGGACATTTCCTTGGTTGTTAGCCCTCTAATAACAAGCGTTGCAGATTGATTTCCTGCATTTCCACCTGTCCCAATAAGCATGGTGAGGAAAATTGAAATAATCGTATAGTTGCTTAACAATGAATCGTAACTTGCAAGAATTGCACTTGAAGAACTTTGAAAAAGAAGCAGTCCAACCAGCCAGATTCCACGTTGCCAAACAAGCTTCCAGAGCGATGTTGCAAAATAACTGTGCTCAACAGGAACCAATCCAGACATTTTATAAACGTCATCACTCCCCTCTTGCTTGATAATTTCAAACATATCATCGGCAGTAATAACTCCTAAAAAATGAAGCTGTTGATCTGCTACGGGAGCAACCATAACGCCATAGTGATGCATTTGGTTTGCAACGTCTTCTTGGTCTTCATTTACATACACAATAAATTCATTTTCTTTTAAAATGCGCGCAAGCGGAGTTTCAGGCTTGTTAAGTACTAACATATCAAGCGTAACAAAGCCAACTAAAACATTATCCCTGTTCGTAACAAAAATGCGCTCGGTGAGCATTTTATGAGCACTAATCCTTTGTAACAGATCAACACTCCGCTTAACTGTAAAGTCTTTTTGAAGCGTAATAACATCACTATTCATTCGTCCACCGGCAGAACGAGGATTAAAGGTGAGCAATGAAATAATTTGACTACGCTGTTTTCCCTGCAAAAGCTTAAGATATTTTTCTAAATCTTCATCAGAAAGATGATCAAATAGATCAGTCAATTCGTCAATTGGCATATATTTAAGAAAAGCGGTCGCATGATCAATGTCAACTTCGTCAAGCAATTCTGCCTGCAAAGGTTCCGGTATTTTACGAAAAACCTTAACAGAAAGCTCGCGTGGAAGCTTTTTAAACAGAGCAATTTGATGCTTAAAATCAAGCTTGAGCATAAGCATTGCTATATCGGCATGATGCTGTTCAAGCAAAATTCTCCACAAATCCTTGCCCAGGGCAGTATCCTGTTGAATAATAGCATCAATGTTATTTTCAACTTGAAAGAGAATTTTCTTTATTTGAAGCATGACAGACTCCCCAGTGAGCAGCCACTGACAAATTCCTATTTGACTTTGACCTACCCTAAAATATAATGAAAAATACCTGTTTTGGATAGGGGCATACGATTATTTCAGATAGTATGCGCTTTATTGGCATAATTTTATTGTAAAGCACGTCATCATGAATCAAAAAGAACTCATTACCCTGTGCGTCCAAGCAACGCAGCTCATCGGAGAAATTAGGCTTGATAAGTTCTTGCATGAACAATTTTTGGAATACTCGCGCTCATATTTCCAACAACTTATCTACAATAAGGGCGTCTGTCTCAATGGAAAACCGATCCTCAAGCCGAGTACTTCACTTAAACCTGGGGATATAATTACATTTTCATTCCCCCCACCTCCAACGTATAAGGCTATTCCACGTAAAATAGATTTTCAAGTCATTGATGAACAGCCCGATTTTTTAGTCATTAATAAACCCCCTGGCCTGGTTGTTCATGCTCCCAATGCCGGTTCTGTTGAACCTACTCTTGTTGATGGACTATTACACTTATTTACAGAGCTCAGTGACTTCAATGACATGCAACGGCCTGGAATTGTGCATCGCTTAGATAAAGACACATCAGGACTTATGCTTATTGCTCGCACAATCCCAGCACAATATGAGCTTGCAAACCTCTTTAAGCAGCGATCAATTGAAAAAACCTATCTTGCTGCAACTCAAGGGCACCCAAAGCAAGAGGGAGTAATTAATGTGCCGATTGGAAGACATCCAAATCAGCGACACAAAATGGCCACATACGGTATTGCAAGCCGTGAAGCAACCACTTTTTATAAAGTTTTAAAAAATTATGAAGATACATCACTTATTGCTGCACGCATTATTACCGGCAGAACGCATCAAATTCGCGTTCACTGTGCATCAATTGGGCATAAAATTTTGGGCGATCTAACATATGGTGTAAAATCACCACTTATTGCTCGACAGGCACTTCATTCTTGGAAACTTTCTTTTATCTACAAAAACAAGAAGTACAGCTATATTTGCCCGGTTCCTGAAGACTTTGAGCAACTTTTACAGAAATTAAATAATTTGTAGTGATTTATCATTGCTTTATTCTTTTATTACCGTATAATGAATTTGTTGTTAAGAAAAAAGCATT
>CAYSDC010000113.1:3143-4562 GCA_964429765.1 uncultured Pseudomonadota bacterium
CCTGGTAGCTCGTTGGGCTCATAACCCAAAGGTCGCTGGTTCAAATCCGGCCCCCGCAACCAAATTAAAAAACCGCAGCGATTAAAACTGCGGTTTTTTGCTATTGTTATCGCTATTCTTATGTGAGGTTATGTATATATGAATCGACTACTCGATATTCGCTCTCAGAGCGATATTCCTCTTGAATACCAAAATACACCGATTGGTCTTTTACTTGAATATCACAATTTAAATCGCGATTTTGATGCATATACTCAAGCCCAATTGCTTGTTGGTATGTGTATGGATAATCGTAAACACCTGCATATCCCAGAAAATTTTTCTTTTATTATTCGTGCTGGCGGAGCCAATTTACGTCCTGGTGAATTTAAACTTTCTTACGTAATAGCGGTAGCTGGCATACGTCATATCGCTATTATTGGACACGATCAATGCGCAATGGTTAATGTTATGGCACGTAAAGAACAATTTATCCAAGGGCTTGTTGTACAAAGCGAAGCAAAACGCTTACGATTAAAATATCCAAAAATTATCATCGCACCACTCATCTATCGGGTTCAAGAAAATCGATTATATGTCATTGAAGAAATTGATTAATGTATTTTTGTTAAAAATAAAAAAGAGAGGCTCTCAAAATTGAGAGCCTCTCTTTTTTTGTAAGCATTTAATCTTAGACAATCAAATAGTATGAAAAATATTGGATTATCAAGTCACTTATGCAAGTTGAATAATCTTAATTGCAGCGTTAAGCGCACCATCTGCAGGCAACGTTACCGATACCCCTGATACGTTAACAAGCGTAATAAGATGACCGCTTGAAAGTGTTGCTATCACAAAGCCATCAACAACCTGAGATACTTCATTGGCTTCAGTACCTTGAATATCTGCTGCGAAATGAGACCCTGTTATAGCAGTTCCATTATCTCTCAATTCAAATTCAAATGTCATACCTGATGCAGGTTTTCCACGCGCTTGGAACTCAATCAAGTATGTTCCATCGGAAGGAACTTGAAGCGCATTTGTTCCAGATCTTACAATACCAGCTGATGTACCTTCGATATTGAAATTAACAGACCCATTATCAGCAATAGTACGAACTAAAGTATTGCCTGAGAAAATATATCCCAGAACACCACCTTGAGCTCCAGTTGCACCTGTTGAGCCAGTTGCTCCTGTAACGCCTGTTGCTCCTATTGCGCCCGTTTCGCCAGTTGCTCCAGTTGCTCCAGTTGCTCCTGTAACACCTGTTGCTCCCGTTGATCCAGTTGCTCCTGTAACACCAATTGCTCCTGTTGATCCAGTTGCTCCTGTAACACCTGTTACTCCCGATGATCCAGTTGCTCCTGTAACACCAATTGCTCCAGATGCTCCGGTTACTCCTATAGCACCTGTTTCACCAGTGCTACCAGTTGCTCCTGT
>CAYSDC010000114.1:0-4529 GCA_964429765.1 uncultured Pseudomonadota bacterium
GGTTGGTATTCATATTGTACCAGTGTAATTCAATCAGCTAGTATGTGTACAGTCGATCGTCCATGTGATGATGGAACACCACTCCTTGCAGATTGTCAGACTCGTGACCAAGATTATGGGGTGGATTGCAAGAGTTGTGATTGCAATGATGGTCTTCCAGAGTATTGTCATGATTTGCATAAAGTAACCGATTTTGGGGAAAATGATGATTCTCAAGTTCAACGCTATTTTCAAGAACAAAAAACTTTGGAGACCGATAACCTTATACTTATGCCTATTGTAATAGAGCATGTTGAAGCATTAACATATTTTCTTGGTAGCAAGGCAACTGAGCACCTTGTCAGTAATTTCATAACGAGTCGTATGGAGGGGCGCGCAGCTCCATGGGCTATTTATTTAAAAAATGAAAAGAAAATTATAGGGTATGGGGGTTTTGATACTGTTCATGATGAAAAGGGGGTTATCGTTTTTGAGCTGTTAAACGATTACTGCCAAAAAAAAGGAATTATTTTTGACCGAAAAAATGAATATTTTGAAGAGGCAATGCGTGTTATTTTGTACGAGGGCTTTGAAGTATTACAGTTACAAGAGGTCTGTTTTAGTAAAAGAGATTGTGTTCCAGGGCTTAATCGAGTGACAGCTATGGGCTTTGAGTCTCCATCATTATCCATTGAGCGAGTTGGCGGTCGATACGAATTAATCCGGCATTTTGTTATGGATCTTTGGACGTACTACACGCCGAAGAAACAGGATGAAGCCGCATTCCAACGTGCCGAAGAGGCATTACAAGGTGATGATACACCCGAGAATCAAAAGAATGATCGTTGGTTAGTACGCAGGTTCAAAGCGCTATGGTCTGGCCGTGGAAATCGTAATGATGGTCAAATAGATGGTGAGCCTTCATAAATAATAGCTTTCAGAAACAAAACCCTTCTCGGCCATTAACAACCGAGAAGGGTTTTGTATTTAATGATTCATTAATGAATTTGATGATGTTGAGCCATAGCATGACGTTACGCTGCTTGCCTTGCAGGAAATGAGTTTGAGAGGAATGAGAAAGGTCATAAGATAGAGCAGTTCTATATTTAAAGGTGGAACAAACATGAGATCTGCCAAAACATACCATCCTCCAACGGCGGCAATAAGAACACTGAAGAAAAGAGGAAGTCCGCCCATAGGGCAGTTTTGCGGATTTGATTTAAAGATATGACGGTTTACCATGCCCAAACCAAGGACGAGAACAAACCAGCTCCAGAATTCTCCAGCAGTTGGAATGCCAAAAGAGCTTAATATAAACCATAAACCGAGTAATGCAAAAAGCATCAAGCCAAGCCCTGGACAGTCAATGCGACACATTCCTTCGCAACACTTTTTCATAAAAACTCCTTATGGAAAGATAGGGATTATAAAACTCACAGGTTCGAACCTACCCTAAAAAATGAGATTTAGGATTGTCAACATCTGGGCAGTACCTTCTTGCTATGGTGTTTGACAGTAGTGTTTTATAATTCATAATAAGCATTACTATTGTCTGGTTGCGTTGAGTAATACCGTTTTTATATAAAGGAAAAGCATGGCGATTAGAAAGATGGAATTGGCTTGGATTACTGTTTCAGATTTTGCCAAAGCAAAAAAATTTTTCGTTGATACTCTTGGCTTGACCGTATTTGGTGGCAATGAGCAGTTTAGCTGGTTAGAATTGCGCGGCCAAGATGGCGGCATGCTTTTGGGTGTTGGTGGCAGCAATCCAAATGATGGATGTGCTATCAAACCTGGTCAAAACGCTGTCATGACTTTAACCGTTGATGATATTGAGGAAACTAAAACTGAGCTTGAAGCAAAAGGCGTTGTTTTTGCAAGCGAGATTATCGAGATCCCTGGTATTGTAAAAATGGCTCTTTTTACCGATCCAGATGGCAACAAGTTCCAGTTGGTGCAGAACTTAGAACACAACCAAAAAACTTTATAAGACTACTTAAGCCCCTGAAAAGGGGCTTTTTTCTTGGCTTTTCTCTGAAAAGCAGGCTTTTTAGGTTATTCAGGGAGTGTATACCCCGCTTGCATTTATTATTAAATATTGTACATTAGAAATAATAGTTAATTAAAAATGGAGGTTTTGCCTATGAATTTCTTGAAAAGAAGCTATTTTTCCCCAATAATTCTGACACTTGGTATTGTTGCTGCTGGACTCGGATTTTCGACCCTTGTTGTTAAAACATTAGAAAATTTTGATGAACAAGGCCTTTTTTTAAAGAAGCATGCTTTGCCAGCCTCAATTAAACAACAATTTAAGAATTTCTTTAAAGCTCATGAGCTTGATGCTTCATGCTTTACCACGAACGAAAAAGAGCTTGAAAAGCATCTTACTCAGCTTGGATTTCAGCGCACAGCGACAGGGAGCAATTCCCTAGTTATGCGTTGTCCTCAACAGTTGGGCAACTTTGTTGTTAAAGCACCAGGGCGCTTCCATGAAGTAACTCGAACCGTTGTTGATAAGCCGTTGGAAAATATATCGCGAGCTCAGGGGGCCGATCGTATTAACAGTTATACCGCTCAAGCGGGAGTAAAAGATGTTAAAGCGGTTGATGAATACTTATTTCATATTCCGGCTGCACCCAAAGAGTTAAGTGATTACAACTACTTGGTTATAGAGCCGTATCTTGATCTTGATCAGAAGAAATCGTTTGATGATTTTTCGTTACAGCAGTTTAAAGAGACGGTCGATATTATTCATGCTATCAAGTACAGTGATACGCATTCTGATAATATCGTTATTGATAAGCAGGGAGTAGTATATTTTTTAGATACTTCAGAACGAGATTATCTTGCTGCGTATAAAAATTTACCATCAGCGCTCTATTTTTCAGATTCGGATGAAGAGGTAAGTGAACAAGTCATTATAAAAAGAGCATCCAAACATCATGCAGTTGAGCCCGTTGTTATTAAAGTTCCTTCTGGTCCAAGTGCTGAAGAGCAGATTGCTCAGGTCTTGAAAGATGCTGTTGATCCTGCACAGAAGCAAGCGGGTCAGGAAGCGTATGAAAAAATAGAAGTTATCCTGAATGGGCTGATGCCCCTTGCTCAAGAAAAGCTTGATGCTTCAAAGCGAGCTTATTTACAAGAAAAAGTGGATGCAGTGGTTAAAGAAGTTGAGACTCTTATTGAACCATTCAAAAAAGATGTTGTTCTTGATGCAGCCTACTCTCAAGCTCAAAGCTTACAACAAACCATAGCGGCAAAATTTGCACAATCGTATGCTCAAGCTGCTTAATTGCTAAGCGGTTGGAACATAGATTAAAACATTGTCCTGTCTGGAGCCATTTGTATAGGGTACAAAGCCATAGTCATGATACGCAGCATTCAATTCTGGTTGATTTGCTCCCGTATGGACAATAAAATTTGGGTGTGATCGCTCGCGGCTTAAAAATTTTATGATGATAGGGACAATGATTGCGTAATCTTTTTTTAGATTCATTTCATATATTTCATATACAAGGTTTTCGTTGTCGTTACATGTTGTTGAATAGGTAAATGAACCGATCTGGATTCGAGCATCAGTTTCGATAGTGATTTTAAACATGCTTTGAGTATCCTTAACTCGATACTGAGCAAAAGAACATCCGTCCATTCGAGTATTTTTGATATATGTTGTTTTTAGTGGCGTATTCGTTGTTAATTGTCGCATTCCATGTGCTGTTGACGTTACCATGAGGGTAACAAAGAGAGTTGCGAAAACTGTTTTCATAGCAGAGCCTGATTTTTAGTTGAGTAGTTCTTTTTCTGTTGGTGATTTCGTAGTAATTTCATACTTAAGTTCTTTGCACGCATTGTATACTAATTTATTTGTTTCTGGAACGTACCATAATACTTTTGCTACATTAAAATGTGTCTTGAGATATTCATTGAGCATGCTTATAACATCTCGGTGTTCACTGGTAACTTCTAGGTCTTGAACATGTGCGGTTGCATAACTCAATGTAATTGTCGCTTTTCCTCGTCCAAGGCGCTTAACTGTTTCAAAAATCACTTCAGCGGTGTTTGGAATTACGTAGAGCTGTGTTCCTGTTTGTTTTACCAATTTATAATGAGTGAAGATATAATTTCCGTGTGTGAGCGTTGAATCTCTCATCTTGATTATTTGAGAGGCTCGATCGATAGGTTCAGAAGTTGCTGGAATACTTTGGGCTACCTGTGCCACTTCATGAGCGAATAATAATTTTGGTATAATCAAAAAAGCACAATAAAATATCTTTTTAAACATACTTATCTCCTTTGATAACTCTTTGTTTTCATCACAAAATAAGTTTAGCATCAAATAATTTTATTCCGCAATTGAGGTGTCATTCTCTATGGGAAGCATCGCTTATTCTGCTTGTTCAAAACAGTAGCTTTTTATTATCTGATCTATTCTTTAAATAATTGACTTTTTATGGCCCTTGATGCGTATACTCATCTGTAAGTTTACAGAAAAAATGTACAGTCGTGGTTATAAAATCATTCTATGATGCATCAGGCAAAAAGTAAGATAA
>CAYSDC010000115.1:0-2450 GCA_964429765.1 uncultured Pseudomonadota bacterium
GAGCAGTTTTTTTAGCAGCATCAAATGTCGCAATTAATGCTTCAATAGCCTTCTTGGCGGTCTTAGCTCGTAGTTGATGTCCCCAGATGGTATCGCCAGGGGTGCCTTTAACTCCAAGATGTGCTGGAACGTGTGCTGCAGGAACGTAGGCAGTGCTGGCATTGTTCAGAGCTAGCAGATCGGCTTCAAGGTCATTCGCAACTGTTTCAAGGTCGCCACGCAGAGTATTGCCATCAGCTTTAGCGGCAATAATTGCATTGATGAGGGCTTGCATTTTTGCGTCACTGCTGTAGGGGAGATAATTAGGGAAATGAGCTTTTGCATTGGTAATATCAGCATTAAGAGCAGTTTTTTTAGCAGCATCAAATGTCGCAATTAATGCTTCAATAGCCTTCTTAGCGGTCTTGGCGCGTAGTTGATGTCCCCAGATGGTATTACCAGGGATTCCTTTAAGTCCTAGATGTACTGGAATGTGGGGTCCACCGCCGCCTCCTGGAGCGCCTCCAGTGACTGTTGCGATAATGGCCTTAATTGCAGCGTTTCCATGCGCAGCATAATCTGCCACTTTAGCTTGCAAGCCAGCAGGTTCTGTTGTGATATCGCGGCCGTCGGCAACGAATCTATTACATGCATTATCTATTGCAGTTTCAAGTTGATGTTTAATGCTTGCGTGAACATGTGGATTTGCTATGAGAGCATTTACTTCATTTACAGGAGGAAGGGCATCAAGGCCTTCGTTTTGTAAAGAACGCTTAATCTGATTTATCCGTTGTCCTTCTTGCTGTCCTGGCTTGGCGCGCATTCCATATAAATGGAACGTTGCAACGCTCGTCAAGATAAGTGCTATCCCCCACACGAGGGCTCGATTCTTAATCATAGAAATCCCTTTCACTATAAATTGGTATCTTTTAGAAAAATTTCATATCCTAATCTAATGATATTAACTATTTGAAATATAAGTCAATGAATTTTAATTTTGAATTACATGATAGTTTGAATGGTTGATCAAATTTCATGAAAAAAGGCGCTCAATCAATGAGCGCCTTTGAAAAAAGATGTGCAATTTTTTTAGAATGAGAAGATTGCTTTAAGCCAGATGCTCCAATTTTCAAGATCAGCATTTGAGTCCGCAAACTCATACGATCCACCTATGCCAAAGCTGCATGGGTAGTGGTCCTTGATTTTGCCTGAGTAAGCCAAGCCACCAAAAATTTTATGCGAAAGGAGCGATGGTGTTGCTGCTGCTGCAACGTTCAGGTTTTCACGATTGATAAGGTCGTCGCCTCGTGCGGCAATTGATGCTGCATCATAAGCATCTGTGGTTGTTTCTCTACCCAGAGCTGCCAGATAGATAACTCCATCTTCCCAGCTTCTGACTTTAACAGATTCTCTTTCTCTCCAGTACAGGTTGTAACCGGCATCAAATGTCAAACGGCAGAAGTTAAATGAAAGCGCTGCAAGAGCTTCAATTTGGCTGCCTGGTTCAACGCGCACATCACGTGTTAACACATTTGCAAGAGGGAACAGTGGGGTTCCTGCCGCTTGATCAAGCACAAATCCTGGAGCGTAGTGTGCCAATGCACTTGGTTCACCTGCTATGAGAAGACCCAGTGTACGTTGTTGTGTATTTTTGAATAAGAAGCGATAATCACCAGCCACAAGCAAGCGAACTTTGTTTTTATCTTTGCACCACAACGTCATACCTGCATCAATGCCGGCACCAAGCGCGAAGTGACCGCCGTTACCATAGATTGGTTCAAATAAGAATCGACCATGGGCTTTGTTGCTGGTAGGGATGGTGAGGCCAAGGTTAACGAAGAGATGGTACTTTTTGCGCTCCAATGCCTTCCAACCAAGTTCAAGTTCGATATCAGCAACGCCAGTTTTTGAATGGCTGCCAACAATTTTTGCGTGAGTTAAGCTCTCTTGCAAGTTTTCCACTTCGGTACTGTTTGCAAATTCGCCACTAAAAAAATCTTCAAGCGTAAACTCTGTTCCACCAATAGCACGCGTTGGTTGACCATCTGTTGTATGAATACGCATATTTTGTTGAACACTGACGACAGGTAAGGTTGCTGCGATAAAGAGTTTTGCAAAGTTAAAGTTAATGTCTTGGAAAAAGTCTAAGCGTGCACCCCAGACTTCTTGACGTGGAGAAAGGGTGATGGTCCCTGATGCGTTAGGGTCACCTGCTGAGTTATGCATGAGGAAATCGGCTTCAATTTCAGCGCCGGCTCCGGCATCACCAACGGTAAAGCTGTTGCTGCCATTTCCAATACCAAAATAGCGCCCTAGATCTTTTCCTTTTTCCGATTCAGAAAAAAAGCCGGTCAGCTGAAAGCTGGTATGAATTTTATCACAGCGGCGTGGGTATACATGGTCGGCCCAGGTGGTGTACTTGTGTGCCATGTTGACGCTCGGGCTGCGTGGGGACAAGAATGTTTTGTTGC
>CAYSDC010000115.1:2460-4137 GCA_964429765.1 uncultured Pseudomonadota bacterium
TGTTGCTTGCATCACCATCTGCAACAAGTGCACTGCTGGCAGAAAGTGCCAAAACAAAGAATGTTGCGCGACGTAGCGCAATGAGGTTTTTTTTCATCATACGATCTCCTTTTTTATACGGCAGTTTTTTGTCGGCAATTTTTGTTGAACTATTTCAAGGGCGATCCGAAATAGGGTACAGGGGATAACCTGTAAGTTTACTTTTTAGCGTATGCAAACAGGGCAGGCAGATCAAGCATTTTGCAAAAATGGTTAATGGTCGTAAGCGCGAAGAGAGATTGGGGTACATTAAGCATCATATTGAAAAGGGTCTTTTGTGTGTTTAATCTGGATTCCCGCCTTCGCGGGAATGACAGCCGCCGGAGTTTACCCTCGGCATCGATCGGGGGCGGGAATGACAAACTTTAAGAGAATTAATAAACTTCTTCTGTCATATTCTAAGCTTCAGAAGAAGTTTATTAAAAAAGTAGAGCAAAATAGGGATCGCTTTGTGTATGGCCAAATTATGGTAAGCTAAAAGAGATGTTATATAGAAATTTCTTTGGAGGATGAAAATGATACAGGGACAAAACTTTGATAAAGAGGTTATAATCCGATTCCTTAAAAGCAATAAAGCGTTCTTTGAAAAAGAATTTGGGGTTATAAAAATTGCCTTATTTGGTTCTTATGCACGAGATGAAGCAAAACCTGATAGTGATATTGATCTTCTTATTGAAATGCCGCGCAAAAGTTTTGAAAAGCGTCTTGAATTGCGTGATTTTTTAGAGGAAAAATTTGGTAAGAAAGTTGATGTTGGCTATTTTGACTCGGTTAGAAGTTTTATTATGCATCATGTTCAAAAGGATCTTATTTATGCTTAACAGAAAAGCTGAGTTCTTTACACATTGCGACTCAAGCAATAATAATTGCCTAAAAATTGCTCAATAAAAAATCCCCGCACGGGCGAGGATTTTGATAGTCACATATTCTGAAAAGCTTCAGAATTCAAAGTACATTCAAAAACTATTTTTAGAATGATCCTGCAAGCTTAAACCAAACTCCCCACTGTTCGATATCAGCATTGGTAACCGCAAATTCATACGCAGCACCAAGGCCAATACTCAGAGGGAATGTGCGTGTGACCATGCAGGTATATCCAAAGCCCGCGAACAGTTTGTGGGTGAAGAGTGATGGGGTTTTGACCGCATCGACATCAAGGTCCGCAGCATTGATAGGCGTACTACCTAGGCCATGAGCGGCGTTACTCAAATCAAATGCGTTGCTGGTGTCGTACTCAATATTTGCGATATACAGGTTATTATCTTTCCAGCGCTTAACCCATGCGGACTCTTGATCTTTCCAGAACAGGTCATATCCGGCGTCAACGACAAAGTTACTGCTCAAAAAGCTCAGCATCGCCATGACTTCCATTTGAGAGCCAGGCTTGACGCGCAGCGCTTGTGTCAGTTCATTAGCTGCAGGGAAAAGCGCTTTATTTACCTGGTTAAGATGTGCTGCCAAGAAGTAGTGGTTGAGCGGCTTGCCTTTGATGCCCACAGTGCGGTGCTCGGTCCCTTCAAAGAGATATCGATAATCGGTGCTAAAAAGTGCACGGAGTTTAGCCTTTTCATGTGTCCATGCATCGATGCCTGCATCAATGCCAAAGCCAAGTCCGGTGTGGCTTCCGTTGCCATAAAT
>CAYSDC010000115.1:4147-4452 GCA_964429765.1 uncultured Pseudomonadota bacterium
GTGTTTTTCTTTGTCTACAACGCGGAATCCAAGTTGCAAGTCAGCATCTGCAAGACCTATTGCAGTGCGGCGACCATCGATTTTGGCATGGTCCAGCGCTGCTTGTAGGTTTGTGGCATTGTCTTGTGTTACTCGTCCAGCAAAAAAGTCTCTCACCGAAAAGCCGTTGAACAGTACATCATCGGCAGTTTTGAGGTGCATGGTGCGGCTGACATGGGTAATTGGTAAGCTTGCAGTGATGAATATTGAACCACATGATAGATCAAAGTCTTGGAAGAATTGTACTAAGCAGCCGAAACTTTCAG
>CAYSDC010000116.1:0-1546 GCA_964429765.1 uncultured Pseudomonadota bacterium
CAGCTAACTGCTCCTTAAAATTTTTATAGATCGTTATAGAACGAGTTTGTTAATTGAAAACGCATCAATGTATACCGATAAGTATACATTGATGCGTTTTTTGATGCTGACTACAAGACTAAGTTGTTACATTTCTATAAAGATCAAGACGCTTCAACTGAATATCATCTGCCAGAGTTGTTAAAACTTCTACCCAAAAAAAATTTCCATTCTCAGATAATTTAAAATTATGTACATTCATAAGATGGTCTCTAACTGCGAGTCCTAATAACTTAAGGTGTTTGCATGTATCTTTATAAGTTGAAAAAATTGGTTCAAAAATTTTTTTTTTACGTTCATAAATAATTAATGAATCAATATTTTTTTCTTTTAAACAAAAAACCTCTCCATCATCAGATAATTGATAAGCATTAATTCTGTTCATCATTAAGGAATTACTTTTGCTTATTTTACGCCACGCTTCATTTTCATATACAAAAGAATTAATTAAGACCTGTGAGCTGTTGTTTGCCTCAAACTTTATAAACAATTGATTTCCATTTTTTGAAAACCAAAAATCAGAAGGCGTGAAACCCGAGGTCATAGGAGTGGTTGAAGTTTCTGCGTCTTTATTCCATTCATAATACAACCCACATATTTGTTTATTACTATAAATATGAAATTTATGAGTATTTTCGCTCAAAGTTTCTATGCACAATTTTCGTCCATTTTTAGATACACTTAATCTTCCTGTTATCGTGTCATCAAGATAAATAGAATGCATTTTGCACCAAGCACCATTCATGTTGTATTCTCGATAGAGCTTGAGCCATTTATTTTCTTTACTATAAACGGTTAAAAATTTTCCATCTGACGATAAGTAACAATGGTCAGAAGTATTGGATTTAGAGAATTTCTTTATGAACTGAAGATCCCCATTTCTTTGATAAAGAGATAGCGTGGTAGGTCTGGTAATAAGAATCGTATTTCCAGAATCAGATGATTGAAAATCAATAATAGTGTCGGAAATAGTGTCGGAAGAATGACCATTAAAAATTGTACTAGTTTTTTTCCAAATGCTGCCAATTCTATTGTAAACAGCTATTTTGTCTGAATAGTTGCTGAAAATAAAAAATGTCCAGTAATTGCCTGAAAATATGGCACGGTCTCCATAGTTTAAATAAAGCGTTTTAACTTTCTTAAAAGAGCCATCAATATTTTCATAAATATTCAAGATATTACAGCCATGCTCGTCGATTGTTTTTTCACAAATAGTTTGATCGTTACCACCAATAATTTCTCCAGTTATAGGGATAGATTGTACAAACTGCCAGCCAAGAATTCCTTGGTCATAAGAGCTTAGTACACAGGTGGCAATGTTGAAAATGCAAAAAAAAGCGTAAAATAGACCAGTTTTAAATTTTATCATAGCTAATTCCTTTTACTAAGAAAATTATTAAGCCGGCTTCAAGAAAGAAGGGGCAGCTAACTGCTCCTTAAAATTTTTATAGATCGTTTATTAATATACTGCATATAGCTACTCGTTTTTTTATTTGGCCATTAGCAA
>CAYSDC010000116.1:1556-4386 GCA_964429765.1 uncultured Pseudomonadota bacterium
ATAAGTCGTTCAAGTGCAACAACAGGAATCAAGCTTAGCCATTGTTCTGGTTTCATTGGAACGGTGAAAAGCCACAACGTTGAGCCAACTGCATGAGCAATAAAAGTGCTGCTTAAAGCAACCGTGAAGATTGAATTAATCTTGAAGAATAGATGTGAAAAATAGAGAGCGATTGGTATAAGCCAATAGAGTGCGTAGACATAGCCTTGGCCAACCGAAGCATGTGTCATAAAGATTATCATGCACAAAGCGGGTAATGCAGCATGAACAAGAAAGTAAGATAGATGAGCGAATGTGCTTTTTTCTTGAGAAATTTGTGTATGCGTAGACCATGCAAGTGTTGCAAAAAGTGTTGGGATTCCACCCGTTACAGGATAGCAAAAGAGTAATGCTTTGGTAGTTACCAAGAGCCCCGTTAAAACAATTGCAACAGGCGATGAAAAAAATGCTCCAAGGAGCGGTGCTACAAAAAGCATTCCAGAAAAATATGCAAAACTTTTGCCAATAAGGGTGCAAAATTTAAAAGAAGAAATTAACAAGCTTATCAAAAAAACGGCACATAATTTTGTATAATTAATGGTATTCAAGATCATCAGTAAGTCCTTTCATAGTTCAAAATAGATCAAAACAACAGTGATTTTGTAGTATAGCGTTGTTGGAGCACGCTCACAAATGATCTTATTTTTTATGCTCTTTTGTATAAAACAAACTCAAACTCCGGGTAGTCAATACGCTCAATTGCTTGCCACTGTGTCCAATCAACAGGTGGAAAAAATACATCACCGGCGTAATTATGTTTAATGTAGCTGATATACATTTGATCAACCATTCGCAAGAATTGAGCATAGGTGTAAGCACCACCAATGATAAAAATATCTTTACCGTAACTTTGTGCTCGCTGCAAGGCTTGCTCTGCTGACGTGCAGACATCAACACCATCAATTGGAGTATCAACTGCGTTGAGGACTATGTTGTGTCTGTTGGGGAGCGGCCTGCCAATAGACTCAAATGTTTTGCTTCCCATAATGACGGTGCATCCTTGGGTGCTCTGTCTAAAATGCTTAAGTTCATCAGGGATATTCCATGGGAGTTGGTTTCCATTTCCAATGACACCTTCGTGTGTCATTGCTGCGATAAGATTAATCATACGGCGATCTCAAATTTAATAGCCGGGTAGCTTGTGTAATTTATTATCTTTGAATCCTGCGCTTGCCAGTCAAAAATGGAGGTAAAAGGTTCTGTTATTATTTGAGGCAACATGTGGACTGATGGGTCGCGGCTGAGTTGCTCATGAGCTCCTTGAATATGGTTTTCATAAATGTGCACATCGGCAAGGAAGCCAATAAGCTTGCCTTCTTGAAGACCAGATTCTTTGGCGAGCAAATGGAGCAGCAGTGCATAGCTTGCTATGTTAAACGGTAACCCGAGCATGACGTCGACGGATCGCTGATTCCACAATAAATTAAGTTTTCCATTAACTACCGTTATTTGAAATGCGTAGTGGCATGGGGGGAGTGCCATATTTTCAAGTGCGGGTGGATTCCACGCGCAAACAATCATACGACGATCAGATGGATTTGTTTTTAATGAATGAACTAATGCTTTGAGCTGATCATACCCTTGGTTTGAATAATCTGCATCGTACGATGTATATGTTGCTCCAAAATGTCGCCACTGAAAGCCATAGACTGCGCCAAGGTCGCGCTCTTCAAGCATGCGTTGTTTAGCCTGCTCACTATGGCCGTAAGGTGCCTTTTTTGGGTATGCCCATTCATCCCAAATATGATTTCTTCTTTCTTGAAGCCAGCGTTTATCAGTGATTCCTTTGATAAAAAATTCAAGCTCACTTGCTACTAAATGAACGCCAACTTTTTTTGTGGTTAATAGGGGAAAACCAAGAGACATATCATGTTCGAACATGTGTCCTACAACGGTCAAAGCATCGATGCCGGTTCTATTTGGTTGGAGAACTCCATGTTCGATGATATGACGTACAATTTTGAGGTAAGATAGCATATGTTGGTCCTTACTTCGTTGCATTTTTCATTTGAATTTTTCTCTCGCTCAGAATAATAATCTGGTTAGAATTCTCGCCGTAAAACAACGGGGAATCGGGTTTTAATCTTATCACAATGTCGGTGTTATCCAAAAAATCTACATCATATATTTGGCTAAAAAAGTCTGGGCATCTTATCCTAGTTATAGGAAGTGAATTAATTTGCCCTCTATCTATTTTGTAAATATCTAATGATTGAGTTTTTGATGACAAAATAATAAGTTCATTCCCCGATTTTGATAGGAACGCTCCATGATTATTATGAGCATAGGTGTTAGAAGTTTTCCAATGTTCATCATAGCCCTGAATGAGTTGTATGCTAGAATTTGATTGTCGAATTATTATGGGTCTATTGAAAATAGATTGAAAATTATATGAGCTGCTATAATTGTTTAACTCTACAAATAGACCATTTTCATAGTTAAAAGTGGTGAGATAGTATGTTGTATTATAATGTCTTTGTGTATCAGGTGCTAAAGGATTGCCTCCTTGGGTGGTGTACCATTGAACTGTGTAGTTTAAAATAGCTATTCCATTTTGAGAAAAGCAGAAATGAGTAATTATATTTTTATTAATCTCTTGGAACAGGTTCCATATTTCGTCATTATTTCTTCGAAAAAGGATGAGATTTCCCGCACTTGTTACGACAGCAAGTATTTGACCATTTGGTGAAAAACTATATTTACTAATTTTATTTTGACCAAATGTTAGTATTTGTGGTTCTTCGTGATGTTGCTGGTAAAGCGATAATTCATTTCTCCGTGCATTAATAGC
>CAYSDC010000117.1:0-4336 GCA_964429765.1 uncultured Pseudomonadota bacterium
TGTGGTATTATGGTTGATGTTGATGCTCAAACTGGAAAAGCGACTGCAGTTCAGCGCATCCGTGTTGTTACTTCAGGTGATAGCGAATAAACCGGTTATTTCATGCTTATCCGTTTTTTTCTTAAGCGATTCTATCAGCAATTTTTTATATGTAGCGCTCTTATTACGATGCTTCTGGCAGCAAGCAATGTTTTTGTTCGCTTGCCAGGCATCATGAGTTTAAGGGTCATTCCCATATTATTTATGGTTATGCTCCCATTAGTTGCAATCTTTGCTATGCCAATAGCAAGTACGCTCGCTATTCAAAATGTTATTGGTAATTTGTTTATAAACGATGAGCTTTTATTTATTAGTTTAACACGACGAGCACGAATAGCTCTTTATAAGGCTGTTCTGCTCTTTTCTTTGTCACTAGTAGCTATCTATATGCCGCTCGTTTTTTTCTGGGCTCCTCAAAGCTATAGTCGAGGCAAGCAGATGCTTGTTTCATTTGCATATGAGCAGATTATGCACCTTGAAGCACAGACATTTCATACGCTCGTTGATGGGATGACCGTTTATTTTTCGTCAAAAACCGTACAACAACATGTTGATGGTCATGGTTCAGTTAATCAATCACATAATAATCAAAATGAAACCCATTTTAATCATATCTTCTTGGCTCTTTCACCAAAGAATAAGGATCAATACTTTTTGACCGCCAAGCAGGGCTATCTTGCAGCAGATCATTTAATTATGGAGCAAGGTTCGCTTCTTTTAATTAAAAAGCAACGATGCTATTCGGCACAATTTTCAGGTGTTCATATTGATTTGCAACAGCTTTGGAGTCTTGATCAAAAAGATTCTATAACAAAAGACGTTAAATTTCATCCCCTCCCTGAACTCATACAGAATATGAAAACGCAGCTTTCCTCGTATATCGAATTTCATAAACGTATTGCTCAGTTGCTCTGGCAATTCCTCCTTCCTTTTTTAGCACTCTTTTTAGTTATGATTCTTGGGCAGAGAAAGAGTACTATGCTCATGGGTATCATCACCAGTGGGTTACTATTCTTTATTCAATATATTGCGCTTACACTTGCACAAGTTATGCAAAATACGATTCCTGTGGCACTCCTATTATTGTATTTACCACCACTTATTCTTACCGTATTTTTTGCTTATAGGGTTCAAAGATCCTGATTAAAAAAGCGTAGATAGGCTTACCCAATTGCAGAATATCTTGGGTTATGATAATTTAATACTGTTGAATAAGTTTTGTGCGTGTTTAACCAGGGAGGACCTATGAAAACAAGCGCATATTTTTGTATAAACAGTTTTGCTCCTCAAAGCTCCTATGCTCTATTTTCTTTCTTCGCAGTATCAATGCGACTTTCTTCTATGATGGCGTAAGCCATATCAATTTTTTTTCCTAAAAACTAATTTTTGTTTGTTGTTGTGGCTCTAGAAGCTACATTTTTTGCTGTGAATTTTTTATTCAATAGACCTCTTTTTGAGACTCGTAAAATACGATTTCTATATTTAAAAACAGGTCTTTAAGATGTCATCCTGGACTTGATTCGGCTCTGAGGCCGGAATGACATCGAAGAGATAAAGTTTTTTTACAAACCGTACAGAAAAATGAGCTTCAATAGAAGTTTATTGAACAGATCAGTCGTGCGACTGAACATGGAACGTTTTTTATATTTGGAGAATAATCTCATGAATAAACCTATTTTTGCTCTTTTAACCGATTTTGGAAATGATTTTGCTGTTGCTTCAATCAAGGGAGTTATTTTAACTCATATACCAGATTGTACGCTTGTTGATGTTGATCACAGCCTTGCAAAATTTAATCTTGTCAGCGCTGCGTTTGTTATCAACAAGGCATATTCATTTTTTCCACCGGGAACAATATTTCTATGCGTTGTTGATCCAGGAGTTGGAAGTGAGCGTGAAGCTATTTATGTCCAAGCCAATGGGTATCATTTTTTTGGTCCAAATAATGGCATTTTCCATTACCTCATCAAACAGGTATCCAGCATTAAAGCTTATTCTATCGACACAACTCTCTTTGATGTTCATTCTAATACTTTTCATGGACGTGATCTTTTTGCACCAGCGGCAATAAGCTTTGCGCAAGGTAATAGAGACTTCTTAACCCCATTGCCAATAGACCAACTGGTTACGCTTTCAGCCCTTGAAACAAAGTCTGTTGTAAGTTTTGTTGATAGCTTTGGAAATATCAAAACAAACATCCCATTTCTTGAACATCAAGCATTAATTCCATCTGCCGAATTAACGATCAACGATATCTCTGTTACTCTTCCTATTGTCTCAACATTTAGTGAGGTTTTGGATGGTGCATTATTGGGTTATCGCGGCAGCAATGATACGCTTGAAATAGCGATAAATTTAGGTTCTGCTGGCGGTTATTTTCAGGCAAAGCCTGGAGATGAAATTAAGATTACGTTTAATAAATAAGGTTGAAGGATTTTTATGTTTTTTGTTATTGTACTGTATGGCGTTCTTGCAGCAACGTTTACGCTGGCTAAAAATGCTCTGATGTATGCATCGCCATGCTTTTTAATTGGCTTTCGCATGATGCTTGCCGGAACCATATTGCTTGGTTACCAGATCTTCAAGAACCCGCGTGTTTTGAAAAGCATAAAACCTGCGCATTATAGGAAGTTTTTTGTAACAGCACTCTTTCATATCTATTTTGCTTTTATACTTGAGTTTTGGGCCTTGCAATATATTTCAGCACTCAAAACGGTGCTTATCTACTCCTTAACCCCATTTATTTCAGCAATTTTAGCATACCTCTTGCAAGGACATAAGCTTACTAAGCTTAAAATTATTGGTGTCGTTGTTGGTACAATGGGACTGATTCCTGTTCTGTTATCGCAAAGTACTGGTGAGCAGGGCTTTGCAACACTCTTTTCCATCAGCTTGCCGGAACTTGTTCTTTTGGGAGCTGTTTTTTGTGCAGCATATGCTTGGTTTAGGGTTAAGGATCTCATGGATAACGGGTACCATTTTGCCTTGATTAATGGTGTTACCATGTTGATTGGCGGTATTTTGAGCTTGATAACCTCATGGGCTGTTGAAGGATTTACTCCTGCTGTGAGCGATTGGTCTGGATTTTTATTTTGGGTTTTATTACTCGTTCTTTTTGCCAATGGCATTTTTTATAATATGTATGGCTGGCTCATGAACCGCTATTCTATCACCTTTATTTCCTTTGCCGGCTTTTTATGTCCAACCTTTGCAACGCTTTTTGAATGGCTATTTTTGAGTGGCGTTATTACGTGGCATTACCTGTTGTGCCTTGTTTTGGTAACCGGTGGCTTGTATTTGTTCTATAAAGATGAGCTGAATATGTCAAAAATAGGGTAAAATAGGCCGTTTTGAAAATGCAATTTAATGTGGTACGATTTAATATGGGTTATATTATTTAAATTTGTTAATTTTTGAAAATAATGGAGGTTATTATGAAAAAATTATTAGTACTTTTTCTTGCGTTTGCTCTACCCGTAACTCAAAATTGCTTTGCAATGCACAACACTCAAGAGGTAATTACTGTCACTATGCCTCGGCTAATTATGTTTGTTTTCTTGAATCAATTAGATTCAATAAATACCATTATTCGTCATCCTGACGCAAATGTTAACATTGCTGATCGTTCGGGCAAGACTGCATTGTGGCATGCTGCAAATATTGGAAATTATAATGCATTGGAGATTTTGCTTTCTGCTCATGATATTAACAAAGAACTGGCTACTGCCAAAGGAATAACGCCTCTTATTGTAGCTTCTTTAAACGGGCACTATAAGTGTGTTGAATTGCTTATTAAAGCCGGAGTAAATAAAGAAGCATTTATTACTACTGGGGTAGATCAGGGAGCAACAGCCCTTATTGCTGCGGCGTCTCATGGGCATGCAGATTGTCTCCGTTTGCTTATTAATGCTGGTGCAAATAAAGAGGCTATGCTTTCTTCTGAAGATCGCAAAGGTACAACCGCCCTTATTTGTGCAGCATTAGATGATAATATTGGTTGCTTAAAAGTTTTACTTGACGCGGGCGCAAACAAAGAGGCGACGCTTACCAGTGATGTTGCTTGTGGTCAAACTGCTCTTATGACTGCTGCTGAAAAAGGCTATGCACAGTGTGTCGATGCATTAATTAAGGCTGGCGCACATGTAGAAACAGCATTGAGTAGTGGAGAATTTCAAGGTAAAACGGCGCTTATTGCAACAACTATGAATTGTCATGCAGCTAATGATGCTAATGCTGCTGCTTGCTTAAAACTTTTACTCGATGCGCGCGCAAATAAAGAGGCAACTTTCACTAATCC
>CAYSDC010000118.1:0-1979 GCA_964429765.1 uncultured Pseudomonadota bacterium
TAATGGGTTGTTGATCGAGTGCCTCTTAACTTAATAACCTAAAAGAGGTAAATGCTAAGCCCAATAGTACTGTTTGCAGTATAAAATATCTTATTTTTCCATGAGTAAGCATCTCTTAACTCTCCTCGTTCACCTGAAAAATGGCGCTTATTTAAAGTCCTTTAACTATAAATAAGCCCTGTCTTCTAGAGCAAGAGATATGACAAATAGCTTAAGAAATTACAGGGGCTATGGGAAATAGAAAATATTATTTTTTTCACGGAGAATGGGCTTCTAGCGTAACAATAGGTTAGACACTCACTTTTTAAAGTACCAAGATCTGTGGTTAGCTCTCTGCGCAAAAGCTACTTTTATTGGAAAAAAGGTTCCTGGTTGCTATGATCATGTTTGGATTTTGACCATAAAAAAATTTTTAGTGTTTGGATTTTGACCATGAAACGAATAATTGACCACGCCTTGAGGCAATGGAAAGACTATAAGTACCGTAAACGCTTCTTTTGCGTGGCGCTCGACAGGTAGGCAAGACCTACGCCGTTCATGAGCTCGGCAAAACATTTAACCATTTTGTTGAAATTAATTTTGAGCAGACACCTGAAGCTCGTACCATTTTTGAAAAAGATCTGAGTCCAGAGCGCATCAACCAAGAACTTTTTTGGTTAACAGGAAAGCAGATTATTCCAGGATCAACTCTTTTGTTTTTTGATGAAATTCAATCAGCGCCTAAAGCAGTAACAGCTCTTCGTTACTATTATGAGCAAATGCCATTGCTTCACGTTATTGCTGCCGGCTCTTTGCTTGATTTATTGAGTCATTACCTCGCTATTGGGGGCATGCCAGAAGTTGTATATTTATGGAAAGAAACACAGAATCCATTTGAATGTGCCGTAGTTCAGGAGACATTGTTGATTACTTATCGACAAGATTTTGTGAAATATGCACGTCAAAATCAAATCAAATGGGTTGAACTTGTATTTAATCATGTTCCTCGACAGCTAGGACAAAAATTTAAATATAGTCTTATTGAAGGGGATTATCGAAAGCGCGAATTAGCACCCTGTCTTGATTTGCTGACAACTGCTGGAGTTGTACACCAAATATTTTTAGCTGCAGGGCAAGGTCTTCCTCTTGGAGCGCAAGCAAATCTGACAAGCTATAAAGTTATGCTTCTTGATACAGCGCTAAGCCAAGCTGCATTGGGCCTTGATTTGAGAGACTGGCTTCTTGCTTCACAACAAGGGTTTATTAATAAAGGATCGGTAGTTGAAGCATTTATTGGTCAGGAGATCCTTGCCTATGCTGATGCTTATAAGAAAGAACAACTCTATTTTTTGGCAGCGTTCAGAAAAAAATAGCGAAGCAGAAGTTGACTTTATTATTCAAAGAGATGGAAAAATTATTCCAATCGAAGTCAAAAGCGGTGCAGGTTCAACATTAAAAAGTATGCATTCTTTTTTACAGACGCATTTAGACTCGCCGTATGGTCTTCGCTTTTCAACGCAAAATTATTCCGTATACGAAAATATTTATTCTTATCCGTTGTATGCCGTTGGGAACGTGCTTATTAAAGATAAAGAAGCGATTATGGCTGTGCTATTATAAATGATCTTATACCGGAAGGTTTATCAAATATTTAAAAAAGCGTCGACGAGTAACCGTTGCGTTGCTTGTGCATTGATACCGCGACTCTCTAGATAAAAAATATCATCTTTATTGAGTTTGCTGACTGCCGCTCCATGTCCACATTTAACATCGTTAGCTTCAATTTCAAGTTGAGGAATTGAAACTGCTCGAGAGCCATTGCTCAGTAGAATATTTTTATTTTCAAGATGCGCATCGGTATGTTGGGCCGCTTTTTCAACCTTAATCATGCTATTACAAAAAAGTTTTGATTGTTGGTCAAGTACCGTTCTAACACTAAGCCTGCTGGTTGTGTTTGCTGCATGATGATGCTGAAGTGTTGTAAACTTGAAAACTTCGCT
>CAYSDC010000118.1:1989-2504 GCA_964429765.1 uncultured Pseudomonadota bacterium
CGCTGCCTGCGCTTAGGCATGCGCATGAGAGTGTTGCCTGAGCTTGCTCTCCTACAAGATTAATCGTTAATTCTTTTTCAATTACAGGAGTATTTACCAGCGATTGAGAGCTTGCATGATCTGTTCCTGCCTGTGGCGTAATACGCATAACATAATTCAAATGTGCTTGTTCATGAATGACGAATGTAAATTGATGCACAACTGATTGTTCAAGTGAACCATAGCTAATCAGGTCATCATGAAGCGTTACGTTCTGATGAGCAGGAATTTCAATAACAAGCTTAAGCTTGTTCGCAGCAATCTGGCCAGGAAGTATGTTGAGCATTTCCTTGAGGCTTGCAGGAGACTTTGTTTGATCAAGTATAATTTTTTGAGTTATTTGTTCCATGTTATCCAATGCTATCTTCCATCTCAAGTTCAATTAATCGATTCATTTCTACCGCATATTCCATAGGCAATTGCTTAACAAATGGTTCGATAAATCCGTTAACAATCATCGTACGAGCTTGAGCTTC
>CAYSDC010000118.1:2514-3454 GCA_964429765.1 uncultured Pseudomonadota bacterium
GACGGTTGCTTCGTGTCCTATCTCAACATTATCTTCGTTGATATCGATATATGGATAAGTATCAGAGCGTGATTGTTCGTCTAAAATTAATGCATCACATTGTACAAATGATTTGCAGTTTTCAGCCCCTTTTACCACCTTAACAGTGCCGCGATAACTTGCTCGACCACCTTTAGTGCTGATCGATTTTGAAATGATGCGCGAGCTTGTGTTGGAAGCTAAGTGAATTGCTTTGCCGCCAGAATCTTGAATTTGGGTTGACCCGCTTGCAACTGCAATTGAAAGAATTTCAGCTTTTGCTCGTTCACCTTTTAAAATAACAGCAGGATATTTCATGGTGATAGCGCTGCCAAGATTTCCATCAATCCATTCGACAACAGAATCTTCATGAGCTTCTGCTCGTTTGGTTACTAAGTTGTAAACATTCTTAGACCAGTTCTGAATTGTGGAGTACCGAACACGAGATTTTTTTCGTGCAACAATTTCAACAACCGCGCTGTGGAGTGAGCTTGAAACATAGTTTGGTGCTGTGCATCCTTCGACGTAAGAAACAAAAGCTCCTTCGTCGACAATAATGAGTGTGCGTTCAAACTGACCCATTTTTTCGGTATTAATACGGAAATAGGTTTGCAAAGGATCGTTGATATGCACGCCTTTAGGAACGTAAATAAAACTTCCTCCGCTCCAAACAGCGGTATTGAGAGCTGCAAATTTATTGTCATTGTAAGGAATAACAGTACCAAAGTACTCTTCAAAAAGTTCAGGATGTTCTTTCAGTCCCGAGTCGGTATCAAGAAAGATAACCCCTTTTTCTTGCCATTCAGCTTTGAGGTTGTGGTAAACCACTTCCGATTCATACTGCGCGCCAAGACCAGCAAGATGTTTTTTTTCAGATTCAGGAACGCCAAGTCGATCAAAGGTTTTTTTGATATCCGCAGGG
>CAYSDC010000118.1:3464-4312 GCA_964429765.1 uncultured Pseudomonadota bacterium
ACATCTTCCCATGAGCGTTGCGGTGGCTTACGTGGTTTCACGTAGTAATGAATGTCGTGTACATTCAATTGTGAAAGGTTTGGTCCCCATTTTGGCATTGGTCGTTGCATGAAGTGTTCAAGAGCTTGAAGTCTTTTTTCAAGCATCCAGAGGGGTTCATTTTTTTTGGCAGAAATTTCACAAACAATTTCTTCATTCAAGCCAATATCAGATTTGTATTCATAATCCTCAGGGTCATGAAAACCAGCCGTGTAGGATAAATCAAGATTAATTTCAGAGTTTTTCACCAAGTTCCTCAAATCGACCAAAAATATGTGGAGTTAAACCGATAGTTTAGTATAACCCACTAAGGAATTAAAAAAAAGGGCTTACTGTGCCCCAATATTCTGAAATATAAAAATTTTTAAATACAACTTTGTTTTCACATTGAAAACATTGGCGTCGATGGCTTTAGACAAATGATTAATTTTATTTTATAGTAGAAAAAACAGCCTAATCTCAATTTGAATTTAATCGTAGTTGTAGTCGTAGAATTTATAGTACTTAGTGGAGTTTTTATGAATAAAAAAATAATAGGCTTAGCTCTTACAATTGTTTTTGTTTCTTTTGGTTATTCTTTTGCAATGGATGGTTTTGCTGGCTTTGCTCCTAATGATCCATCTCTGATCGAATATTACTTCGAAATCTTTAAAAAAGAAGAGCAAGAGCGTAAGCGTCTTGCAGAAGAGCAAGCTCAAGCTAAAAAAGAGCGGGCCAACGGAGTTCCCAGTCATGACGATCAGATGAAAGAGTATGTAGCAAAGCACAGAAGAAATCGTGCTAAGCTGCAAAATACAGGGGAAGTTGTA
>CAYSDC010000119.1:0-4297 GCA_964429765.1 uncultured Pseudomonadota bacterium
CCCGACTGCGTTATCATAATAAATATGCTGTTAACTTCTGCAAAAAACGGCATATAGCGAAATTCTGATGCGAGATAGACGCGTGTTGGAATTTTACAAATAGTTTCAAAAAAGAATTGAGCAATTCGTGCTGCATGCCATGATGTGCCTGCCGCGACAAGATTGAGATAACGAAGCGACTTAATATGATGTTTTGCAAGTCCAATTTGGCGCCAAATACAATCATTGTACTCTCGATCTTCAAACTGATCAGCTACTACTCGAGGTGTGCTTTCACTGCTACCAATAACTTTGCAAAAGGAAATGGTTCGAGTTATAGCTCGCTTTTGTTCATAAATTTCTTTGAGCATGTAGTGTTCAAAGTTTTGTTTGCTCATTTCTTTGTACTTAGCATCGATATGCTGAATAACAGTAGGAATTGGTTTGCCATTAAAATCAAAAATTTCGAGTAAATCTTTGGAAACAAAGGCAAAGCTTTCATCAGGCATAAAAACTACAGAATCTGTTCTGTCGGAAAATGCTAAGAAATCTGAGGCAACAAACATTTCGCCATTGCCAATGCCAATTCCAAGAGGAGAACGACGTCGCATTAAAATAAGTTTGTCTGGATATTCTTCAAGAACAAAAATGAATGAAAAAGCTCCATGAAGTTCTGCTGCAAGTTGCTGAAGAGCGGATTTGAGATCTTTATGATTTTTAACTAATTCGCTAAAGTAGTGAGCAACAACTTCAGTATCTGTTGTTGATTCGAAATGATGCCCATGAGCAATAAGTTTTTCTTTAATGCTGTCATAACGTTCAACAATTCCATTATGAACAACACCGATATTTTTTTCACAATTAAAGTGAGGGTGAGCATTGATTTCGTTGACAATGCCGTGTGTAGCCCATCGAGTGTGCCCTACCCCGACAAAACCATTAAAGGTGATTTTTTCAGCAAGTCGTTTGAGTTGTGACACTCCCCCAGCTTCTTTAGCACATGAAAGACGGCGGTTTTTAGTATCGATGCACATGAATCCAGCAGAATCATACCCACGATATTCAAGCCGAGCCAAACCTTCAAGAATAAAGTCCTTGCAGAGCTCCCCGCCCACATATGCAACAATTCCGCACATGAAAGTCTCTTTTTTTTTAAAAATAAAAGGCAGGCATTGAAGCCTGCCCAAAAGAATTTTATCGTTTTACGAATTGGAATTTGCGACGAGCGCCTTTTTGACCGTATTTTTTACGTTCTTTGATGCGATCATCAACAGTAAGAAGTCCGTTTTGACGAAGAGTTGGTCTGACTGTTTCATTGCCAAGAAGCAATGCACGAGAGATACCAAGTTTTACAGCATCAGCTTGCCCTGCAAGGCCTCCGCCATTAACATTTACTGTGATATCAAAATTTTTCTCCAAACCCAAAACTTTAAGAGGAAGGACAACTTTGTGTCGGTTAAAATCGGTATCAAAGTATTCTGCATACTTTTCGCCATTAACAACAACGTTTCCTGTTCCTGGTTTAACCCAGACGCGGGCGACAGCTTTTTTACGGCGGCCAACACCGTGAAGGTTAAGTGCACTTGCTTGTGTTTTCATAGATTATCTAACCTGAAAATTCGTTTTATTCGTAAATCTCTACTGACGTTATGCCACATGTTCATCAAAAATCCTACAGAACATGAGAATTTTTGTCAAAAAAAGTGCTTAAAAATGGTCTTTTTGTATCATTTAACACAAAAGATACTGTTTTGGGCCCTGAAAAGAGGCAACCACCCCAATCATAATGCTGCTTATTAAGGCTCTGGAGCCGATGATCGGATTTGAACCGACGACCTACTGATTACGAATCAGTTGCTCTACCACTGAGCTACACCGGCTTTCTTTTGCCAAGTTCTGTAAGTCTAAACTAAAAATTTAAATCTGTTGAGAGGCTTTTTTTTATTGCTCAAATAGAACGGCTTACTGCTCAAATGCTTCTTGGCAAACTATGCATCGTGCTGCATAAGGAAAGTTCTCAAGGCGTCGATCAGAAATAGGATCAGAGCAATCGACACACAATCCATATTCTCCACGGTCAAGGCGGGTAAGTGCGTCATCAATTAAACGAATTTCATCGATTTCGTTTTTTTGAAGTGAGTTTTGTAATTTCTCCATTGAAAGAGACAAGGCTTCATCGCCGCTATCTTGAACTTGGCCATCAGACACTTTCTCGTGAGAGTGCTGCGTAAGCTGATCGGTCATCTCAGCTTTTCGAGTTAGTAGACCTTGCTTAATTTTTGTGAGCACTTCAACTCTTTGTTTCACGGTTTCACCCTTCTCATTTTTCTGACTTGTTTAAAAAATGCTTGTAAAAGATCAATACTCTCTTGTTCTTTGACACCACCCTCAATAGATAGGCCTTTCGCATAAAACGAAAGATTTTCACTATCACATGTAAATGCACCGAATAAATGAGATTTTGCACCGTATACTACACCCTTAAGTCGACTTAGTTTTATAAGTCCTAGGCACATTAAACAAGGCTCAAGAGTAACATAGATCATGCATCCAATCAATCTCCAGCTATCGATCTTCCGACAGGCTTGGGCGATAGCACGAACTTCGGCATGAGCAAGTTGGCTTTGCTTAGTCTCAATTTTGTTGTAACCCCTTCCAATAACAACACCTTGCGCGTTGACAACTACTGCCCCAATAGGAACTTCATTATATTTGAGAGCAAGAGTCGCCTGCTTAAGGGCTTTTGACATAAAATGATTTTTTTTTAATTTATTCATATTTTTTATATCGAATTTTTGATGTAAGTCAGGAGCTTTGCTATACTGCATTGTGCAGATTTTCTCTAAGGTAAACTACTCGCAGCGTATTCATTTCTGATATGCTACACTAAAGTTTCCCAAATTTTAAAGTATCTTTGCTGTAAATTATGTTTTTGTTTGTCGTCTGGCAGCATTATTGTAGGATCGGGATATGATGGCAGAAGAAAAAAAGAAAGAAACTGGGGCGGCGTCCTCTTATCAAGCGAGTTCTATAAAAGTACTTGAAGGATTAGAGGCTGTTCGCAAACGCCCAGCTATGTATATTGGGTCAACAAATATTGCTGGATTACACCATTTGGTGTACGAGGTTGTTGACAACTCAGTTGACGAGGCTCTTGCCGGTTTTTGTAATCACATCACCGTAGTGCTACATAAAGATGGATCATGTTCTGTTGAGGATAATGGTCGAGGTATTCCTGTTGATATTCATCCAACCGAAAACATGTCTGCAGCAGAGGTTGTTTTAACCAAGCTCCATGCTGGCGGTAAGTTTGAAAAAGATAGCTACAAATATTCTGGTGGCTTGCACGGTGTGGGTGTTTCTGTTGTAAATGCTCTTTCAAAAGATCTTGAAGTGCGTATCTGTCGTGATGGAAAAGTTTATCAACAGTTTTACCAATGTGGACATCCGCTTGCGCCATTGGCTGAAATAGGCAAGACCGATAAACGCGGTACTTTTGTACGATTCTATCCAGACGGCACTATTTTTGAAACTGTTGAGCTGGTTTTTGATACCCTTTCTTCTCGTATGCGGGAATTGGCGTTTTTGAATTCAGGCTTGCGTATTGATATTATTGATGAGCGTACAGGTGATCAGCAAAGCTATTTTTATCCAGGCGGAATTGCTTCATTTGTTGAACACGTCAACGCAAAAAAGAACCCTATCTTTACTGAAATTATTGAACTTCATAAAGATGATGGCGTCTACATGCTTGATTGCGCGCTTCAATATAATGAAAGTTATAACGAGCAGGTTTTTAGCTTTGTGAATAACATTCGTACCATTGATGGTGGAACGCACGAAATTGGCTTTAAATCAGCGTTGACCAAAGTGTGTAATCGTTATGCGCAAAAATATAACATGCTCAAAGATGAGTCTCTTTCAAGTGAAGATACTCGTGAAGGTTTGACCTGTGTTATTAGTATTAAAGTTCCTGAGCCTCAATTTGAAGGACAAACTAAGGGGCGTTTGGGCAATAGCGAAGTCAAAGGATTAGTAGATTCTTGGGTTTACGCATTCCTTGATACCTACTTTGAAGAAAAACCGAGTATTGCTAAAAAAATTCTACAAAAAGCAATTTTAGCTCAACAAGCTCGTACTGCTGCAAAAAAAGCGCGTGAACTTACACGTCGTAAATCGGCCCTTGAGAGCATGGTCTTGCCAGGAAAACTTGCAGACTGTTCTGAGACTGATCCAAAAAAATCTGAGCTTTATATTGTTGAGGGAGATTCTGCAGGCGGTACAGCTAAGCAGGGGCGGGATCGTTTTACTCAAGCGG
>CAYSDC010000120.1:0-1368 GCA_964429765.1 uncultured Pseudomonadota bacterium
TTGAATTTGCATTCTATGATGTCCATCCTCTTGAGGCTTTGCTGGACGAGAAGTTTTTTTCTTATGCGCAGCTTTCTTTTTCTTCTTCGCCGGTTTTTTCTTTTTAGCTGACTTCTTCTTTTTAGCTGGCTTCTTTCTCTTTTTCTTTGATGGTTTTTTAGCTCGAGCCCTTTTTATAACTTTTTCAGAAACAGCTTTACCTGGTACTACAGGCATGACAGGAACCACAGGAATGATAGGTTCTTCAACAATAGGCTCTTCCTGGTCGTCTTCGATAATTATCGGCTCTTGCAGAGCAGGAACAACAACCACCGGTTCTTGTATAGCTGGAACAACAACAACAGGCTTTTCTTCTTCAACGTTATTCATTGAAATAGAACGGTAAAAAACCGGCTCAATACTTCCACCTAGCCCTAAGTACGCAATATTTGCAGCAATTTTCTTATCAATTTTCACTTGTCCAATAGGATTAACTCCAAACTCACCCCCTTTTCCAACCGATAATTCTCCATCTTTTAGGCGAACCCAAAAAGCAGCGGGACTTTTTATAACTCCGCCACTTGCATCTTTTGCATTAAATAATTCATTATCACCAAGTCTGATACTTGATGAAGTATTATTTTCTCGTCCTAATAAGATACGTAATGATTCGGATGATTTCCCCTTAACTGGAGACAAATTAATATATGCGTTGTCTTGAGCGTCAATATCTTTCAGAATTAACTCAAGATCACCTGCAGGAAACTTCCATGATTGATGAAACTTAACTTCATTTTTGCCATGATACGCGGGAAGAAAGGTGAACGTTGAACCCCCACCACCAACATCTTCAGGAATAGCTTTTACAATTTCAATCTCAAATCGACCATTGTCACCTTGTCCAGCCGGTTGCATAATAAATTTTGAAACACCCTTAACATGACCTGCCAATGGATTTTTAGTCTGAGCAAATCCAGTCCATACAAGATTGTTTGTCCAATCACCGGTAGGGACCGTTAAATATCCTTGAGATGATCTACTTTGCAGCCAAACATTCTTCAAGCTCCCATCTTTTTCAGGATGAAGCTCCCAATGTTCAATTGAACTTGCAAGCGTATCTGATCGTTCGATAAATTTTACCTTATGTGTTAATGGCTCAGCACACAAACTTCGCCATCCATGAGTCTTAAAACCAAGCCAATTGTCTTTACGCACAACATAAAATTGGCAGGCTGGATCATCTTTGCTTGTTCCGCTTGCACGAACAAAAAATTTGTCTTTTGTTGCGCTTAAATCAACGGCCAAATATTTTGGATTAGATGGATTTTTAAGCGATTTTATAGCTACCAAAACACCTGATGGAAGCAAATCTAGAGATTGAGATGCTTG
>CAYSDC010000120.1:1378-2256 GCA_964429765.1 uncultured Pseudomonadota bacterium
AAAACAATATCTATTGCCAATCGTCCCCAGTTTGTTGCTTTTGCAGGCTTTCCATCTCCGTCGCGAGCCATAACACTTCCACCGTGAGACCAGCTTTCATTTGGCTTACGTACGTTTAAGTACGCACCCGTTTTTTTGTTTTTAAGCCACATCTTATCGATTCTATTCCCAACTGGGATAAATTGGGCAGCATCAGCTGTTTCACTATAAAAATCCTTTCCACTACATTTTATTTCTAAAGTAGATGGGTCACATATCAAAAATTTACCAGTCATTTTTGATTTTAGTCCTAAGAAATTATTAAAACGTGCAACAATAAACTGCGCTGCCGTTTCAGTCTTACTCGCACCAGCCGGCTTAAGGTACTCATCAACAACCGATAAGTAACGGCCTTGACCTGGACTATTGCTTGCCGAACGAATAACAATGATTGTTCCGTCTGAAAGATCACTAAAAAGTGCTGAAACTTTTTCACCTGGCTTTGGATCAGGAACTTTACCACCAGTTATCGAATCAACAACTTCTCTTGAAGCATTTGGAATATCTTTTTCAACAAAATTTTCAACACGAGAAATCAGCTCAGAGAGAAATCCTTTTTTTATAGGTGTCGCGCTTTGATCTGGAGTACTGGCCTGAATAGCTACTTGTGATGCATCGATCGATCGATCAGAAGAAACTATCTGATCAACATCATCAAGTTTGTCTTCAAGGCTAGCAACAGTCGCTTTAACTTCAGGCTCATTTTTTCCCGTTACAGATCGACTAATCATTTCCAAATCATTCTTAATTGCTTTAACTGCTTCGCGCGGAATTTTTGCTATAGGATTGGACAAAATTTCTACTCGCTCAGCAAGTAATTCACCAAGTCGTCTCACATT
>CAYSDC010000120.1:2266-3908 GCA_964429765.1 uncultured Pseudomonadota bacterium
CTTGGAAGTATTGATGGATTTTCTTGAATTTTTTCAACTAAGAGCTTGGCTTTTAACTTAATTTCTTGAAGCAATGATTGAGGCAATTTTGCAAGGATAACTTTTTTAAAAGAATCTAACTCAGCTTTAAGGCTTTGTGCAATATCACCTTGCAATGCTTTGAGTGGAATCAAAATACGCTCAACCGTTTCAGGTGGAAGACCGGCCAAAAGTTGATTTGCTGCTGCAGAAATTGGCTTTTTAATATCCTCAATTCTCTTTTTTAACTCCGAAGCAACGTCACCTTGAAAAATCTTCATCACATTTTCAAGTGAAGTTACTGAGCCCAATATCTTTGTTATCGCCGCATGCGCGTTGCTACCGGGAACAAGATCTGCCACTTTTAAATGCCCAATAAGTTCATCTTTTAAGCCATCAAGTTTATTAAACCAATCATCAACTGATATTGCTGGCATGCCAGCCAACATTCCAGTCGCACCTTTTGTTAAGGAAACTAATTGCTTTACCGGTTCTTGTAATATCCCTAAAACCTCTGGATCAATAACAGACTGATTTGCAAGCAATGTTTTCATCACCTCTTTGGAAGTAACAGCAAGAAGATCCATGGTCGCAGGCTTAAGCGCAGTCACCAAAGGTTTTACAAAATCTTGAACTCGCTTAAGAAGCAAATTAGATAAATCTTGTTCAAGCTTAGCCACTGGTTGACTAGCCGATGCATTGGACTGAGAACCTTCTAATGAAGGACGTTCATGTTGCTTAACAGCTGGCATCCCAGATACCAACTCGTTTGAATCCTGATTATCCGCAACCTGAGCACTTATTCCTTGATAAGAAAAAGCACCTACAACCAGTAAAAGCAAGCAACTCTTTAGAAGTTTTTGTAGCATTTTTTTCATTCCTTCTCCTCTTTTCTCTTACCCAATATCGTAAATAAATTAAAAATCATATAAATAAACTATATCAACATTGAGAATACCATATTGATGTAGTTAAAAGTCAACAAAAATTACAATTAGAACTTATGCAACTCAAGTGAAAAACATAATCCTCTTTCAACCAATTATCTAGCATAAATAAAACTTTTGGCTTGACCCCACTTTTTAAATAGCTATCATCTAAGAATCCTGCCCTTTTGGTAGTTAATTACGTAGCTTTGGAGATTACCTATGCGCATAAAAATTAAAGAAATTTCTCAGGCTTTGATCGGCCAACAAATCACCATCAAAGGATGGGTACGAAGTGTTCGTGACCAAAAAGAGTTCGCCTTTGTAATGGTTAATGACGGATCAACACTTGCAGGCTTACAAGCAATTATTGAAAGCTCATTGCCAAGTTTTGATGAAACAATAAAGCAGATGACAACAGGAAGTTCCGTATCCATTCATGGAACCGTTGTACAAAGTCCCGGAACAGGGCAAGCCGTTGAACTTAAAGCATCGGCAGTTGAAATTATTGGCAAATGCGATGCAGAGAGCTATCCGCTTCAAAAAAAACGCCATACACTTGAATTTTTGCGCACAATCGCACATCTGCGTCCACGCACCAACACTATTGGGGCTGTTGCTCGTGTGCGCAGCGCACTTTCCTATGCAACCCATAAATTCTTTCAGGAAAAAGGGTTTTTATACGTTCATACACCTAT
>CAYSDC010000121.1:0-2759 GCA_964429765.1 uncultured Pseudomonadota bacterium
TTGAAAAAGTTGAGCTTTACTCAATTTGTAAAGCAGAAGATTCCAACCAAGAATTAGAACGTATGGTCCAGTGCGCTGAAACCATTTTACAAACCTTGGGCCTGCATTATCGTGTAAGCCTGCTTGCTGCTCAAGATTGCTCATTTTCCTCAGCACGAACCTACGATATAGAGGTCTGGCTACCAGGACAAGACCGCTACTACGAAGTCTCTTCGTGCAGCAACTGCACCGACTTCCAAGCTCGGCGCTCTGCAATTAGACATCGTAAAAATAATGATGAAAAACCAACATTAGCACATACACTGAACGCTTCATCGCTTGCATTACCACGTTTGATGGTTGCTTTGATGGAAAACTATCAACAGGCTGATGGAACAATTGCATTGCCACAGGCATTACTCGATGTAATGAATGAGATTTGGTAAACCTAAACGATCAATGCGATGTGTAGGCAAAGTTTTTTGACGAAATATGATGTGGAGTTTCAAGCGAAACCTATTATAGGACAGTCATATGTTGACACAAGAGATACGACAAAAAATTAAGCGAATTCAAATCTACACCAAGCGGATGATGCAAAGCACCGTGAGTGGAGATTATATTTCTGCATTTAAAGGATCTGGTCTTGAGTTTCATCAAATTCGCGAATACCAACCTGGTGATGACATTCGAACCATCGATTGGAACAGTTCTGCAAAGATGAATAAAATGATGGTCAAGCAGTTTATCGAAGAACGCGACCGTACCGTTATTCTTGCTATCGATGTATCAGCTTCATCAGCCTATGCATCTACAGATCAACTTCGTAAAGATTTAGTTGCCGAAATTGCAGCATCACTCTCTTTTATTGCAGCAGAAAGCAAAGATAAAGTTGGTGCTCTCTTTTTCTCAAGTACTGTTGAGAAATGGATTCCACCATCACGAGGCATGACGCACAGTAATAAAATTTTGGAAACGGTATACTCAATCAAGCCTACTCATCAGCAGACCGATATTGCTGCTGCTCTGCGATTTCTTATTAGTTTAAAAAAGAGAAACGCGGTAGTTTTCTTTATCTCTGACTGGATTGATAACACAATCAAATATTCAAAACTGCTTAAGGTCGCAGGTTGTGAGTTCGATTTTATTGGTATTCGCTTACTTGATCAATGCGAGCATGAATTTCCTGATATCGGCTTGCTTGAAATCGAAGATCCTGAAACAGGCTTGCAAGCCGTAATCGATACGCGTGTACGATTTGGTCGCATGCCCGACCTCAATCGCTTCTTGCAAAGTAGAATTTTTGAACAGAAAAAGCTATTTGAAAAATATAGAATTGATCTTCTCGATCTAACACTTGGACAGCCATTTATACGACCATTGGTTACATTTTTCCATCAACGAATCAGGAGGCAAATTTAATGATGACTCAAGCCTCAACGTTTTATGACATCTACGAATATTACTATATTCCTTTTTACCAACAGCCGCTTTTTAAATTTTAGCATCAATTGTCAGCATCGGCTTACTCGGGTTAGTTGGCTATTGGCTGTACAAAAGAAGTTTCAAACCGATCTCTCCTTGGGATTGGGCTTTGAGCGAAATTGCAAAACTCCCAACCGCAACGTATACGACCAAAGATGATTACAAAAAGTTTTATTTTGCAATCACCACAATTCTAAAAGCCTATTTAGAAAAGCGTTACAATTGGGACACTCAAGATAAAACCGATGAAGAACTTGCCACCTTTTTGCATCTTCACGGCTTCCAAGCGCAGCTTTTAGAAAAACTTAAAAAAATGTTACAAGGTGCAACCTGGATAAAATTTGCTAATGAAGAGGCAATTAGAACACAAGTTGACGAAGATCTTGGAACCGCTCAGCTCATTATCAAAAAAACAATTCCTACGAAGAAAAAAGAAGCATAGAGGCCTCATTGAGTACGCACGATTTCCCACGATGTCCAGAACATCTCTATTTCCATTGGCCGTTTTGTAGTAAAAAATGCCACTACTGCGACTTTGTAGCGTTTCAGAATCATGAACAATTTCAAGATGCTTATCATGAAACATTGTGTTCTGAAATTGAAACATTTGCACGATTAACCGATGCTCGTCAAACACCCATTAAAACGATTTTTATGGGTGGAGGAACGCCCAGCTTGTATGACGTAACACAAATGGCTGAATTTTTTGCACTACTGCACAATCGCTATGACCTGAGCAAATTGGAAGAGGCAAGCATCGAGGTTAACCCCGCCGATGTTGAAGAAGAACGGCTTGATGCAAGGCGTGAGTGTGGTTTCACCCGTTTAAGCATTGGCGTTCAAGCGCTTGATGATCAGCTCCTTGCTCGCTTAAACAGACGACAGCGCACTCAAGATGTCCTTAAAACAATGAAACTTGCACCAAAATATTTTGACCGAATGTCGGTTGACTTCATTTTGGGCATGCCTGGAATCACACCACAACAATGGAAAGATACGCTTGCTCAAGCGGTCGACTGGCCAATTGAACATATTTCAATTTACTTTCTTACCATTCACGAAAAAACGCCTCTTTATTTCAAAGTCGAACGCCAAGAGCACATCTTACCGCCCGATGAGTCGGTTATTGAGATGTATCAGCATACAATCGAGTTTTTGGCACATCATGGCTTTAAACAGTACGAAATATCAAATTTTGCAAAACCGGGGGCCGAATCAACGCATAACAAGGCCTACTGGGATCGCAAGCCCTATAAAGGCTTTGGAATAGGCTCCTCCTCATTTGATGGGAAGTC
>CAYSDC010000121.1:2769-3893 GCA_964429765.1 uncultured Pseudomonadota bacterium
ATGATACCAAAGAGGGATTGACCGATCAGCAGGCACTTTTGGAGCATTTAATGCTCGGTCTCCGGCAGCGAGACGGGGTGGGCTTGCATAGTATGGTATACTTGTTAAACGAAGATCAAAAAGCACAATTTTTTCTTCAAGTTCGCAAGCTCATTAAAGCATCATTACTTGAAGAAGTAGATGGCAAAATCCGTTTAACAATACGAGGTATGATTTTAGAAAACGAGGTTATAATAAGTTTAATTTAGTATTTTTCAAGAGTTTTTGTATACTACAAATTCGTTTCGGCAAGTTCAGTTCTCTAACAGAAGCGCAATAGAGGGTTTATGGCAAAACACGTAGGGGTAAAATTACCCGAAGATCTCATTGAATATTTGAAACAAGAAAAGTGCGTTGCAACATTAGCTACCTTTTCTGAAAAAGGTATTCCTAACACCACGCCTGTCCAATGCATTTACCCTAAAGGACAAGAAAGCCTCCTACTCAGTATCCATAAAGAGCACAACGGTTACCACAATATGGTATGGCAGAAAAAGATTATGCTCTGCTTTATTGGAGAAGGTAATATTGCTTACAGCGTACTGGGACGAGCTGGTGTTGTACGAGCTCCATCTATTGTTCACCCGCTCATGAACATCGTACGTATCGACATTATTGACATTAAATCTGATCGTTCTATCCTTACAAAAGTAGATCAAGGTGTTGTTTGGAGCTATACCTCAGCTGAAGCCGAGGAGCTTGTTAAGAGTCTTTTTAAAGAGCTCAGAGACCTTGCCAAAACTTTGTAGGGCTTTTTCCTGAGCTTCACGTAATACGTGAGGTTAAAGATGAAACGGTGGAGTGTTTTTTTTGCTATTGTATGGGGAAGTTGCTTAGTACCATGCTCATTGTTACAAGCAATTTTTCCGCCAATGCCTCAACAACCGTCTGTACAAGCAGACGGTACAGTTGCACTTCCACAACCCGCTTTAATGGGAGCTATGCCGGCAGGAATGATACCTCCTACACAAAATACACCGCAGCCGGCGCTTCCAGGCATGACGATGGCTATGCCTTTTCCATCTCCAGAACAAACAGTCCCTGATCAGCCTGATGCACAACAACTTCCAGCATCTGATGATGCA
>CAYSDC010000122.1:0-1173 GCA_964429765.1 uncultured Pseudomonadota bacterium
ATCGTAGTGTCCTGAAGTATGCCACAGTGATTCATTCAAAATAAAAGGGGTTTTAATTTCTTGATACAGTGAACCTCGTAGTTTGCGCATAAACTCGATTAGTTTGTGATAAACAAGTAATCCCTTATGATGAAAGAAGGGGACACCAGGTGAAACATCGTGAAACGAAAAAAGCTCAAGCTGCTTACCAAGCTTGCGATGGTCGTACATTTCAGCCTCTTCAATGCGCTTGAAGTAAGCATCCATATCCTCTTGTGTTGCAAAGGCAACACCGGTAATGCGCTGCAGTGCAACACCATCACGGTTTGCTTGCCAATATGATCCTGAAATTGCGGTTAATTTGAAAAATTTGATTTCCCCGATTTCATCAACGTGACCACCTTTGCACAAATCATAAAAATCGCCCTGATGATAAACGCCAACTGTTTCATCTGCAATTCCATCGTTGATTTGAAGTTTAATTTGGTTGTCTTTGTTCTTTGGTCGATCTTGTTGTTTTGGTATTTGACCACCAATAATCTTGTAATTTTTTTTGGCAAGCTCACGCATTCTTTTTTCAATGACCGGCAAATCTTCTTCTTTAAAATTTTTGATCGGCAAAAAGTCATAAAAGAAACCAAATTCTGTTACAGGGCCAATGGTCAGCTTTGTTCCAGGAAAAAGCTCGAGTACCGCCTGAGCCAATAGATGCGCGGCGGAGTGGCGCAGATTATGCAAATACATTTTATCTTCCACGATTAATCCCTTCAATAGATTGGGCAAAATTGTAGCAGAGCGTTAAAAATACAAACTTCTGCCTCTTGATAGAAAACAACATAAACAAAAATAAAGTTGGTGAAAATAAGAAATACTGCCCTTAGGCAGTCGTAGTAGTTAACGTGATCGTTAACGTTGCGCCATGAGCATAGGATTGATTCAACAGTTGAGACTGTTTAAAACAGATCAAGTTTACATTTAAAAGTGGAGCGTTCATATCGTCCTTGATTAAAAACGCGGTCAATAATAACTGCTCATACAGGGAGAGTATATAAAATGATCTGAAAAAGAGCAATAATCCTATCACTAAGCTTATTGCTCTTTTTCGATATTACTTTTGCAGTGCTCATTGCAGGATATAGATTCAGGCGTTATGAATTATGCGATTCCAAGATAGCATTGCCCTGGCGATCAAGT
>CAYSDC010000122.1:1183-1704 GCA_964429765.1 uncultured Pseudomonadota bacterium
TCAAACGCATCGCTTGCCGACTTTTCTCCTTTAATTGCAGGAATAAGCTGCTCAAGCATGACCTCACGAATTTTTGGAAATTGAGGGAGCAAGATTCCTCGAGAATATGCATGTGACTGACCAAGCAACGATTCAAAAGCAACTAATGCCGCGTGGTAGGCGGTAGATGATTGATACGCCTCTTTATGATCCTTTATCTGCTCATGCGCAGCGTGAACAATCGGAATGTATCCGGTCAACAGATGCCAAGCCATTTGCACATCAACTGAAACAAGATATTCAAAGAAATGAGCTATTGCCTGGTAGGTCTTTTCATCGTGGCCAGCAAGAGCCCAAAATGATGCACCTCCAGCAATGGTATTGCTTGGCTTTTCAACATCACGTTGCCAGTAAGGAAAGAAGGTAACCCCTATTTCAAAACTATCTTTTACTTTTGCCTGAATAATGGGTAAACGATTGGCGCCCTGCCCCAATAGAAATATCTCCTGCGCAGCAAATGCGGTCTCTGCATCAGGGCCAAA
>CAYSDC010000122.1:1761-3870 GCA_964429765.1 uncultured Pseudomonadota bacterium
CGATTCCACATGCTTTATAAAAAATGGTGAATGCAAACACAAACGCGCTTCGTCTGAATCAACACCATTGCCATGAGTAGCAAGTGGCTTGTTATGTCGTGCTCCAATTTGATCTATCCAGTGGCCATGTGGCCATCCAACACTCACCACATTCTTAGCTCCATCAGCTTTAAGTATCGGCGCAAGACGTTCAACATCTTCCCACATTGTTGGTGGCTTAAGACCAAGTTGATCAAATTTTGTTTTGTTGTAAAACATAACAACGGTGCCTGAGTTAAAAGGGAGCGATTGCAGGCGGCCAGTACGCGCTTGGTAAAATTGAGCAATCGTCGGCAAAAAGCTCTTTTCATCGATAGTTTTACCAGCAAGACTCATGACATCATACAACGGTTTAAATAGTGGTTTTCCTGATGCATCAAGTTTTTTGAGCATCACCAAGGTTCCCATTTCAAAAATCTGGGCAATATGCGGCACCTGCTGAGTCTCCTCGTTTTTTTGCACGGTACAAACAGCATCAAGCACCTGATCATATGACCCTTTGTAGACAGAAGTCACCTTTTCATGACGAGCAATTGTTTCAGGCAACGCATTATAATCATCGACAATCTTATTAAATGCCTGGCCCAGAACGGAGTCCATTGAATGCCAAACGACAACTGAACGTACTTGGTTGCTGCTGATGCATGCTTGAGTAAGCAGAAGCGGAAAAACTAATAAAAAAAGAATAAAATTTTTGCCGGATATGAAGATTTTGTCATTCATAAGTGACCTATCATGTTAGAGACATACAAAAATATTTTTCCAGAGTATACCCAAATCAAGAATAGTTGAGAACATTTACCATCATAGCTCTATCAAGAATATGCTCACTGAATAATTGAGCTTCCCCAGGGGCATTTGACATTTTCTTTTAATTTATTACAATTAGAAATTATAATAAATTGAGAAATTTGGAGGCAATTATGTTATTTTTTGTAAAAAACACACTCAAAGCTATTTTTTTCAGTGTGATCTGCGTTGTAATCGTGCAAGCAACTCATGATCACAATGAAAACCAACCTCAACAATCTATCACCGAATTTCTTCATAGAAAAACTATAAGCAATGAATTCACTACGCTTTACCAAAATAATCAGCTACGTGAAGAATTATGCGATGAAAAATGGTCACTTGATTCAGACAAAGCTTTAAGCAAGTATCTTACAACGGAAAACATCAAAACCCGCCTGCCTCTTTTATATAAACTTACCGACGATTTGTGCAAACAAATCTTACAAACAACAAATTACTCATTGAAGATAAAAATTGGCTTTGACGACAATGAGGAAAAAATTGGCTACAACGCGCTTGCAAAAAATATTTTAGCTCATAAGGGACTTAATAAATATTTTGCTTTATATCCTACAACAGGAATTCATACGACACCTTCTCATGAACAAAAATATTCCATGTGCATTCAACTGGGATATGAACTCATAACAGAAAGCTCTGACATCACATTAATACGATCCATTGCTCATGAGATAGGACATATAAAACATGCACATACACTTAAGAGAAAATATTATTCCCAATTGATGGATCTATTAGGTTTATTTCTTCCACTTATCTCAGGCTATCATCTGTGTTCAGAAAATTTATCTGTATACCTTTGGGTTCCGGCAGTTATTGCTTTAAGCATAATTTTCTTTTGTAAATATGAAAAAGAGCTCTGCAACTATATATCAAGATATCACGAACTAGAAGCCGATAAGGTAAGCATTGAAGCCCTTCTGACCAACAAAGAAATATTGCACAACAATTTTGATATACTCCAAATAATCAATTTTATAGAACAAGAAGAAATCAATTGCGAAAAGGCTTATAATTATCTCCAAACAAATACAACACATCCATTAACTCAAACTCGTTTTCAGGTGATGCGACATTTTGCCAAAGATAAACTGGGTCAAAATAATCAAGACCTCTCCTAGCACTCCACAAATCAGTCTGGCACATCAGAAAAACTCAATGTATTGCGATAAATATTGATCTCCTGATATTCTGGCAACTGTCATATTCCTGTAGTGCTAACAAAGGAGAGTCTCATGACAAACAAATGCAAAGATG
>CAYSDC010000123.1:0-3852 GCA_964429765.1 uncultured Pseudomonadota bacterium
ACTGGTGGGGTTGGTGAAATACCTCCAACTTTGAACAATAATTTTCCAAAACCATAAACGCATACCGAAATAACATCGGCAATAAATGCCCATGAAATAATGTTACGTGCTAACCGCAAACCGCGCTTTTGCGAATGAGAAATTCTGCCTCCACGCAGCACGTTTGCACATGCACCAACACACTGTTTTGCAACTGGCCACCACGAAGAAAAAAAGAATGTAAGGAGCACAATAAGTGTTGGACCATGCAGAAAGTGGTCGAAGTGCTCAGGAAGTGCATATGAAAAATTGTTCATCTTTACACAGAGCATGCTTGCAAGCATCATATGCCCCGAACTGCTTATTGGCAGCGACTCTAAGCAAACCTGCACAACCACAACAAAGAGTAATTCATTCATTCAAAATATCCTTTCATGAAATTTTCTTGCATTTGCACTGTAGATCTTGCTACCTTGTTTTTGTCTATCAATTTAGCATGGCTGTCTGAGCAATAGAACAGTCTTTTGCACCCCAAGAAAAAAAACTTGATATCTGAGCGCATGTTCGCTAACCTATCAGCGTTGTTATAGTCGATGCGCGTGACAAACGCGATAGATTGAGATGAAATACACGGTCAACACACTGCAAATTGGTTGGTATTAGTATTTGACAACACCAAAAAGAAGAGAGGAAAGGAGGCTCAATCACAAAAGTATCTTAAAGCTGATGATCAATCATTTAAAAATATTCACGGCATTTCCGTTATCTCCTGTACACACTGACGCCGTTGCAGACACACTTCATCAAAGACGCACATAATTTTCTGTACCTTGTCCTTGTTTTCTAGACAGGATGATACGTAAAAGGCACACGTTTAAAGCTGAAATTGTGGAGACAGAATATGAATAAAGCAATCAAGGGTTTATTAGTTGCGATGCTCGCAGTAAGCGCAACTGTCCAAGCTAGCACAAACAAAACCTTTTTACTGCCTCGCTCGCATGGTGTAAACCTTCCATTGGAATTGAGCACATTCAACCAGCTCATTCATCGTAAAGCAGCCGATAAATTTGGCGCTAATTTTCAAGCAACAGGCTTTTTTAACCGCACAGCAAGTGAAGATGAAACAGGCGAATATTTCGGTATTCAAGATAACAGCACGTTCTTGTTGAACAATGGAAAAACTGGTGCTGCAGTAGCAGACCTTGATTTTTTCTTGCACAACCAAGGTGCTGCCGCTGCTGATGCAACCGTTAGACTTCACCCAAAGCAAGAAGCTTGGGGCGTTCGCTTTGACTATTTCCAAGATTTAGAAAAAATAGTCAAAGGGCTTTACCTTAAAGCAACTGTTCCTGTAGTTCATGTTGAAAACAATGTTGAACTCAGAACAGCTGGTACTACTGCTACAAACATGAACAACTACCTGCGCGGAAGCTTCAGCAATACAACTCTTAATACAGCTAATGCTCAAGCAGCTCTTGATCACCTCAAGATGGATGGCAAGAATGACTCAACCGGTGTAGCAGACATCGACATCGTACTTGGCTATAACTTTATGCACAAAGACTGCCATCATGTTGGCATCAATATCGGTTTCACCATCCCAACCGGTGATGAAGCTGATAGCGTTCATGCATTCGAAGCTATTGTTGGGAACGGCAATCACTGGGCATTTGGTGCCGGCTTTGATGCAATGTTCCGCCCATGGGGTAATGAAGATCACAACATCAAAATTGCCGCTGTTTTGAACTATCGCTATATGTTCAAAGAGTCAGAAAAACGTACATTAGGCATCAAAGATGCTGCGGGCAACGTTCTTGATTGGGGACACTACCGTTTGCTTGGAAAAATTGGCACCGCTGCAAATGCACAGTTGCTCACACCAGCTGCAAACGTTACAACACTCAATGTTGATGTAACACCTGGCAGCCAACTTGATGGTATCATTGGACTCACCTACAACAACGGCGGCTTCTGTGTAGATTTAGGTTATAACCTTTTCTGGAAAGACCAAGAAGAAGTTAAAATTAAATCTGGCACATTTACCGACGGTGTATGGGGTATTGCAGCTACAACATTTGATACAACCAATGCAGGCGTAGCTACAGTTGGTAATGCTAACGCAGCATTAAACCTTACTCAAGCTGTTAACGTAGCAAACCTTGTAAGATCATCAGCTGAAACCGGCTCACAACTTACACACAAAATCTATGCCGGACTTGGTTATATGTTCTCAGAGTGGGAATGCCCACTTATGCTCGGTGCTGGTGGCGGCTATGAATTCCGTGGCTCAAACGATGCACTTGAAAAATGGGAATTGTGGCTTAAGATTGGCATTGGATTCTAATCCAACGCACAATAAAGAGCTTCATAAGGGTCGACAGAAATGTCGGCCCTTTTTTTACTGAGATGTATAAGGATTACTGCTTTCACATTTACTTTTTATTACGCAAGAAAGACAGAGAAGAAATAATACTTCATGATTCACAAAAAATTTTGCTAGGATGGAAAAGCGTAAAAGTTATTGTTCGTTTTCAACAAGACATCATAAAAGGAGAAATCTTATGTTGAAAAAACATCAAATCATATCGTTACTTTTGGTAACCGCACTTGTAAGCAATTCCTGTTTTGCAGCAACAGACAAAAAAGAGGCTGCAAGCAGCACAGCCGAATCGTGTCCGCTTAAACATAATCATGCCAAAGCATCATCATGCCCGCTCAAAAATGAAGCCGCTCAATCGCATGATCATGATAAAGGACAAAGCTGTCCATTGAGCAAAGGCAAATCTTGCCCTGCAGCAAAAAAAGCTTATTCAAAAACAATGACACCAAAACAACGCTCTTGGACAGATAGATTCTTTAGCAAAAAAGAAACCAAAGAGGCTAAAGACGCTAAGGATAGCAAAAAAGCTCCTTCAAAAAAAACAGCTCCTCGAGAACGAAAAACAAAAGAACCTTCAAAAAGCTGGTGGGGTTTCTGGGGCGAAGACAAAAAAGAAAAAAATGCTGAAAACCGCACACTTAAAGGTCAAAAAGCTCGCCGAGCAATGAGAACAGGCGATAAAAAAACCGTAAGCAAAAAAGACCGCCGTAAAAAAGCAGCTCGCAAATCACGTAAAGCTCGCAAGTCTGACAGAAAAGGCAAAGCTGACAAAAAAAGAAAGTCGGGAAAAGGCAAAAAGGGTGGTAAGAAGAAGAGAGATGGCAAACGCAAAAAAGATAAAAAGAACAAAAAAAGCAAAAAAGATGATCTAGCACTTATTGAAGTAAAATAACTCACCTGACGCATTTAGTGTTGAATTACAAAAACCCCGCAAGCATCACAAGCTGCGGGGTTTTTTACTCAAAAGCTTGATCTGACAATAACTGCTGAACAAGCTTGAATAATGATATACAACAAAAGATACTTGCGTTGGATATGCTTTTCCATCGAAGATTCATTGAAGAACAAATTTGTATTGGTGGATCCCGGCTCGGTGGCAGGGATGACATCAAATGTAGTGTTGCGTGATTTTTAGAATAGGAGAAGAGAGATGAAAAATAGTCCTTGGATAGTTCAAGCACTGCTTATCGTAGCGCTCACAGCCCCATTGCTGAACGCGTCAAACGATTCTCATAGCAAGAAAACATTTTTATCCGCACGCCCATCAGGCGTTAACTTGCCACTTGAATACACCACGTGGCATGACCACGTCTACCGCAAAAACGAAGCAAAAACTCACACAAGCCTCCAATTTGTTGGCTTCTATCAAGAGTCAAACAAAGGTGATGCCCAAGGCAAATATTTTGGTATAGGTAACGGAACTAATGCATTTCGCATCGATACAGCCGCAGCCGCAGGCGTTGAACTTGATAACAGATTTCTTATCCATAACA
>CAYSDC010000124.1:0-779 GCA_964429765.1 uncultured Pseudomonadota bacterium
TTCTTGAGCTTCTTCTAATGTACCAACCATGTAGAAAGCTTGTTCTGGCATGCTATCACATTCGCCACTAATGAGTTTTTCAAAGTCTGCGACGGTCTTTTCGCGGCGAACAAAACGGCCTTGTAAGCCGGTGAATTGCTCTGCAACAAAAAGGGGTTGTGTAAGGAAGCGCTGAATTTTCTTAGCTCGGTATACAATAATTTTATCAGCGTCAGAAAGCTCATCCATCCCCAAAATGGCGATAATGTCTTGAAGTTCTTTATATTTTTGTAAAATGCGCTGAACTCTGCGTGTTACTTCGTAGTGTCGTTGGCCAACAATGTTTGGTTTTAGCCCATTGGATACAGATTCAAGAGGGTCAACTGCAGGATAAAGACCTGACTGTGCAACCTTGCGTGATAATACGGTGCTTGCATCAAGATGCTGGAAGGTTGTTGCTGGTGCAGGATCTGAGTAGTCGTCTGCAGGTACGTAGACCGCTTGAATTGAGGTAATTGAGCCGTTCTGTGTGCTGGTGATACGTTCTTGAAGCATACCCATTTCTGATGCCAATGTCGGCTGATAGCCTACAGCTGATGGCATACGTCCAAGGAGTGCTGAAACTTCTGCTCCAGCTTGGACATAGCGAAAAATGTTATCGATAAAAAGGAGCGTGTCTTTGTGCTCTTTATCGCGGAAATACTCAGCCATGGTCAACCCTGTGAGCCCAACGCGTAAACGAGCCCCAGGCATTTCGCCCATTTGACCGAAAACCAAAGCCGTTTTATTTAAAACTCCCG
>CAYSDC010000124.1:862-1952 GCA_964429765.1 uncultured Pseudomonadota bacterium
TTTCCTTCACGGGTTCGCTCTCCTATGCCAACAAAAACCGAATAGCCGCCGTGTTCGATTGCAACGTTGCGGATAAGCTCTTGTACAATAATTGTCTTACCAACGCCAGCACCGCCAAAAAGCCCAATTTTTGAACCCTTGATATAGGGACAAATGTGATCTAGGACTTTAATGCCTGTTTCAAGAATTTCTTCTCCGGTCTTCTGTTCAATAAGGCTTGGTGCGTTACGATAGATGGGCCAACGTTTTGCATCGGTTAATTGAGGGGTTCCATCAATTGTTTGACCTAAAACATCAAAAATGTGCCCAAGTACTTCTGTGCCAACGGGAACCATAATGGGTGCGCCACTGTCAATAACAGGGATACCTCGCATAATTCCTTCAAGTGGTTCAAGTGCAATGCAGCGAACAATTCCATCACCAAGGTGCTGAGCAACCTCAAGGCTAACGGTTTTAAGCTGAGAAATTTTTTGCGATGTTTCAGGTATTTGGATAACAAGTTTATTTAAAATATCAGGAATGTTTCGCTGATCGAACTGTACGTCGACAACGGTTCCACTGATACGCAGCACTTTTCCAGGAAGCCGAGTTTGATTAAGAGAAGTGGATTGCTGATTATTCATGAGTAGACTTTTGAACCTCGTTTTGGTTTTTGCTATTGGCAGAGTAATTCACCTTAAGGTGCAACTCACCTGACGATGTAACTCAAAGTATTGAATTTGTAAAGAATGTATAAAAGATTTGCTTGAAATAAACATCAAACTTTCCTATTCTCAGTCATGCTATTCTCTATGATTAGATGGGTTTTGGGGCTTTTTCATTTTCAGAGTTTTTTGTCTGATGAGGACTATTCATGCGTCTATGTTTAATGATTTCACACATTCTCTTATTTTGCCTGATATTTCAAACATCTGTTTTATTCAATGATGATTCTGCAAGTGTTCATGTTCAGCTGGATACATCGACTTATGTATCTGAGAAAAAAACTAGCCATCGCATGAATGTTTTTGTTCATGGAACAATATTGCCTGTCCCATCCTTCGGTGCGTTCAAAAATATTGTTAGTCATGTTGCAAAGAATGGAGTCAAT
>CAYSDC010000124.1:1993-3717 GCA_964429765.1 uncultured Pseudomonadota bacterium
GTTCATGCTATGTATTTGGTTGGGATGGAAGACTTGAGCATGCAAATCGAGTTGAATGGGCCAAGCGTTTGTATCAAGAACTCTCTGATGAAATAAAAAAAGTAAGGCAGCATTGCGGTGCAGATGAAGTTGAACTTGATATTTTTGCTCATAGCCATGGTGGAAATGTGGCCCTGAATATGGTTCGATTTCACAAAGAACTATCAGAAAAATTGTCTATTAATCGACTTGTAATGCTAGGGACTCCCGTTCAAGTTGAAACAGAAAAATATGTTTTAGACCCGTTATTTAAGTCGGTTTACTTGGTTTACTCGCAAGGCGATGCTATCCAAGTTTTAGATAGTATCTCGACAACAAAATTATCTAAGCGACGCTTTGAAGGTAAGGCAGAAAAAAATAAAGTCATTCATATTGAAGTTGAAGTTGATCAGAAATCTCTTACTCATAGCGAACTTTGGTCATATGGTATGGTTGGAAAAATACTGTATCGCAAAAATTTAAGCATCTATCCATTGCCGGTTGTTGCGTTTATGCCAGAGATTCTTAAATCATTTCATCAAGAGCTTGTTCCTGGGGCAACTGTACAGATTGGAATCAGTCGTACCATGTTTGAGTATCCAAAAGCACAGCCTAAAGATATTATTGTTCTTGGTCTTCGTAAGCAAGATTCAAAAGGTATATTTGCAATGTGTTCAACGAGTACGATGATTCCGTTACAATATTTTCCTGAATCAAACCGAGCTCTTTTGCCAACAAGAGCTTAAAGTGTAGTTTTTCAACAATATTTCACAATTTTTGATTATTGATTTATCAAAAAACACACTACTTGGTCTTGACCATTCTTTGTGATATAGTATAGAAACAAAATTTTATGTTTTTGCAGATCAAACGCTTACAGGACGTTCTCCAATTGCATACTATTGTGCAGCAACGTCCACTGTTGGGATAAATCATGATATCAAGAATTCTTGCCAAAATTTTCGGAACTCAAAATGAGCGTGAGCTCAAACGCTTACAGCCTCTTATTCAATACATCAATGAATTTGAGCCTGCTATTCGGGCCCTGTCTGATGATGAGCTCAAGCATAAAACTGCTGAATTTCGTGAACGACTTGCCAGAGGTCAGACACTTGATGACTTACTTCCAGAAGCTTTTGCGGTTGCTCGTGAAGCCGGAATGCGTACGCTTGGCATGCGCCATTTTGATGTGCAATTAATTGGTGGAATTGTTCTTCATCAGGGTAAAATTTCAGAAATGAAAACCGGTGAGGGTAAAACCTTTATGGCTACATTACCTTTGTACCTCAATGGTCTTGAAGGCAAAGAACTTGAAGTGGATATTCCACTTAAAATCATGAAGGCAAAGGTGCTCATTTGATTACGGTCAACGACTATTTTGCTCGTCGTGACGCTGAATGGATGAGTCCGCTTTACAGGTTCCTAGGCCTTGAAGTTGGAATCATTCAGAATCATTTGGGTGATGAGGGACGTAAAAAAGCCTATGGGGCAGATATTACCTACGGAACAAATAACGAGTATGGCTTTGACTATTTGCGTGATAACATGAAATTCGACTTAGAAGATTATGTTCAGCGTGAATTGAACTTTGCTATTGTTGACGAAGTTGACTCAATTCTGATTGACGAAGCGCGAACTCCTCTGATTATTTCTGGAGCAAGCGAAAAGGGAAGCAAGCTTTACCAGGTAGCAGATCAAGCGGTTCG
>CAYSDC010000125.1:0-3696 GCA_964429765.1 uncultured Pseudomonadota bacterium
GGAGTGGCTAATTGCATCACTCATCAAAGCGGCTCCACGTAATACGAGCAGAGTTCCAGGTAAGGAGCAGGTAATTGCCGTAAGTATAGCAATAAGAGCAATTTCAAAATGTAACATAGGAGCTCCTAAGTGTTGCGGGATGTTGTGAGTAGTGATACACAGGTTAAGGTTGTTGCAATAACAACCATTGCCGGCCCGGTTGGGATTGTTTGGTAATAATAGCTTAGGATAGTTCCTGCAGTAGTTGAAACGATACTAAAAAAAGCTGAAAGCAAAGCCATGCTACGCAAGCATGAGGTCCATTGTCGAGCAGCAGCAGCAGGGGCTATCAAGAGTGTTGTGATTAAAAGAACTCCAACTGTTTGTATGCCAATGCCAATCAAAATAATGAATAAAAGCGTAAGGAGTATATCAAGAAATCGAGCAGAGTAGCCGATGCTTTGCGTAAACGTTGCGTCAAAGGTAACTACGGAAAATTCTTTCCAAAAGAGAAGTGCTAAAGTGACAATGCATCCACCCATAAAAAATATGGTGAACATATCGTTGTGCAGCAATAGAGCTGCATTTCCGAATAAAAATTTTCCAAGAATTGCCTGTTGGGCAGAGTACGAACGTTGGATAATGGCTAAAAGCATAAGTCCTGTGCCAAAGAAAAAAGAGAGAATGCATCCCAAAATTGCATCAGTTTTTAGTCGAGTATTCTCTTGAATCCAATGTAAAAGGAATGCCCCAATTAAGCTAGCGCACGATCCACCTGTCAAAAGTAAGAGAGGGTTCGTTGTTTGTGTAGCCATAAATGTGAGTGCTATTCCTGGCAAAGATGCATGTGCCATTGCATCACCAAAAAGGCTTTGTCCGCGCAGTAGTGTAAAACAGCCAAGAATTCCGGCAGATATTCCAAGCATGCTCATGGTAATGATTAACGGTATAAGTGGATGTATCTGCTCAAGGTGTGTAATGAGTGCTGTCAACATGTTGCCCCCAAACCATAGGTTTGGGCAAGTGTTGTAGGAGTAATTACTTGTGCAATAGGACCACAGGCAACAGCTTTTTTGTTAATGAGCAGCGCCCAGTCGAAATAACTTTTTAATGTATTTAAATCGTGATGCACTATGATGATTGTTTTTCCTTGATTGCGCATTGTATGAAGTATCGAAATAATCATTTTTTCAGAGTGTGCATCGATGCCTGCAAATGGTTCGTCAAGCAAATAGAGCTGTGCTTCTTGAACCAATGCTCGTGCAAGAAAAAGGCGTTGTTGTTGACCTCCAGAAAGTTCTTGAATCGGGCGATTAGCATAGTTGCTCAGACCGACAAGCTCTAGTGATTGATCTGCTTTTTCCCAATCAAGTTTTCCCGGGCGTTTGAACCATCCAAGTGCTCCATATCGCCCCATAATGGCAACATCACGCGCGCAGGTTGGAAAGTCCCAATCTATTGATGACCGTTGAGGGATGTAAGCAACTTGGTTGCGTATTTCAGCGTATGGTTTACCAAGAAGCTTTATGGTACCAGCTCGTGGTTGCACGATAGATAAGATCGATTTCAAAAAAGTTGTTTTACCGGCGCCATTTGGACCAATAAGTGCCGCTACTACGCCGTGTGGAATACGTGCACAGAGATCGTGCAAAATAACCATGTCCTTATATGCAACGGTGAGATGGTTTACTTCTAGGGATGCTGTCATAGTTTATTCCTTAAGTTTGAGTGATTCCACAAGCGTTTGAATGGTATATCGTATCATCGAGCTGTACGTATTGGCTGGTGATGAGCTATCACCTAAAGAATCGGTATAGAGTTCTGGTCCAATAGCAACTTTTTTATTATAGCGTGCTACAGCCTGCTGCAACGCTTCAATGCTTTTATGCGGAACACTCAACTCTGTAAAGATGGTTGAGACATTGTTGATAGCGATGTACTGTGCTAAGTTTTCAACGCTTGCAGTACTGATGTCAGAATCTGTACTAATTCCTTGAAGTCCGATAACGGTAAAATCATATGCTTTACCAAAGTAACCAAACGCATCATGTGCTGTAATGAGTATACGTTGTTTTGCAGATAATTGGTTGGCGTGGGCGCAGACATATTCATGAAGCTCTTCAAGCTCAGCGCAATATTTTTCACAACGTTGGAAGTAGGAGTTGGTGTGCCCTGGATTGTTCTTATCAAGAATTTGTGTAGTGTAGCGAACTATTTTAATCCACAGAGGGACAGAAAACCAAATATGAGGGTCATAGCATTCTTTATTGCTTGTTGCGCGTAGATCATTGGCACAAAGCGCTTTGCTCACGGCATATGTTGGTTTATAACTTTTCATCTGTTTAAAAAGTTCAGCCATTTTTCCTTCAAGATGCAGCCCTTGATAGACGATAAGATTGGCATTGGCTATATGATGCATATCTTGCTCGGTTGCCTTGTATAGGTGTGGGTCAATACCTGGTCCCATAAGGTTTATCACTTTGATGGTATCACCAGCGATATGCTTGAGTGCATCAGCAAGAAATGTTGTTGTACAGACAACACGATATTGATCATCAATAAAAGGATTTAGAGCCTGTTTTATAATGATAAGCATGCTTGCTAATAAGGTTGCAAAAATGATGATTAAAGGAAATTTTTTCATAGCTTTTTATTCGGTAATGAGTGAAATTTTATAGGGTTTTATCCTATAGCTAAAGATTACGAAAGTAAACTTCAAAAAATCTTGCTTATAATCGTCAAAATCACCCATATCGATTCACTGGTTAAAACTCCAGCGCAAAAGGGTGTATAGCGCTCTTTTTTTGAAGGGATGGCAGAAATGAGAGCGCCAAGCACAAGGCTCCAGAGAAGGCTGGCTGGCATGAGCAGCCCCCCCAGCGTCATCGCGGGGCTCAGGCGTAGTCGCTTGAGTACAAAGCCATAAAAGAACCCAAAGACCAGTGTAAATGGGTCGAATGAAAGTGTTTGAATCAGGAGTGCCTTTGTTTGGCCTCGTTGTGCAAAAAGCTCAGGGCTTCCAAGTTGAAAATGTGTAAATAAAAGCCAAAATATCATCCCAATGCTGAATGCTGTGATAACCAAGCCAAAAAGCTGGTAGGTAACCAAGTGCCTTTTTGGGTAACGGCCAATGTGGAAAATATTGTAATCAAAGAGATAATCTGAGGCGCTGGCTGCACAGATGTGGAAAAAGAGACAAATCAATGTGAGGTTTTGAGGTGAAAGTGAAAAAATAAGAAACATGGGAATCATGATGAATGTTGAAAATCGGCCAAATTGTACCATGCCAATATGCCCGCTTATGATGCAGATATGATATGTTGCAATGGTGGTAAGGAGTAAAAATGAAATTGCAGGTACAATGCTTAGCCCTGCACATATCAGGAAAAGCAGGCTGCAAAGGGCTGTCATTACCCCATACGCAGCGAGCGATTTGTTCTGCTGTGTAAGCGTTTTCCACTTGCTAACAAAAAAATCGTATTTGTTGAGGGTGTACAGAGGTCTTGTAAGCGCAGAGCACGTAGGTCGTATCAAGGTATATAACCTGTATAAGGCCTTTGATGAGTATATTCCTGCAACGATTTCAGCAAGGATAAGTCCACTACAAAAACCCATTAACATTGCCGATGGGGTTGCCGCGGCAGTTGACCAAAAAAAGTGTGTACTTGCAGGGATGAGCAGCGTAATGATCGGTTTTGAGAGAAATCCAATGAGTAA
>CAYSDC010000126.1:0-1565 GCA_964429765.1 uncultured Pseudomonadota bacterium
CTTTTCACAATAAAAACATTAGGATTTTTATGAAAAAGCTATTATTAACCATCAGCTTTGTGCTGAACCTTGCTTTAGTCGGTACGCTGCTTTATTTGGGTGGAGATCTTCTTTCCAAAAACCAGCAAAATGGATTAAAACAAAAAATTGTGGGGCGTATCGCCGTGGTACAGCCCGCAATCCATCCAAGTATGGATGAAATTACACGTGGTTTTATTGAAACAATTGAAAAAGAATCAAAATATTCTTATGACTTTACTATTTTCAATGCTAACAACAATGTCATGCTTATGCGTGCTCAAATAGAAGAAATTGTGCAACAACAGTTTGATCTGGTTATGACCATTGGTTCAAAAGCAACACAACTTGCTCAAGAAGTTATTCAGAAAAAACAAAGTACTATGCCCGTTGTTTTTACAGCGGTTGCAGATCCGATAGGACAAAACATTATTAAATCGTATGAAAATTCTGGCAATCAGTTAACAGGTGTTATCGAAGAATTACATTTTGACGAACAACTTGAATTGCTTTTACTTTTAAAATCATCAGTTAAACACGTTTTACTCGTATACAATCCTTCACAGATTGGTTTAATAAAAGAAGCCGATATCATTGAGCAAATTCTTGTTTCAAGAAATATCTTGCTTTCTAAAGCTGAAGTTTATAATTCAAATGAAATCTATCAAAAAGTCTCAGGACTCTTGTCTGATATCGATGTAGTTATTGTGCTTAAAGACCATACTGCAATGTCTGGGCTTGAAAGTCTCATTAAGCTGTGTTGCGCACATCAAGTTACCTTGTATGCAAGCGATCTTGATTCTCCTGCTCGAGGAGCGGTGCTGGGATATGGTGTGATGGAACGACAATTTGGTATTCAAGGAGCTCGAAGTGCTCTTGAAATTTTAGTTGATAAAAAACTTCCATCTCAAATTCCATGTTGTCCTGCTCATGATTATAAGCTGAGAATTAATGCTGCAATGATTCAATCACAAGGATTGAATATCTCGGATGATCAGATAAAAATCTTCAGAGCTATAGATGTCATTAACTAAAAAATAAATATATTTAGTAAAAAACTAAAAGTAAAAAAGCACTTCTCGTTTTACACACGAGAAGTGCTTTTTTACTTTTTAAAAAATTTTTAGATAAACAAGTGTTCTAAAATCAGTTGCTGTTATTTTGAGCTGTAATTTTTTAAGATCTCTATTTCATGTTGATAAATCTCAGGGTCAGGGGTTTCAAGAATTTTTGGAATATCATTCAAGCGGTGGTCTTGCATAATGAGCTCAAAAATTTTTAATGGAATTTGGCCTTTGCCCAATGATTCATGACGATCAACGCGCGAACCACATGCTGTTTTTGAATCATTAAGATGAATTGCTTTGAGGTGATTGATTCCCAATATGTCATCAAAATTTTTTATAATTTTTTTATAATTTTCTTCGGTTGATAGATCGTAGCCAGCGGTAAAAATGTGGCATGTATCAAGACAAATGCCGATTTTACGCTTATGTTCACACGCGGATCTGATAGCAGCAAGTTGTTCAAATGTGTTGCCAATATTG
>CAYSDC010000126.1:1606-3668 GCA_964429765.1 uncultured Pseudomonadota bacterium
CCAGCCATGGTTTCAAGCAGAATCATTGTTTTGCCATCACACGCATCAAAAACTTTATCAAGATTACGTGCAATTTGCTTAATACAAATTTCTTCACCGGCACCCAGGTGTGAGCCAGGGTGAAGCACAAGGTAAGGAATGTCAAGCTGCTGGCAGCGCTGCACTTCGTCAATCAACGCCTTGACTGCTTTATGTTCGACATCCGGTTTACTTGATCCAATATTAATTAAATACGAAGCATGAGTAATGACCGATTCAATTGAGGAAGTTTTCCAGCGATTTTTAAAGTTTTCGATTTGTTCGTCTGTTAAGGGTTTATCTACCCATGACCGATTGCTTTTGGTAAAAATTTGCATAGCGGTGCAGCCAATTTCCTCACCTCGATCAAAAGCAAGATGAAGCGACTGTGCACCAGACATATGAGCACCAACAAGAATTTTTTTAGTCATCATACTCCTTGATCAAGCGGCTGAAGTGGGCATTCAAAATATCCATGAAGCGTATCAGGAAGTGTATGATAATCAACTTTGTCTGTAATCTCTTTAAAATCTCCTGAACAAAAAGTATTCCAGAATAAAATAGTCTTATCTTTGATTGGCTGTGTTGCCAAGTCATGGAGCAGTGCTGCCCATGCTTTGCCGGCATAGGTGCCATCAAGAGTTATGTGCTCGTGTTCTTTTATCAGTTTAATAGCTTGGGCTGCTTGTTCTGAAATAGCTGCATAACCTTCACCAAAAAAATCGTGATTAATCATAAAGTCTTGATCAGAAATTGCTACTTGAGGAAAATTTTCATCATATCTGGTTAAATATTCGCCCGTGCATGTGCACAAGCTTTTAATCAAAGTTTCTTTTTCTAATGGCTCTTTCTCGTGTACAACGCGTACTGCTACAACCTTTGATGCAATACCTGCAAGTTTTAAGCCTAGCACAAGACCTGCTGCGGTGCCGCCACTACCAAGTGCTACGTAAATCAGGTCCGGTTCAGGTAAAAGACTTTGTTTAATTTGTTCTTTGAGTTCCAAGGCTGCATTAATATAGCCAATAATGCCCACTTCGTTTGATCCTCCACTGGGGATATAGTAGGGCGATAATCCACATGTCGCTGCGTATTCACGCCCGATTGCAACTAAATCAGCATCAATTTGAGCTGGCGTTGTATATGTAAGAATCTGTGCCCCAGCATGAGAATCGAGCAAGAGATTGCGTCGTAAATATTCTGTTGGCTTTTGATCAAGAAAACACAAGATAGTTTCAAGACCAATATTTTGTGCATGAAGTGCAGTAGCAGCTGCATGATTCGAGCCAGCACAGCCACGTGTAAGAACAGTATTAGCTTTGCCGTTTAATGCATCACCAAACAAAAACTCAAGCTTGCGCGTTTTATTTCCACCAAATAATGAGCTTGTTAAATCATCACGCTTGATGAAAAGATTTTTTACTCCAAGTATCTTTTCTAGATTGCTTAAACGTTGAATGGGTGTTGGAAGTTCTGTCAGTAAAACATGTGGTAGCTTTGTGCTTAGAGCAGGGAACGTTTTGTAGAGTGGAATATTATTTTTTTGTTCAAGCGTTGAGAGCTTGCTATTATACTCCTTGTCCCTCTGGCAAAAAATACCTTTTAATACAAGATAGTGAATAGATAATGATTAAGCAAAATGTAAGAAGAAATATTTTATTAGTAGTTACACTTTTTTTATTCTGCAATTCACGTGCTAATCCTACAAATAATCGTTATGAGTATGTAGAATTTGCAACAAATGTTTCCACTTTTGAGATATGGAGTGATGATGAAATTCTGTTGGGTGATAATTCTGGTCATCTTGTATTATTCAACATGACAAATGGAAAGCAGACATCGCTTTATAGCAAAGAAATTCAAGTGACATCCATTACAAAAATTCCAGGGAAAGAGCGAGCAATCGTTACTTTTGCAGACGGAACCGTTGTGCTTTTTAATTGCAATCATTCTTCTTTAAGTTATGAAAAAATCTTAAATTCAGAGGAAAGCATTTTAAATAATTATTCAAAGCAGTGACAGCTAAGCCTTGCTCTAGGAAAAG
>CAYSDC010000127.1:0-2409 GCA_964429765.1 uncultured Pseudomonadota bacterium
AAGAGCTTTTGCTTGTTCGCAGGCGCGCAAACCTTTTTCTAAATTTTCTTCAAAACTATTTGTTGGCATGATTTGTAGCAGTGCAACGGTAAAATGAGGCATTAATTTTTATTCCTTATGAAATTCTAGTTTGCAAAATTTTTTATATCTGCCTTATAATAGGAACTCAAAAAGGTTTTATTCATAAAAAGGAGATATCTATGAAGATCTTATCAATGGTTCTATTTCGAGCAACATTATTTTTTGCATTAATTTGCGCTACGCGTCCAGTTGATGGTTCTGACAATAATCCAATCTTTAATAATTTCAATGATGCTGAGCAGATGTCAATAGATCAATTCAAGCAGCTCGTTGAGCAGCAGTTTCCGACACGGGATATAAAATCTTTGCAGCAGCAGGCTCCAAAAAAATCTCAAGATCCTGATCCTCTACTTGCCATTGTTATTATGGTCAAGAATGAAGCAGCTGTCATAGAAGAAACGCTGCAACCATATGTAGATGCAGGATTACAGCATTTTTTAGTTATGGACACCGTTTCAACCGATAGCACTGTTCTGGTTACGCAAGCATTCTTTGAAAAGAATCGTATTGCACATGGAGTAATTAAGCAAGAACCTTTTGTTAATTTTGCCGTATCTCGTTCGAGGTCTTTAGAACTCGCACAAGAAGCCTTTCCAAACGCATGTTTTACACTTGTAGTTGATGCTGAATGGTATATGCAAGGCGTTGAGCACCTTATTAAATTTTGCCAAGAACATAAAAATGAGGTGACACCGCTTTATCTTGTGCGCATTATGAATGAATTTTTTGATAATTACACCCCTCGCTTGTTTCGGTCCTCAGCAGGGCTCAAATTTGTAGGTGTTGTACATGAAGTGCCTAACTGGTCGACTCTTCCAGAGTTATATGAAAAAGTTCAACCGGAATGCTTTTTTGAATGGCGTGTATCGGCTTATGGAAATGAAAAATCAAAAAAAAGATGGGTTCGTGATTTAGAAATTTTGCTCAAAGAATATGAAGAAAATCCTTCTGATCCTCGTACAGTTTTTTATATTGGGCAAACATATGATTGTTTGGGTGATTTAAAAAATGCAGCGCTTTGGTATGAAAAACGTATTGCTATGAGTGAATGTGGATGGGACGAAGAAAATTTTCAGGCATTTTATCGTCTTGGTCATGTCTACAATGAGCTGGGAATGAAGGAACAGGCGGTAATGAAATATCTTGAGGCATACTCAGCTCGTCCAAGTCGGGCCGAACCGCTTGTTTGTTTAGCGGACTATTGCTGGAAAACAGGGAAAAAAGAGCTTTGTCATCTCTTTGCATCACGTGCTGCAGAAATACCATATCCAAGTTCTGATATATTATTTATCGATAAAAAATTGTATGACTATACGCGCTATGACTTGCTCGGTATTGGGTCTTGGTATGTTGGTAAATATGACGAAGGAGAAGCTGCTGTCAGAAAAGCTTTAGAAGATAATCCCGATGCACCTCATCTCCATTCTAATTTGGCTTTATATCTAGAGCAGCGTGCAAAGCAAGCCTCTCATTAATGTTTTTTCAAAAAAGGAGAAAGCGAAATGAGTCGAAATTTTGTTCTTGCCCTAATGGGATGCCTTTTTTTTTGCATTGGACCACTTAGTGCTGAAAATGAAGGTAATCAAGTTGCAACTACTTCAGCTGCATCTGTTGCTCCAATAACACAGGTTGCAGCACTTATGCCTGTTGATACTGTCACAATTGCAATCCTGGCTAAAGATAAAGCGCATACGTTACCGCTTTATCTCAGGTGCATTGAGCAACAAACGTGGCCAGCAAAAAAAACAAATCTCTATATCCGTACAAATAACAATAACGATAAGACGGCTGAAATTCTTACTGCTTGGGTTGAAAAAGTTCGTTCTCGTTATGCAACAATTCATTTTGATAAAACTGATGTTATACAGTCAGTTCAGAAATATGGACAGCACGAATGGAACGAAGAGCGATTTAAAGTCCTTGGTAAAATTCGGCAAGAATCGATTGACTGGGCCCGCTCTATGAGATCACACTATTTTGTTGTTGATTGCGATAACTTCATTAAACCCCATACTATTGAAAAAGTTGCCCAGACAAATCTTCCCATTGTTGCTCCATTCTTAACCTGCTATCAGACACCTGATGTCAAAAATTCTGTTTATTCAAACTATCATGCGGCTATTACTAGTGATGGATATTATGCCGATTGTTCTGAATATTATTTGCTGTGGGATCAAAAAATTAAGGGTCTAATCGATGTTCCTGTTGTTCATTGTGCTTATTTTATTCGTAATGATGTGCTTAATAAAATTTCCTATGACGATAGAAGTGGTAGATATGAATACGTTATTTTTAGTGATGTTGCGCGTAAAAAAAGCATCCCACAGT
>CAYSDC010000127.1:2419-3643 GCA_964429765.1 uncultured Pseudomonadota bacterium
CCACAGTACCTTGATAATCGTGAAATATATGGCTACATAACCTTTGCTGAAAATGAATCTTGGTTGCGGGCCGAGCCATGGTTCAAAGCATTTAGTAGTGTTGATGCTTCGCTGGAATTCTTATCAGATAATCAATCATTACTAAGTCTTGAAGAAAAGAATAGTAATTATTGACCATGCTTTGTATGAGTTTGCATGATCGAAGTTGGTGTTTTGCATAAAATTTATTGTAAAGGGAGTATTGTATGAAGCTTGAAGAAAAAATAACATGGCTAAAAAGTGCTGGAATAGTGCTTTTTTTTAGCTTGATTATGTATCCACGAGTGCACAGTAATAGTGATATTGATGATGCATTTATTGAAAAAGTTGTGCACGCGCTAGAAAACCACAAGATGCTGAAAAGCATTCAAGAAGGTCATAAGCTGGTTGAAGAAATAAACGGACTAATTAATCAATATTCAGAACTGAAAACATGTTTTGCAGGACTTCAAGGTCCTCAGGGACCTAGAGGCCGTCGAGGCCGTCCGGGATTGATTGGTGCTACGGGTATTGGGGTAACCGGTGCTACGGGAACAACGGGTGCCACTGGAATTACTGGTGCTACAGGAGCAACTGGTGCCACTGGAATTACTGGTGCTACGGGAGCAACGGGAGCTACAGGAGCAACTGGCGTTAGTAATAAAGGCAATAGATTTCAAAACCCTTGAGCTCATAAACGAGTTCAAGGGTTTTGAAAAAGAGATTTTTTCTAAAGCAAGCGCTTTAATAGAAAATAGCAATTATTGACCTAGTTTTTAGTAAGTTTGTATGATTGAAAGCAGTGTTTTTATTAACTTTATTGCAAAGGAGTAAGGTATGGAGTTTTGTAAAAAGTCTACATGGTTAAAGAGTGCAGCTATAGCACTGTTTTTTAGCTTTGGTTTGTCTGTTCAGGTTCAAACAAAAAACAATGATGCGGATCAAGAGTTGATCGAAAGAATTGCACATGTTCTAGAGTATCAAGGTGCATTAAAAAGCATTGAAGTAGAACATAAATTAGTTGATGCTATTTCAGCAGCTATTGATGAGCATGCCGAAACTCGGGCAGTACGTGGTCGCCGAGGTCCTCGTGGTTTTACAGGGGCAACTGGTGCAACAGGAGCAACAGGAGTTGGAGCAACAGGGGCAACAGCTCCTTCAGCTGCTCCATCAGGAGCAACAGGAGCTACTGGTGCAACTGGAGCA
>CAYSDC010000128.1:0-2693 GCA_964429765.1 uncultured Pseudomonadota bacterium
GTTAAAAAGCCATCGAAAAAGGTAGAGATTTCACTCGCGCAGTAATTAACCGCCCCCAATATCAACATAAAGATCAGCAAATAACCCCTGCTCGGCCTTAAAGCCACCGACAAAAGCGATCATGGCCCCATTATCACCACAAAACCGCGGAGCTGCTGGAATAAATTGTTTCTGGCGTCGCTGACAGTAAAGTGCAAGACGACTTCGTAAATACTTATTACATGCAACACCCCCAACAAATGTGATGGCCGGCCTGCGCTAACTTTTCTATCATGGGGCCGCCAGGATATGCAAAGCCCAGTATTTTTGCAATTTTATCAAAAGCTTCACCGGCAGCATCGTCAATAGTCTGGCCAATCTCATGATATTTGCCAAAATCCTCAACTAAATACATGCTGGTGTGCCCGCCAGAAACTGACAAGCAAATATGGGGAAAAGGGATATTGTTATACGATCCATCTGAATTTAAAAATGAAGAAAAAAGATGCCCCTCAAGATGGTTTATAGCGATAAGTTTTTTGTTTAATGCCCAGGTTATCCCCTTTGCATAGCACAACCCAACAAAAAGCGAACCAGCCAGCCCTGGGTTTGTTGGCACTGCAATGGCATCAATATCTTGTAACGTAATACCAGCCTGAGTGAGCGCTGCAAGCGTTACCGGATGTATTTTTTCAAGCTGTGAGCGTGATGCAATTTCGGGCACAACGCCACCGTATTGAGCATGCTCTTGAATTTGTGAAAAAAGCTCGTGCGATAGAATTTTTTGAGCCGCTGTATCATAAACAGCAACGCCTGTTTCGTCACACGATGTTTCTATTCCTAAGATTAACATGGTCGGCCCCAAAACCCCGGGCTCCATCCGTCTTGCCCAAGGCTACGACGGGATTCCGGCCGGGGCTAACAAAAAGTACCCCTTTCGGGGGTACCTCGATTTATAATATTATTTAATTTTACTCTTCATGTCCTTAACGCCCTTCACGGCCGTTGTGTCTTAATTAGCCCCGGCCTTAGCTTTGCGGAGCCCGGGGTGATTAAAGTCGCGCTACCAAAGAAAAAGGCGCTCTCTCGAGCGCCCTCTCTTTGTTCTTTATTTATTATCTACTTTTTTCTTAAACATCAAATCCCAAAACTCAGAATTTGTTTTGGTCTTACGAATCTTATCAATCAAGAACTCCATACCTTCGATGGTATTCATGGTCGACATGAACTTCTGCAATACCCACAAATTCTTAACATCTTCTTCAGGCAACATAAGTTCTTCACGACGAGTACCAGAAGATTGCAAATCAAATGCAGGATACACACGACGATTGGTTAACTTACGAGTCATGTGAATTTCCATGTTACCCGTACCTTTAAATTCTTCGAAAATAACCTCATCCATACGAGAGCCAGTTTCGATAAGCGCTGTAGCCAAGATCGTCAATGATCCGCCTTCTTCTACGTTACGTGCAGCACCAAAAAATCTCTTTGGTCGTTGCAACGCACTTGCATCAATACCGCCAGTAAGTACTTTTCCAGAAGATGGTGCAAGCGTATTGTAAGCGCGAGCAAGACGAGTCAAAGAATCAAGTAATATGACGACGTCTTTACCACTTTCAACCAAGCGTTTTGCTTTTTCAAGTACAATTTCAGCAACCTGTACATGTCGCGTTGCATATTCATCAAACGTTGAGCTCACAACTTCAGCTCGAACAGATCGTTCCATATCGGTAACTTCTTCTGGACGCTCATCGATTAATAGAATAATCATAATCACTTCTGGGTGATTAGCGATAATGGTGTTTGCCAAATCTTTCAAAATGGTTGTCTTACCAGTTTTTGGCGGAGCAACGATCAATCCACGCTGTCCTTTACCAATAGGAGAAAGCATGTCCATGATGCGTGTTGAGATAACTGATGGATCAGCTTCTAAATTAAATTTTTTATTAGGAAACAGCGCCGTTAGATTTTCAAATACCGTTCTGCTTGCAGCTAACGAAGGAGTCTGGTAGTTAACCGCATCAACACGTTGCAACGCAAAATACTTTTCGCCCTCTTTAGGCTTGCGAATAGTCCCCTTAACAACATCACCCGTTCTCAATCCAAAACGCTTGATATGCGCTGGAGAAACATAGATATCATCAGGCCCTGGAACATAGCTAAATTTTGGCGAACGCAAAAAACCAAAACCATCAGGCAATCGCTCAAGAATTCCTTCGCCAAAAATCTCAACTCTTTGTTCTGATTGTGACTCAAGAATTCTAAAAATGATTTCCTGTTTTTTCAACGCTGCAACATCAGGAAGGCCTATACTTTGTGCATAATTAATAAGATTAATAATGTTCATTTCTTTAAGTTCTTGAACATCTATAGATACCTTTGGAGTAACAGGAGCAACATTGACTGGATTTGCGGGAGCAACCGGAGCAACAACACGTGGTTTTGCTACAGGCTTTCTTTCAGCAACCTGAGTTTCTTTTGCCTGAACGTTTTTAGCTTGCGCCTCATCCGTTGTATTCTCTATCTGTTTTTCTTGTTTATTTTGAGCAACCATAATGATTAAAAGGGGTTAATGAGGTTAAAAAAATGACATCAAACGATTTGTTTTTTATTTTAAAGTAAGATATTTCGGGAAAAACAAATATTCAAACACAAACTACTCACGAATCAGAGCGAATTGCTGCAAGCGCTAAACGAAAACCTCCATCTCC
>CAYSDC010000128.1:2709-3564 GCA_964429765.1 uncultured Pseudomonadota bacterium
TTCTGAGACATTACGCAAATTTTTCATATTTTCGCGAATTCTGCTAAAAATAACGATCGTATCGTGGACAGAATATCCCAAAACGGCCATCATTGCGGCAAGAACGTCCAAAGATATTTGCTCACGCGTCAAAACCAAAAATGCCAAAATAGCAAGGAGATCGTGGGCCAATGAAATCATTGCCCCCATACCAAATCTAAACTCAAAACGAACAGCTATATAAAGCAACAAAACTAACATGGCAAGTAAAATAGCCTTAATAGCGTTCCAAATCGTCTGAGAACGCACCTCGGCACCTACTTTATTCATGCCAACAATCGTTACCTTGTTGCCAACAATTCCTGTTTCAAGTGTTTTAATCATTTGAGGTTCTAGATCAGAACCAAGATTACCACCCAAGCGCACTAAAAACTCACGCTTATTGTTTCCCGTTTCTTGAATAATAGGTTCTTGCCAACCAGCACTGCCAACAACAGAACGCAACTGAGCAATATCGAGCGGTTTTTCAAAAGAGAGGCGAATCTCAGCCCCACCAGTAAAGTTTATGTTGTATTCAAATCCGCCAAAAGCGAAATAGGCAGCCAATCCCACAACGAGATACACTACGGACACACCCACCCATACATAACGATACTTTAAAAAATCAAAACGATATTTTACCGAATCTGTTGTAAACTGCATTGCCACTCCACAAAAAAAACCTAAATTTCATTACTCAGCCACGTAACATTTCTGTTACTTTACGTCTACCGGAAGCACAGAGACCATGCTTCTCCCTTTTAAACCAGAATGATATTTAACAACACCACTAATCACTGAAAACAGTGTATCATCGGTGCCGCGTTTAACATTTTT
>CAYSDC010000129.1:0-3199 GCA_964429765.1 uncultured Pseudomonadota bacterium
TTGAATCGATTTCAAAGAACTCTTTGAAAAACAAGGATACCCATGAATGATGCTCATAATAATATTGCACAAAAATATGCGCTTGCTTTTTTAAACCTGTACGCACATGAATTGAGTAGTGAATATTTCCAAAACCTCAAGGGGCTCTTTCTCTTCTTAAAAAAAAACCGTTGGTTTTATTTTTATTTGGGGATGTCACATATAGACCATGCTACTAAGCAACAGGCTATTGATCTTGTTGGAGAAATTCTTAACTGCTGTCATCATACATCACGGCTCATCAATACGCTCATTAAACATAATCGCATTGAGTTGCTCGATGCTGTTATTGAACAAATTTTAACCTGTTATAATAAAAGCAAAAACGTTGAAACTTTTACAATTTTAACGTCACACATGTTACAAAAAGATGAAAAAGAGTGCGTTTTAAAAAGTATTCGCTCACTTACAGAACATAACATTCAAGCCACATTTGATGTTGATCCGTCGCTTATTTGTGGCATAAAAATCCAAAGTGATCGATCATTTTTCGAACGATCCATTTCACGTCAGCTCAAAGACTTTGAACAATCTATTTTACGGCGAGTAGGCTTATGATTGAAAAAGATACCGATATTATCTCATTACTCGAGCAAGCTTTGAGTAATAAACCACAAGAAAAACTTGATGAAATTGGCATTGCGATCAAAGTTGGTGATGGCATTTGCAAGATATATGGACTTACCAATGCTGTCTTTGGAGAGCTTGTTGAATTTGAAAGTGGTAGCCATGGAGTTATTCTCAATCTTGATGAAGAAGTGGTTTCTGCTGTCATACTTGATAGCTCAACAAACATCATCGAACAAGAAATTGTAAAGAGAACAGGTAAGGTTTTTCAAGTCCCTGTTGGTGATGCGTTGCTAGGCCGTATTGTTTCCACATCCGGAAAACCTCTTGATGCACTCGGTCCTATCAATGCAGAAATGTATATGCCCATCGAAGCCGCAACTATTTATGGCATTATTGATCGTCAACCGGTTAATCAACCACTCGAAACCGGAGCAACGGTCATTGATGCGCTGATTCCAATTGGCAAAGGCCAGCGTGAACTCATTATTGGTAATCGAAGCACCGGCAAAACTTCGCTGGTTGTTGATATGATTTTGCATCAAAAAGGCAAAAATGTTATTTGCATTTACGTCTCGATTGGTCATAAGCAATCGAATACAGCACGCCTTATTTACCAGCTAGAAAAACATGGCGCTCTTGAATACACCGTCATTGTTGATGCCGATGCAAAAGAAAGTGCACTCAATCAATTTCTATCACCTTATGCGGGCTGCACTATTGGCGAATACTTCATGCGCAAAGGTCGTGATGTTTTAATCATCTACGATGACCTAACAAATCAAGCGATTGCTTATCGCGAATTATCATTACTCTTACGTCGACCACCAGGAAGAGAAGCGTATCCAGGTGATATTTTTTATATTCACTCACGCCTTCTTGAACGTGCCGGCCGCCTTTCTCAAGAGCATGGTGGTGGCTCTATGACGGCAATACCTATCATTCAGACGCAAGGTGATGATATTTCTGCATATATCCCTACAAACCTCATCTCAATAACTGATGGGCAGGTATTTCTTGATACAACACTTTTTAATAATGGGATACGACCAGCAGTTAATATTGGACTGTCTGTCTCACGTGTTGGAAGTACTGCACAAAATAAAGCCATGAAAAAAATGAGTGGAAGCTTAAAGCTTGAACTTGCTCAATATAATGAACTTCAGGCATTTGCTCAGTTCGGATCTGAACTTGATAAAGCAAGTCAACGAGCTCTTGATCGCGGCAATCGAGCATTTGAAATTCTCAAGCAAGGCGAACGAGAAACATGCTCATTTGTGGACCAAGTTATTTTCCTGTTTCTGCTTAAATCAAACTATCTTGATAAGCTCAACTTGGAAGAGGTAAAACCTTTTGCAGTACAATGTAGTATGTACATTAAGGGTGCTTTTCATGATGTTTATCAAAATATTTTTGATAGCAAAGATATTGGAGAAGCAGATTTTATTGAGCTGAAAAAAGCGGCTGATGAGTTTACTATGATTTTTTCAAAACCGTTATAAGATGATGCTCAACTGGCAACTTACAAGCACTCTATGCATCATGATGCTCTTGACCGGTTGTGGAAGAAGACAACGAACAATCTTTCTTTTTCCAACAGAAAAAGTAGTACGTTTCGCTACGCTTCAGTTTCCATCGGCCAAAATTACTGCGGTTACTCGAAGTACTCAGGGAATAGCCATTGAATGGATCAAAGTACCCGAATCACTTTCTATTAACAATGCTACAGCACAATGTATTGGATACAATGTATACAGTCTCACACACAAGGGATTTATCCCCAAAAATCCTTTGAATACAAATCCAATTACAACAACACGTTATCTGGACACTACAAAAAATTCATCCCATCACTACATGGTTCGAGCACTATTTCTTGCCAATAAGAAAGTGTACGAAGGACCCTCAAGTAATATCGGATATTTTTCTCAATAGTAAAAAGCTACCTACAAAAAAACTCCCTCCAACTTAGGACAAGCTGGAGGGTTGGGGGGGCGAACAATACATAAAGCATTGTTCATTTAGGGATTTTTTTGACTGAGCATACTCAATCAAATATAATTTTTTGTGCAACACTTCTGAGCACGGCACGATCGTAACAAGCCACCATAACTATGTCAAGAAAAAACATTTGCTTATTTTTTGAGCTCTTGTTCATCATCTTCTAGTTGCATACGCAATTGTTGCGCCTTGGCCATTAATAGATCTTTCTTTGAAGCAAGGAAATCTTTTGTACAAATATATTTTTCAAGCACTACCATAAAATCCATATCAACATTAACTTGAGCACGACGCTCTCGTTTGGAAAGCTTATGAATAGTAATAACTCAAACAACATACTTTGCTTCCAAACACGCCCTCTGAACCTCAAGTAAATCAACTTTATCTGAAAGCCCTTCTGGGATGTGATACATAATTTTAACAATCGCTCCAGACAGATTGTATGTTGATATTTTTTGCAAAATTTGCCTGGTTTGATCAATTCCTTGTTCAAGTACCACATCAATTTGAATCATCGGTCTTGTCTGAAGAGGAATGACTTCATAAGAACATTCTTTTTTACCATCATGTGTTGTTATTGTTACTGCACAAA
>CAYSDC010000130.1:0-3109 GCA_964429765.1 uncultured Pseudomonadota bacterium
CGCGGGAATAATAACCCCTCAATATCATTTTCATTAGTAGATTCATTAGCAGCTTCGGTTTCTTCAACTTGGTGCTGGATTTCTTCTGAAGGGAATATAACAAAGTGCCTTGCTTCCTTTCCTCTGTGGAGATGCTCAGGGCGAAATACTGCCGAACCAAACTGCCTTAATAATTTTGATGCACGAACATGCCCATCTTTTTGTGCTTTTTCCAAAGTTCCACGTTCCGCACCCGTAATAGCCCAATAAAAACGTACTGCTTCGCATTCGATAATATCGAGCTCACAACCTTGTGTTGGGTTAAGCTTCGCGTAAAGAGCTTGGCCAAATTGCATCAGTTCCTCAAAAACATTACAGCTTTCATCAATAGTAACGTCTTCTTCTAGTCTATAAACTGCTGATAACGTATCGGATGATACTTGTGCTAATGTTTCTTCTGGTTTAGCACAAAAACGCATTTTCGTTGTTTCTAAAAACTTAATCCATGCATTTATCATCTGTAGCAAGTTTGAACCGCTTATAAGGTTAATTTTTGCATGCTTGTGAAAAATCTTATTTCTAAGCGTTTTTGCAACAGTTTTAACTGCGGAATTCGTGTGTTGTATTGAGACCACCTCATTCAAATAAGCAAAACTTTGGAGTATTGCATAAATTTCTTTCTGTGCGCATACATTCGTTTCCATTACAATTTTTATAATAGATTTTAATTTTTCACATTCAATAAACGCGTCCATTGTTTCTGTTTTAAAAAGCAGATTTGTGCTTTCTGCTGTTCCTTTTAGTTCTTGTGGGTTTTTTCTTTCAAATGCTTTATGCGCATGCTCACTTCTCACTTGCTTTGCAATATGTTTTTGCACTAATTCTCGCAAAACAGTCTGTTTAGCTTTTTCTAATTTTTTGCGCTCCGCTATACGTGCTGCTTTGGCTGCTGCCTGCGCTTCATAAGCTTTTTTACGCTCTGCTTTAGGCAATTTTTTAACTGGTAATGGCGTACTCTCTGCTTGCAGTTTTTCATCAACGCGCTGTTGTGTTTTTTCTGTTGATGCAATGCTACTACGTCTTGCCCTTACAATAGATCGACTGGGCGAATCTTGCGTCGCGGTTGCTTTTTCAGTTCTCGCTACGGGGTGTTGCGCTATTTTTTCTTCTCTGATCCCTAATTTAGTCTTTATTGCTTGATGGAGTTCCTGAACTTTAAGCAACTTATCTGAGGGTAGAACATCGGGAGTTCCAGGGGAATATAATAATTCAAATCCTGAGTGCTCCTGTGCTCGTTTTTCCAAAAGACTACACAATCTTTTCAATTCATCAATATACGTTGAAATCTTCCTATCTGCTGCAAGAAGCAAACCCCACCTTTCTTCTAAAATAGTCAATGCTCGTGTGTATGTTTCATCAGTAGCATCTTCATTGTTAATCAACGCTTTCAGTGCCGAAAATTCTTCGCTCGTAAAAATGGATTCGGCTTTTTCTTTTGTATCGAAGATTTTCGGGCAAGCTGATTTTCCTTGAAGTGCCTTAAATAACATCAAACCATCCATGATAATTTTTTCTTGTGCTTTAATAGCAACAATACGTGCTTCTAATGCTCCTAAATCCCTTAAATTTGTTTCTAATTTACATACACGATCCTTATTTTTACCACCATTAACGCCTTCCTTGAATGGTTTTGCAAGTATATTAGAGCTAGTTATAATAGCTGTTGCGATTGCATCTTGTAGCGCTTTTATTTCACCTGCTTGTGAGTTTACTGCTTGAGAGCGTATTTTAGAACACAGGGTAACTTGTGCTGTCTTTTTTGCTTCCCACATAGCAGAAAATAACATTTTAGGGGTTAGTGTTTCGGGTTGTGCAGTCTCTGTTTTTGGCGATTCTTTTCTTTCTTTGTTTCTGTTAAATGTTCTACTACATCCTTAGTCTCATGTTTTGGCTTTGATTTAGGTTGAGTTGTCAATTTATTTTTTTCTAATAGTCCAATGTGTTGCTCAACCATCTCTACTACTTCTGTAGCTTTTCGGTTTTTTGTTACTCTATTCATAACACATTTTGCAGCTTCGTGTCCCTTCCCTGCAGCATCAAGTAATAATCGACGTGCTTCTTTATGATTTTGAGGACCACCTTTACCTTCAAGCATCATCTTGCCAACCATATACTGCCCATCTAAATGACCTTTTTCAAAAGCCTGATTAAACCACTTTCGAGCTTCAACCTGACTTTCTAGAGTGTTTTTGAGTAAATAATCAGACGCAAGCATCAATTGTGCTTCTACATTTCCCTCATCAGCCATTGTTGATAGATGTTGTTCTAATAAAGTGGCGATTTCTCTCCTAACAGGTGTATTCTCTTCCTCGACTTTCTTTCTAGCCTCATATATTACTCTCGATGTGTTTGAGGGCCTTTCTGGCATCAAGCTCGCTTTTGCTGCTAATAAAGCAGTAACTGCACCTACATGCCCTTCGTGAACGGTTAACCAAAGTGCGGTAGCACCCACCTTATTCGGCAGGTCTACTTTTGCACCAGCGTTGATGAGTGCTGTTATGCTTTGTGCATGACCACCAATAGCTGCTAGATGAAGTGGGGCATCACCGTCAGTGTTTAATGTATTTACAACACTCTCGTTTGCCAATTCGGCGATCTTATCTATATCTTCAAGGAAAATTGCTGTAAATAACAGATTATAACTATCAATTTTTGCCTGTGTTGCTCCTCTCTCAGGTTCCTCTGCTGCCAAATGTCTGAGTTCGGCTATAAGTTCTGGCGTTACGCCCACGTATGTTTTAAGTTCGTTGCTGTACACGTTATATCTCCAAATGCTCATTTTTTACTTTTATTTAGAAACGCATTAAAACAAACTTTATCAAAAATGTCAAATTTCTAACAAATTTTGTTAAATCTACCTGCATATGCACACAATGTTTCAGCTTATTCCTGTACTTTGCTGCCACTTCTAATTTAGAATGGCTATATGATCGAAATTTATGGGATGGTTTAAAGAGTGTTGGCATGGTTAGGTCAACTCGAATTATAGGCGACAAAGAAACGACCGAAACGAGATATTTTTTAATGAGCTTTGAAAATAATGCTAAGCGATTTGGTTTATCAGTGCGTA
>CAYSDC010000131.1:0-329 GCA_964429765.1 uncultured Pseudomonadota bacterium
GATGGAGTTTTGATTCCCAACCTCACAACAGATGATTATCAACCAAGCTCTAAATGGATGGATGCCCGTGAACAAGGCAAGATTGCTGCAAAAAACATGTTGGGTAAGAACATATCGTACAAGGGATCATCATTTCCGCTCAGAATCAAATTTTTAGATACAAGTATTACAACCTGTGGCTTAGTTTCAGGAATTCCAGGCGATGCTGAGAAAATTTCATCTAAGGATGATACGAGTTACGCTGCAATATTTCACAAGCAAGGGGTGATCAAGGGATTTATTTTTATCAATATTAAGAAATATATAATAATTTTTTTAAGGTTAAATTA
>CAYSDC010000131.1:339-1572 GCA_964429765.1 uncultured Pseudomonadota bacterium
CTAAAAAAACAATTCGTAAAAAAGATGCTGAATATTTAGTAGATGAAGCATCTTCACGAGGAGTAACATTTGGAAATGTCTTTGTTTTTATTAAAGAAGTAATAAAACGAATCGTTCAGTAATGCGATAACCAAGGGAAACTTGGAAAACATTCTATGAATGAGAAAGGGCCTCGATTTTTTCGAGGCCCTTTCTCATTCATAACCGTAGCCCAATCATTTATAAGCCGATTTGACAACATTTCAATCAAGTTATAAAATAATTATTAATTGAATAATATAAATTACTGACGAGCATACATAACATGCTGAGTTCTCGATCAAAAAATAGAGGATCTATAGCCATGAATTCTAAAATCAAAAAATTTTTTTTAGTCTTACTGACTATGACTAGCATTACAGCATTTTCGTTTGAAAAAGCTGTAATGATGCACAAAGAATCATTGTGCTATGTAACGGAACCAAAAGTTTCTATTTTTATCGCTAATTTATACCTAACTCCTGGCTACATAACACCACGCCCTCTCGCTGCAGATTTGTATTATGATGCAGAAATTTATAATCAAAAGATTGGTCGAGTTCCCCACTATCAAATTGGACAGTATTTGTATGGGGAAGCTGTAACTGTCAAGCAATTTCCTGACAGTCTATATTCTATTGAAAGTGATTTTGGATTGAAAGGCACAATAGTTCCTGAATCAAGAAATTTTTTGAGTCAGGTTTACGCTTACGATCATCTTCTATTGCACAACAACTTAGAAACAGCACTTGTTTGCCAACCAACGGCAAAAACATACAATGCTGATGGCAGTGAGTTTTTAACAATACCAATGGCATCACCACTCTACATAAGAGAAAAAGACGAAGAGTTTTTTGAATTTTTCGATCATAAATCTAAGCAGTTTAAATTAATTCGCAAGTCAGATGTCTTTACCAAAAAAACAATTGAAAACTTTGCTTTGGACGAAGCACTACTTCGAGAAAAAATTGTTGAGCAAGCACACAAACTACTTGATCAACCCTATCAATGGGGTGGACAATCTGCCCTTGAAGGAAGCGGGTTTGACTGCTCAGGACTCGTAAAGAGTGCTTATCAATCATGTGGAAAAGATATCAAACGATGCGTTACACAACAACTTGAAGCAAGTCGTGAAATTAATCCAATGCAGTTACAAGCTGGTGATCTTATATTTTTGTACACACAAGGTCCAAGACGAAAAAATGCTGCTCACGT
>CAYSDC010000131.1:1598-3015 GCA_964429765.1 uncultured Pseudomonadota bacterium
AAAAAACGACTCTACCACTTCAAGGTTTCACGAACGGCAGTCCCCTCCAAGTTGGCACTATGATTTATTTGATTTCTTTCCGTTCGATTTTGAACTAAATAATTTGTTTTTCAAATTATCGAGTTCGCGTTAAATAGTCATTACATGTAAAAAGGGCTTAAAGAAAATCGAAGCCCTTTTTACTATACAAAAGAATATTACCTAAAATGTATAACGCAATCCTGCGTTAAGGCCATACGCTATTTTTGCTCCTAAGCTTTCATACACAACTTTGCCTTCACGGCCAGGTGTCGTATCTAATCGGCGTGTATTACGATTTGGTTGTCCTTTAAGATCTTTGTACAATTGTCCAGGAAAGAAAAGTGCATCAAGCGTGTACAAGCGCAAGTTTTCAAGTACGTAATATTCTGCTATCAAGTTAACTTCTGTACCCATATAGCTACTCGCACGCTTTGTACTTTCCCAACCAGTAAAGCCAAGATCTGCTCTTGCTTGAGTCAAAGCAAAATTTTGAATTGTATCAAACACCACATTGCCCGTATTGATATTTGGATTTCCATTTGGATCCCATTTATTTACTCGTCCAGGAGTCCAGAAAGCAAGTACGTTTGGATTGATCGTCATTTTATCTTTTTTCTTAAGTGGATACCAATAAAGAGCTCCTCCTACATATGCCAAGTTACTCATATCTTGAAAGTGGTTAAAGGCATATAATTTATTGTTAGAGATATTCATTGGTCGAGGGCCAACTCGAGCATATAGAAGTGCCAAACTGCGTACCTCATGTCCAATGTAGTTGTAATCGCGCTGCGTCATAAACCCTTTAAAATTACGAGAGCGTTCTTCGTTATAAGGGTAAGCATCACCGCTAATATATGTCCCTGCACATGCAAGTTTGAGCGGAAGCTTTTCAAAGGTATAAGAAATATCACCCATAAACATAAACCCAGCGTAATCAAGTTTAAATGGTTTACGGAAACGCTCGTTGCCTGTAAAATTTGCATTAACAACATTTTCGGGGGTGGTAAGATCAACAAATTGTGCAACTGTTCCACCAGCTGGGAGTGTAACAACATTAAATGGATTAAGAAGACTAACTTCTTTATCACTGACACGTAACGTTACAGGGGCTCCACCAACATTTGCCGTTTGTAACAGCTCACCATTTCTATCAGCAGCTCGATTTATAGAAAGATTAGAGACTTCCAAGAGTTGATAATTAACCTGTGGAAATGGTCCAACCGCTGGAGTTTTCACTTGCCCTGTTGCTTGTACCGGAGCATTTTGAGCTCCAACAGAAATAACTAAGTTTCTATTTTCAGCTGTATTAGGAAGTCCACGTGCTCCCAAAAATGCTGCAGCTTGGGCAGGATCACCATAATAAATATGGCTATTAACTTCTTGAACATTACCTGTT
>CAYSDC010000132.1:0-397 GCA_964429765.1 uncultured Pseudomonadota bacterium
CAATTAACAGAGTAATGCTCTTTTCAAAGCTTAAGTCATATACTGCAAAGAGAGTCTCTTGAAATAAGAGGCTCTCTTTTTTTTGCTTCTATTTTTAGATAAAAAAAATTACATAGCACCACGCTAAATTCTTTATGTATCATGAAAGAACTTAAATAGTTTAAGTTTCTTGTCATGAAAGGGAGTATATGAATTTTTTGTGTAATTTGATCATCCGATACTTTGTCTTATTTTTAGTTCTGAGTGGTTGTTCTTTTATGGGAATAGCTTACGGTGAGATGGGATTACCAATTGAAGAATTACTTACTCCTATTGTTGAAGGAATTTCTTCATTTGTAGGAGAGAAAATTGGCGAAAAGATCAAAGGTAGAAAAGGGATTGCGCAGACAGCTGATAC
>CAYSDC010000132.1:407-3006 GCA_964429765.1 uncultured Pseudomonadota bacterium
GGGAGCATTTTCTGCTCCCACAGCAGGTGACAGAGCTGCCAAAATTCGTGAGTGCATTAACTCAAAATCGGCGACGGAAATAAACCTCGCTCATATCGGTCTCAACTTCCATCCTCCGCCACGGCGCGCTAGTCCATTTAAGAATTGAAAAAAGTTTTTTTTGGAGAACTTGAAGAGCGCGTTGCTCAACTTCAAGAAAATGTAACAGGAATTTTACAAAGCCAAGAGCTTCAAAATAAACTTAAAGAACAGCTTGAAATATTGCAAAGTCCTTTTCAACCGTACATTATATTTCCAGGATTTTCACTTGCTCGCGGATTTACTCCTACGGTCTATCATAATCTTTTTATGTATATTAAACGTGCACAGCAATTCTGTGTTGATGATCTAGAGCAAGCAATGCTTAAGAAGCAACTCCCAGAAGTAGACCCTTTTTCGCCGATGATTAAACGATTTAATGATCGCATTGAGTTGGAATATTCGCATCTTATGAGTGATGTTATGACCAAGACAGATGCTAAAAAAGAGGGAATAATTGCGCCTGCAACCATTAAAGTTGTACGCAAACAATTGAATAAACCAACGACAATTTTTGATGAAATAGTTGAAGGGTCTGTCATTACCTTAAAGTCATCTATGCAAGGTGTCGGTCAAGGAAAATATCTTATAGAAGAGACCGGTAAGCTTAAGGCAACAAGTGAGAATGCATTGTCCAGTGATAAAGCTCAATTTTCAGTTGAGCGATATGGTCGATGGATTGGGTTAAAAAGCACAGCAGGCTATATTGGTGTTAACGGGGCAGCTAAAGAGATAACCAGCAAGTTTAAGAAGTTTGCACCCGAAACACGATGGGCTATGGAAGGAGCCGAGCTTGGTTCTGTTATTTTAAGAAACGAAAAAACAGGACTTGTTCTTTCTGTGGGAGATAATGCTGTTGTGAGTGCAGCAAGCCAGGTAAATTTTGCAGCACAATTTGAATGTGAGCTGGTAAGTAGGCCTTGGAATCCACTTGGTTATTCTTTGCCACTTTTGAAACAGTTGCCTGCTGGCACAAAAATAGCATTTAAAGTTAAAGATCAAAATGGTATTGGATCAAAATATTTGAGTGTTGATGGTAAGGGTTTTATTTCCGCATCAGGGACATCAAGCAGTGATTGTCATTGCCTATTTTATGTGATGCGATTTGGGAATTATCTGGGCTATAAACTTAATGGGTGGAAGAATATTTGTATTGATCCAGTATCACAAATGGTCTATGTCGCTCAGCGTTCACACATGCTTTACAGTGCTACTGAGCAATGGGTAATTGATCCTGATGATAAGAGTAGTCTGAAATCGGTTCGATTAATAAATCGAGCAACAGGAGGTTACTTATGCTTGCCAGATGAAGCCTGGGCTCTAGGAAAAGCTGCAACTGCATATGTGCACAAGCCAAATCCAATAAAGGCTATTTCTTCGTTGCCAACCTTGCTCGAATATATTGCGCAAGCTGCAACTAAAGAGCAAGCTTTATCAATGGAAATTGAAATTATTAACCCTGCTCCAACTGACATCGTTGCAGGGAAAAATTCGTTTAGTTTTATTCCTGCAATCCATGGAAAAGATACAGTTTTCTTTAGTGAAAATTGGAAATTCAAGCAAGCGAAACTATCTTTGATTTTGCGTAATGTTCAATCGCAAGCTGGAGTACTGATTGCTCTTTCGGATAAACAGGCTGTGACGAGTAATACAGTCTATATTTTATTAGGCGATCAACAAAACAATCGCAGCGGGATTCGTGTTTTTGGTTCAATGGCTGCCTCTGTTACTTCACAGCAAAATAGTGATGCGGTAATAACAAAGCCGGAAAGCGAGTCGTTGTGGGTTAGATTACAAGGCGGAACTCTTTCCTTTGGTAAGGGGGAAGTTTTTGACTCAAGACAGATTGCAAGTGTTCAGCTTGATGCGTCTATTGCTCATCAAAATAACAGAAAATCTGATTTTCCGATTCATGAACTATTTTTAAATCGGTGGTCTCCCCGTGCTATGTCTGGAGAGTCTATTGAGCTTAAAAATTTACTCACATTATTTGAGGCCGGCCGATGGGCGCCGTCATCCTATAATGGTCAGCCTTGGCGGTTTATTTATGCGTTACGAGATACACCGGCATGGGACAAACTATTCAGTTTGATGGTTAAGTTCAATCAAGATTGGACTAAAAAGGCTGCAGCGCTTGTTGTTGTTATTTCAAAAAAAACATTTGAATTTAATGGCAAGCAAGCTCGTACACATTCATTTGATGCCGGTTCAGCGTGGATGAGTATTGCATTGCAAGGGTATATGAACGGTTTAGTTGTCCATGGTATGGAAGGGTTTGATTATGATCGTGCTCAATCAGAGCTGAGCATTCCTGATGACTACACAGTTGAGATGATGTTTGCAGTTGGTAAGCCAGGCAAAAAAGAAGATTTGCCTCAAGAGATGCAAGAGCGAGAGTTTCCATCAGATCGAAAAAAACTTGAAGAGCTTATCTTTGAAGGACAGTTCAAGTAATAAAAGAAGGGGCAGCTAACTGCTCCTTAAAATTTTTATAGATCGTTATAGAACGAGTTTGTTAATT
>CAYSDC010000133.1:0-485 GCA_964429765.1 uncultured Pseudomonadota bacterium
TTCTACGAAAAATTGATTCAACTATGTGTGCGAACAATTCACCAAAAGCTCCCATTTGTGTTTGTAGTCCAGCAATCGTAGCTAAAAATTCTAGTGCGACTCTGCTGGTCGATTCAAACTCGGTATCGGGGCTTTCCAAATATCGCTTAAAGTTTTGAATACCTTGCTGAACATAACTGTCTCCTTGCATAACCATCCACACTAGATCCCCTGAACTTAGTGAAACAAACTTACGATTTGTCATAAACTGCTTAATGGTGAACTCAGCACTTCTCGCTGCTGTAATTTGCCCTGTCGCCAAACAGTGCATAAGCAACGCTTGCGGCCAAATGCCTTTTACATTTACAGCTTTGGCAATCATGCGCAACCTGCCATCGAGTGTCAGAAGAGTTGCATCGTAATCCTTTGCAAGCAGAAGCATTTCACGCTCCTCATTTTGCAGAATATCCTTGGCCTGTGCAATGTTGACATTAAAGTCCGAATCA
>CAYSDC010000133.1:495-1900 GCA_964429765.1 uncultured Pseudomonadota bacterium
ATTTTGCAGATTATGCTTGAATTTCGGATTTTCTATGGGAGTAATGAGCTCACCATAAGCCGGTTGAACGGTGCAATATTTTTTTGCGAATTCTACCAACTCTCTGGCAAATGCAATTCTCTGCTCTTTATGCTTATCATCTAATTCTATAAAACCGATCTGATCACCGCGGTCAATAGCTGTACCTAGCGATTTATCCTGCTCAACTTCCTGAAGATTTGAACTTAGGATTTCCATTGTGAGAGGGGAAATATAAATCTTGGGTAGAACGGCAAATGCTTCCGGAGCACCAAAATTTACAAATTCTGTCAGCGTTAGAGCGTCGGTCACGAATATTGCATCATTGCGAGCAAGGATTGCTAGGGCATCATCTCTTTCCTGCGCCAATCCCGAACCTATAAAAATAGACGGTACATTTTGTGGCCATCCAGTTATAACATCAATTGGTGTTCGACCGAGCATTTGAGCAAGACCAGCGAGAGTTAATTTTCCAGCACCATAAGCTTCAAAAATCTGTCTGGTTATTTCCTTACCATGTTTAAGTTCCTCGAGCATATGGCTAAAATCTTTTTTGACATCGCCAGACATGCCAATCGGAACAGTTTTCAGATTAGGTAGACCACCAAGACTTTGCGCTCGCTCCTGCACAATTTGAATCATGTATCTATACACTGATTGGATGGATTTCACTGTATAAGTTTTTGTACCACCAAACGCTTGAGCAGGAATTTCTATTTTCTGGTCAACCTTTGCACCTACTAATGTTTGACCCACAGATGAATCCGGTTCAAAAAAGTCTGTTCTTCTCGCAAGTTTGCCAACATCATAAGGATCAATCACTACTTTTAGCTCTTGTCCAAATTCATCAATGAGAATCAGTGCACTTCCTGGGATAGCTTCCAATAATGAATCCTCCATTAATGGAAGTTCAGTTGGCGCAGTCATGATACTAATGAAATATGCAGAAAATGCCTCAGGATCATCGAGATTTTGGCGTAAAAGACGGTATAGTCTTCTTAATCCCCTCAATGACTCATTATATTGAAATTCAATGCTGGCAAGCTGTGCAATGTTTCGAATAGAACCACTGAGTTCTTCGGGCACTTGCCGAATTCTCTCTTGAAAAACAGCCGGTAGTTCAACGTGACGAGCAACATGAAGCATAAATAACCAACTTGCAGCTTCAGTTGGAACCTTGCGAATCTGTATCTCTGCTAGGGGGGATAAAAATGCCCAGTCACCAGCTTTGTACCCGAGATTAATAGCTAAATGACGAATCTCATCATTCTCGATCCAACCTTCCGGGAGGCGACTCAGATATTCTTTCGCCATTTTTCGATTATCAGCTTCAATGTAACAGGTGAGTAATCTGGTATGAAGTACAGAAATTTGTCCTTCCGAAACC
>CAYSDC010000133.1:1965-2953 GCA_964429765.1 uncultured Pseudomonadota bacterium
AGTGGATATCCTGAGGTATACAAAAGGCGGGCTGCATTGCATGTCAGTAGAAAATTACCGCATTCGACAATTTTGGCATCGGCGATTTCTCTGAGGAAAAAAGCGTTTTTTCCGGCTTTGACCAAAGCCACCCAGCGAAGTAAAGAAAGTTGATCTATTACATCCTGATCCCCGGGCATTCTTTTTCTTGCTTCTATAATAACTTCTTCTAAGTAATCGATATCTCCTCGATGAGCAGCCAATTCAGAGATTATTACAATTGCTTCCCTAGTTAATTCTGTTAAGTGATTGCGTCCAAGAATCAGAGCATCTTTGTCACGCTGTAATTCGGATAGCGCTTGAATATGAATGCGAATAATTTCTGGAGAATTTATTCCATGCAACTTGGCTTCATTTACAATTTCAAGTGCATTCTCTGGTTTATGGCGCAATAGAAGTGCAAAACCTATTAGAGCTGCGACATCTTCAACTACAGAGGATTGAACTGGCCAAAGCTTTTCAATTCTTGGTTCAAAAAAATTCACTGCTTGTTCTAGGGCATCATATTGTTTTTCTGTTAGCGCACCATACATTGCTGCCACAGGATTCTTGGTCGCATTCTGAACTACCAGATTCAATGCGGTAATGCGTGCAAAAAAGCTTGCTTTCGGATGTTTTGCAGCTTTATTGGATAGAGAAAGCGCATCAGCAGGGTTGTTTTGCATGCTCGCTGCGATGGAGATCAGTTGCAGGACATCTGGCTCTTCTCGCATAGTAGAAGGAATATCCTCGAGTCGCACTATTTCGCCTCTCATCATTCTCGCGTTAATGTATGCTAGCCAAATCTGCTGTGATACAGGAAATCGTTCCAAAGCCAATTTACCAGCTGCCAAAGCAGCATCGAAATCATTATTTAGCATATGTCCACGAACTTGAGCAGCGGCTATTCTTTCATCATCAGGATAAAGTTCAGCTGCCTTCAAGAAATGGTATGCTGCTTCTTTGTTAT
>CAYSDC010000134.1:0-2930 GCA_964429765.1 uncultured Pseudomonadota bacterium
ACATTGCTCCAAGAAATATCTGGTGAAACATTATCACCACTACATGTGTACTTATCAGGCATACGCTGGCCATCACTAAACGCTGAACTGGTTACTATCATGGTATGCTGAACTCTCCGTCTTATAGTTTCAATCTGAGCATGCAGCTTTTGCTTATGCATGAGACAAATAAATGCCCCCCCTACAGAAAAAGCAACCACAAGTAAAATCATCCTGTGATTTTTAGTCATACATTCCCCTTTACCTCAAAACATACTTATACAGACGTATCAAGAGTCTACAGGCCTGTGTTTTTTGATTGCAACTGAATAAATTCTTGCAGCAGAGCTCGTTAACACGCTATATCAGTAATGAAGTGTTCAAAAAAATATAAGATTTAGAAACCTCTGAAAGGTGGCATATGACCACGAGTAAAAAGTTCGCCATACTAGTGCTGTTCATTGCAAATATGCTTACCTCATCGTATCTCATAGCGCAAGAAACAACCATTGAAGAAGTACAGCCTGAAACCACTACTACGCATCAAAATCCTGAACAAGAGAAACATATAAATATTATCGATATGCTCAAGCAAGCAACTCAATCTAAAAGTAGTAATGTTTTTTATGCTCTTCTTCTGGCATTTCTTGCTGGCGTCTTGGTCAGCTTTACACCATGCGTCTATCCAATGATCCCTATCACTGCTGGAATTTTGCAAGCACAAGCTACAGAATCGATGGTCTACAATTTTTTTTCTGCGTTGAGTTACGTCTTGGGAATTTCAATAGTTTATGCAAGCCTTGGATACCTTTCTGCTTCAACCTCAATTATTTTTGGTCGCTGGCTTGCAAGCCCATGGTTCATTCTTCTCATTATTCTTTTCTTCCTCTATCTTGCATTTGCAATGTTCGGGTTCTACGAACCGTACATGCCTTCATTTTTAACAAGAAATAGAGAAATCTCTTCAAAAAAATCTCTTGTACATAGCTTTTTGTTTGGAGCCATTTCTGGCACGATTGCATCACCATGCTTAACTCCAGCACTTGCAATATTGCTGGCAATTGCAGCCAAGGCAGGCAACCCATTTTTAGGATTTTTATATCTTTTTTTCTTTTCACTCGGCATGGGGACACTCTTACTCTTAATTGGAACTTTTTCTGGGGCATTGCATCTCCTGCCACGCACCGGAGAATGGATGGATGAAATTAAAAAAGTATTCGGTTTTATGATGCTTGGAGTCTGCGTTTATTTTCTCACACCGTTGCTCACCAAAGAGGTAGCTTTAGAATTCTACTCACTTGTTTTACTCGTATCATCTGCATACTATTTTTGCACTGCACGGCAAAATCGTATCAAATTATTACTTGGGTTGTTCTTATTTCTCACTTCAATTACAACGCTTGCATTTGCAATTAAAAACTCAATCACCCCATAATCAAATCAATAAATGTCTGGGCAAGTCGATATGTCCTTGCTTTGCGAGATGCATCAACAATAACAAGAAATCCATCGGTAACCCAGCGACGACAAAGTTCGCTGGATGTTCGAGCTTTAAACCCAAAAAGTGCTCAAGCCAGAATACAGCTTTGAAGAGAGTTTTCGATTTTGCAAAAAGGTGATACAATGGCCTAAATAGCACCTTTTTGGAGCTTTTAAACAAAGGATTTTTGCAATGGCTCAATTTAAGCGCACCGCATACTGCGGAAAAATTAATGTAGAAATGGTTGGCACACAAGTTCATATTGTTGGCTGGGTCAATAATAAACGCGATCTTGGTGGACTAACTTTCATTAATTTGCGCGATCAAAGCGGCATCATCCAACTCGTACTTGATCCTCAAGAAGCTCCACAAGCATGCGAATTTGCTCACACGATCAGATCTGAATTTGTTCTGTCTGTTACCGGTATAGTTGCCAAACGTTCCGAAGGGGCCGTTAATCAACAACTCAAAACCGGGGCTTTTGAAATTAAAGTTCAAAGCATGGAAATTTTAAGCAAATCGGCAGCGCTTCCATTTCAACTTGATGATGCAAATATCTCCGAAGAGCTCAGGCTTGAATATCGTTATTTAGATCTTCGACGCCCACAACTGCAGCGACTGCTTAAGCTTCGTCATGATGTTGTATTCACCATGCGCGATTATTTTAACAACCTAGAATTTCTTGAGATTGAAACTCCAATTTTGCACAAAAGCACTCCTGAAGGTGCACGGGAATTTTTAGTACCTGCACGCATCAAGCCAGGAACATTTTACGCGTTACCTCAATCTCCACAAATTTATAAACAACTCCTTACCGTTGGTGGTTTTGAGCGTTACTTCCAAATTGCTCGCTGCTTTCGCGATGAAGATTTGCGTGCTAATCGACAATTTGAGTTCACTCAACTGGACGTTGAAATGGCGTTTATCAATGAGCAAGATATTCAAAATATCTGCGAAGGGCTTATCCATCTACTTTGGAAAAAATTCCTAAATTGTGAACTCAGCTTACCGCTTGCTCGCTATACCTATGACGAAGTTTTTTCTCGTTTTGGCTCGGACAAACCTGACATGCGATTTGATTTGCAAATTCATGATTGTACAGAGCTTTTTGCGCAAACTTCAGTTTCATTCTTAAAGACAGTACTTGATCAGGGTGGCAAACTTGGCGCTTTGTGCATTAAAAATCATAAGTTCTCCCGCTCAGAATTTGATGCATGGAATACCAAGGCAACCAAAGAATTTGGGGCTCAAGGTCTTGTTTCCATTCGATTCACTGATGATGGAAAACCTGAGTCATCAATTGCAAAATTTTTACCTGAAGGTTTTTTCAACCAAGCGCAATGCTATGTACCTGGTCTAACAAAAAATGACACCTTGTTTTTAGTTGCAGGCAACTTTGATGATGCGTGGACGACCCTTGGACAACTTCGCTTGGAACTTGCAAAAGCGCTCAACTTAATTGATACAACTA
>CAYSDC010000135.1:0-2929 GCA_964429765.1 uncultured Pseudomonadota bacterium
TAATCTGCTACAATAGCAGATATTGTTATAACGTTTATACAACAAATAACAGCAATCACATTACTCAATAACTTCATTTTTCCCTTTCTGCATTACACTTCCACCGTATACAAATCTTCGCATAGAAATGAAATCTCCATTCCGCAACTCGCTCAATGATTTACCTAGTCGTTCACGCGCACTGATCAATCTAACTTTTCCTATAAGACCATGAGCTTCGAGCAACATGTCATCGCCAAGATATAACATCACATGAATCATCACCAGTTGATTATCTCGAATTGCTCCAAAAAAAATAAGGTCGCCCTTTTTTAATTGATTTAACTCAACAGGTTGGGATGCTTTCCATTGTCCATGTGCATAGCGTTGAATCCTTATACCACAAGAAAGATACGCTAGTTGGATAAGTCCAGAACAATCAACGCCATGAGCATTTCTACCTCCCCAAACATAGGGTACACTATTAAATTGTAATGCTTGCTGTACAACCAGATTTCTTAACTCATCAGCACTCTTGCACTTAAACACCTCTTGCTCAATCACATCACGAGCTGCTATAAAACCATATCTGTTATCAGGGAGCTGAACCTTCCACCATGCAGCATCATATACAAAACCATTAAGCTTTGTACCACATGAAAAGCTTGCAATAATCGGCGACTCTTGAAAAGAATTTTCATAGACATGAGCATGAAGCATCGTCACGTGCTCTGACTTAATCAATCCATGACATCCACGAGAACCTTTATCATCATTCACCATTTGCTCAAGAGCTCGAACACGATACCATCCATTTTTTTCTTCAAGAATACTCACCTGCTCATTAAATAATAGTTGCGTTCGTCGATAAACTGGACACTCAAAAAGCTCGGGTATTAATGATGATGCTGCCTGAACCACGGGCTGTTCTTCAAGCGTAAACTTAACCTGGGTAGCAACAAGATCTGTATGCTGAGAAACAATAACTCCGAATCGACTATCACGTGCAAAACCCATAACTCCTCCAACCTCAAAAAGAAACAAAGCAAAAGCAATAAAACCTACTGATAAATTCATTGAAACCCCTTCCTAAGATAAGATGAGTATAAGAAAAATCTTTACTCATAAAAAAGAACCTGGCGAATCATTTGTACCTATAATTATGAAAAATTATCAAATGCACAAATAACTCAAAGCCGTATTTCTTAATAAATCATCATAGAAATTGTGGATAACTTGTGGATAACTTGTGGATAACCTGTGGATAACTTGTGGATAACTTGTGAAACCACCTCTAAAAAGCCCACTTGGTCGAATCTTTCAAAAATCATACTTGAAAACATTGATCAAATCGACTTATTCATAGAATGCAAAAAAGTTATCAACACTTGTCCACAAGTTATCCACAAGTTATCCACAATTTGAAGAATGCTGATAATGGCCTATAGTAGAGTATATCGAGAGATTTTTTTTGAGTTATCCACAAAAAGTGGGTTAGCCTATTATTATTAGTTTATATTTATATAAATATTAATAAGTAATAATAAGCATCTTCAAATTGTTCATATTTCTAGACCTAAAAAGCCAAGAGCTTCACTTTTTTTGTTTTTAACATAAACTTAGAGAAACCAGTAGTACGAGCTCAAAGCGTTTTCGGTTAAATTGTTCTAAGGCAGAGGTAGAAAAAACTGTGAATCTTGCGGATGTAATAGAAAATCTTGTTGAAGAACGAGGCCTTGAAAGAGAAAAAGTTGTTTCGATTGTTTGTGACGGCATTCGCATGGCTTACGAAAAGAAATTTCCGTACATCGACTTTGTTATTACATTCAATGCAAAATCTGGCAACATTGAAGTCTTTGCAAATAAAGAAGTTGTCTCATCTGTTTATGATGACGATGTTCAGGTTTCATTACGTAAAGCTCGCACGCTTGATTCAAATATCGAAGCGGGACAATTTATTAATGTTCCCTTTGAAGAACCTGTTGGCCGCATAGAAATTTTAACAGCTAAGCAAGTTATTGCTGGAAAAATTCGCGAACTTGAGCAGCTGGGTGTCTTTAATGCGTTCAAAGATCGTAAAGATTCTATCATCAGTGGAACCGTTCATAAGCGTGAACGTAATGGTTTTGTGGTCAAAGTTGGCGATGTCATGGCGCTTCTTCCAAAAGAAGGCTTAATCCCCAACGAAACTCTTCGCATAGGCCATCCACTTAAAGCATTACTCAGAGAAGTTCTTCCTCTTGCTCGGGGAGACTATCAGCTTATTCTTGATCGCGCTTCAGGTGACTTTGTTAAGCGTCTTATCGAAGTTGAAATACCAGAAGTGTTTGAGGGCTTAGTAGAAATTAAAAAGATTGTACGTATCGCAGGATATAAAACAAAAGCTATTGTTGCATCAACAAGCAAGGAGATTGATCCTGTAGGAACTTGTGTTGGTGTTGGAGGTGCTCGTATTAAGCCTATCTTGCGTGAACTTGGTTCTGAAAAGATTGATTTGATCGAGTGGACTGAAAATGGAGAAGACTTAGTACGTGACAGTCTTAAGCCAGCAGAAATCGATAGAGTTGAAATCGTTGATGACAGAAAAGTTATTGTTTGGCTTGCGCAAGATCAACGATCTTATGCTATCGGTAAAATGGGACAGAACATTCTGCTAGCATCACGCCTTGTTGGTCTTGATATACAGTTGCAAGATATTTCTCCCGGTTCTTCTTCTGCGGACTCTTCTTCTACAGATTTTTTCTCTGGAGACGATGACCTGGAAGGTGATTCAACAGATGATATCTCGCCACAGGACAATGAATGATATTTTTAAAATAGTCAGGTGAACAGAGCATGCGTGTATACGAAATTGCCAAAGAACTTGGTTTGCACAGTAAAGATGTTTTAGCGCTTCTTGAAAAGCATGGAATTTCGCTTCCGAGTCATATGTCGGTTTTAACCGATAAGG
>CAYSDC010000136.1:0-2901 GCA_964429765.1 uncultured Pseudomonadota bacterium
CAAAATACTCTTCTCAAGGAAGCTGCTTGAGTCTCATTTCATATGAACTTATACATCTTCAAACGCCGTATCGCAGGAATATGACAGATTCACGGCCAAAAGAAACAGTATCGATTATGATGAATATACGCAGGAAAGTTGAAACAGTGATTGACCAACTTGTGGATAGATTTCATATTCAAGCCATTAAGGCGAAAGATTTATGGCACTTATGTACCAAAGTGGGCCGGAAAATCTTATCACATACGATATGCTTCATGTTCAACAAAATTGCTAATCCTGACAAACCTTTGGCTTTAGATTTATTGATTAGCTAAAAACTTGCACACTGCGTTATTTAGTAAGTTGGTTTGTGCTATAATTTTTGCTAATAAATTTGTTATAGTGCAAAGATTATTTTCATATTAGATGGCTTATTTTTAAAGTGACCAAAATAATTGAACCATCAGAGTATCGTTTGTTATTGGCTGCGGTTTTTGGCCAATCTGTAGAGTGGGTATTTATGCATCTGCCAACTCTTAGTTTAACAGAGCAGCAAAAACAACATTTGGATTCACTACTAGAGCGCCGCTTAAAAGGTGAACCCATTGCTAAAATATTGGGATATAAAGAATTTTATGGTAGACCGTTTTCAACGGATACAAATACTCTTGATCCCCGTCCTGATTCTGAAACTCTAATTGATGCTGTTTTGCAATCATTTTCAAAAAAGGAAGCCTACAAGATTCTTGACCTAGGGTTAGGTACGGGATGTTTGTTATTCACCTTATTATGTGAATTACCATTTTCTACTGGTGTGGGTGTGGATTGCAGCTTAGAAACTTTGATGGTGGCGAAAAAAAACCAAGAATATTTGCAATTGTGTGATAGGTCTATTTGTGTACAAAGTTCTTGGAGTGATGCCATAAATGGTGAATTTGATATTGTCGTTACCAACCCACCTTATATTGGAACATCTGAAATTATCGATGATTCAACTATGTATGATCCTTATGGGGCACTGTTTTCTGGGGAAACTGGTTTAGAGGCATATCAGCAAATTATTCCCAGGCTAAAATCTTTGTTAAAGCCATCTGGCAAAGTATTTTTTGAAATTGGTAAAGGACAAGAATTGTGTGTTGAAAAAATCGCATTGAATTGCGGCTTGAAAAGTTATGGTGCTTTCCCTGATCTATCTGGAACAATACGTGTGCTATGTTATAGTTCATGTAACGTATAAAAAATGAATTTCAGTATTTTTTCATGAATAAAATTGATTTTATTTTTCTTGGTATGCTTTTGCTTTCAGCAGTTACCGGGCTTATTCGTGGTGTAACCAAGGAAATTTTAAGTCTTGTTTCTTGGCTTGGTGCCGTTGCTATGGCATATATGCTTTTTCCTTTAACTCAGCATTTAGCGCGTAGCCAAATTACTAACCCAATGCTTGCAGATGGAGTTACCATATTTGGTATATTTATAGTTTTTTTGGTTGTTCTTACTTTAATCAGTCATTTTTTAACTTCGCAGGTGCGTCAAAGTGCGCTTAGTGGCGTGGATCGTTCATTAGGTGTTGCTTATGGCTTGTTGCGCGGGTGTGCCATTTTATTTGTTATTGAGCTTTTTACAAGTTGCCTGTGGTTGAGGCCTGAGCACCCAGATATTATCAAACAAAGTCGTTTTGCGAATTTTATGTATAAAGGTAGTGATACGCTCTATTTAGTGTTACCAGGAGAAGCTCAAGCTTGGATTCGTTCATTACAAGAAAAGCGTTTAAGCGAGCGTAAGCCGCCTTCAATTGATGATATTAAGCAAGCAGGTGGAGTTACCGCAAAGTTAAGTGATCAGATTAGTTCTAAAGTGGCTGATAAAATTGGTGAACAGGTTGCTCCTGTTGTGCAGGCTGCTTTGGATAGGGCGGCTCAAAATAAAGTTTCAGCTGAGGATTTGGCTAATCTAAAACCAAAAGAACAAACTGAAAATAAGGTCAACAAAAAGACAAATACAGTTAAGCAAGACATTGAAATGGACAGATTAATTGATCAGGCAACCGCGGAATAGAGGTATCGTAATGTTTAAATATATTTTTTCAAAGAAAGCTATTTTTGTAATAGTATCTTGTTTGTCATTTTTTTTATTACATGCTGAAAACTCAAGCACAAGCGTTTTACCTAAGCAGGTGGAGCAAAAGCACGTGTGTCCACCATGTGATGAGCCAGTGCAGGGCTCTGCTCTTTGGCATTATATGAAGGGCGTTGAAGAAATTATGGGCATGAACTCTAACGCTTACCTAGCTAATGAGCATTTTAAACGCGCTGCTGATATGGATTATGCTCCAGCAATTAAAGCATTGGCTGATAGTTACTATTCTGGTGATGGTATTGATAAGGATACTAACCAAGCATTATTACTTTATATGCGTGCGGCTGATTTAGGAGACGGTTCTGCTCAATTTAATGCAGGAATTATTTTATTAAGAGGGTATGCTGGCGAACCAAATTATGAACTTGCCTTTTATTACTTATGTTTAGCAACCATGAATGAAGGGCTTGATGAAATGGCTCAAGATGCGGCAGTTTACCGTGATGAATCCGGGAATCTGTTATCATCTGAACAAGCACAAACTGTGTATCGCAGACTAATAAATAACCCTGCTACGAAACCACACAAGCAAAACAAGCAAAGCTGCAAAAAATCTTAAGCACGTCCATATTCAAGGCTCAAAGTGACAGCATAGAAGCACGCCAACGAAATTCAACTGGTGCTTTGAATATTATTTCATCGGTTGGGTCAACTATCATCCACAGATTATCTTGGATTTCTTGTTCAAGTTGACTCGATCTCCACCCTGCATAACCAAGTGTCAAAATAAAATTACTTGGCCCATTTCCAACCGCTAAAGTACGCAAAATATCTAAGGTTGCG
>CAYSDC010000137.1:0-2819 GCA_964429765.1 uncultured Pseudomonadota bacterium
GCAATTTATTTGCCCATTCTTTCTCGTGCAAGCTGACGATTGCTTTTGTATACTTTAACAGGCACGGTTGGTTTTTGAGAAGTTTTTGGTGGTTGAACTCGACGGCTTTTTGCAAGCAATGGAGCTGAACTGATCGCGATAAGGATCATTGCAACTAAAACCTTTTTCATACGCTCTCCTTGGATAAGGTTACACATGTATTACAATGCCAGAAGTCTATCAAGAAGGGTTTTTCTATTGCAAGCACCTGATATTTTTCTATTTTGCTCAATAATTTTTCATTCGTGATCGACACCTGCTCTGACCAAGATTATTTTTATTAGCCTGCTGAATTAAGCGATAAAAAAGATCAGTCTTTTTATAAAAAAACTTACTCGTTAACTCTTCTTCCTGAGCAAGCATCTTATTAACATCCAAAACCATGAACTGCTTATCTTTTGTTTTTATGGTGACAAATTTGTCACTCTGCGCCACTTCACGTGAAAAATCTAAAATCGTCTTAACCTTATTTCCATTCACATGCGAAATAATGTCTCCCACTGCTACCACGCGAGCAATTTTTGTTTGTGAGTTTGGAAAAATATGTGAAATCAGTAAACGTGGTTTTTCTTGGTTCTTTCGCTCTTTGTATTTTAGTAAACGCTCAAATGGAATTTGAACCAGATGGTTGAGTGATAACTCCATAACCACCATGCCTCCAATAATTTCGTAGTTAACCGCTTCATAATTTGGATAATAACGTCTAATTGGCATTGGATTAACATAATTAAATAAGAAATTTTTAACGATCTTTTCGCCATTGCGATAAACTTCAATTTCCATATCCTGTCCAATTGAACAACGGTTAAGCAACCCTGAAACAGGGACCTTATCCTCACTCCACGGAACATTTGCCTCGCCATATAGATCAAACACATGACCATTGATTGCATACAGCATATCGCCGGCTTGTATACCCGCCTGATCCAGTAAGCTATTTTTATAGACACGTGAAATAAAAAAACCACCCGGCTCTGGGTTATTTAAAAAAGTAATCATGTCCTTTGAACCATAATTAAATTCACAACCAAGCATCGGCTTGTGCAAAAATTTTGCATGCTGCAAATCGCTTATAACATTTTTTACATCATTAATAGGAATGATATATCCAACGCTTTGAGCACGATCCATGCCTGCAGTGTTTATGCCAATCACCTTTCCATTGCTATCAAGAGAAGGGCCTCCAGAGTTACCTGGATTAATTGCAGCCGTAATTTGAATATACGAATCGCCATCTAAATGTTCACGACCACTCACAATGCCCTGCGTACTTTTGAGCTTCTGCTGCCCTAGCGGATAGCCTAACGCCATAATTTCTTGGGTTCTCACCACTTGATCAGAATCACCAAGCTCAAGATAAGGCATTTTTTTGAGATGATTGCATACCATTTCATAACTTTTAGGAGTCAATTTGAGTAAAGCTATGTCTCGTTCAGGGCTTACACCAACAACCTCCATATCAAAACGCTCTTTACCTAAACTAGGAATCTGAATTTTAATAGATGAGGCCTCATCTATCACATGATAATTGGTAACCATGGAGCCTTGGTCATTAATAAAAAAGCCAGTTCCATAGGCCTTACTTTGCTGAGGCGATTTGTAGGGCTCAAGCCAATTAAACTGAGCAGTTTGAACAAACACCTGAACAACGGTATCTTGCGCTCTTTTTTGAACTTTGCGCCATACACGCGTTTTTGCAGCCATTGGATCGGAGATCTTTTTTTTAGGCAATTTTTTTACCTTTGCCCATAAACAAAAAGTGCAACTCAAGCTTAAGATTATAAATAATAATATTCTTTGTATCATCCCTGCCATGACTCCCCCTCCTGCAGAAAAGTAAATAAATCAGTAGTGCGGCTGGTAGCAACTCGCACTACTATTAAAACACAAAGAGAAATTATTATTCAAGAGAAACGAATTTGTTAATTTTTTATACCTCACTGACTCAAGACCTGATAAGCTGAGAAAAATATATGCAATTGTCGAGCGGGCTGCGCGACAATTGAAAGATCTCTCGATTTTGAAAATTATCAAAGGGTTTCCTCATGCCTGTGAAAAAAATTACCCCTAAAAAAAAGAGCTGCGTTCCTGCAAAAAAAAGTTCCAGTTCAATAATTGAGCCTAAAGAGTACGTTCATGTATTAGCTGGTCTTAAAAAACTGATTCAAGAAACACAAATTAAAACGGTTATCGCTGCCAACGTAGAATTAATTAAACTTTACTGGTCAATAGGACAAACGATTGCTCAGAAGCAAACTGAAAGCAAATGGGGTGCAGGTATCATTGAAAAGCTCGCACAAGACTTGCAAGCAGAATTCCCAGGAATTGGAGGGTTTTCAAAGCTCAATATATTTCGAATGCAAGCATTCTATCGTGCTTATGCAATTGTGTCACAGGCTGTGACACAATTAGAAAGCTCTCCCATCTTTTGTATTCCCTGGGGACATAACGTTGTACTTTTACATAAACTCAAAAATAATGATGAGCGCCTTTGGTACGCAGAAAAAACAATCGAAAATGGCTGGAGTCGGACCATTCTTGAAATACAAATCGAGTCAGATCTGTATAACAGAAAAGGCAAAGCTATTACAAACTTCCAGCGCACACTTCCGCCACTTCATTCAGATATGACTCATCAGTCACTCAAAGACCCGTACGTCTTCGACTTTCTTACGCTGCACGATGGGCATATTGAACGAGATATAGAAATAGGCGAGTCGAGGATGACAACCCCTGGAATTAAAGTCATTACACAAAAAACCCCCGGTTTTACCCAGGGG
>CAYSDC010000138.1:0-2420 GCA_964429765.1 uncultured Pseudomonadota bacterium
GCAGTGCTTCCAGCTTTTCTTTTAATGAGCGCACAGGATCTAATGAAGAAATTTGTTCTTAATTGAGCATTTTCCTGGATGCCTCGGACAAGCCCTGAGAGGTCCTCACATTGTGACTATCTCTCAGGGACAAGCCGAGGCACGTAGGCGTTGGACGCGCCCTAATAACACAAAAATAAAAAAATTATCCTTCCCTGCCTGCAAACCACTTTTTTGTTTGTTTTTTTAGACTAATGCTATTATTATATACAGAGATAGGAGGCTTTTTGCCTACTGATTTTAATTGGATATTCATATGACCCATCAAAAGCACAAAGTAACATCAGCTTCTGATACATCTATGTCCTATTATACTATGGTCACGCTCTTTAGTTCTCTTCTTATAAACAAACCACAACAATTTGCTACTATTACAGCATTATGGACTACCAAATCCCTCCGATTGAGCTCTTACTTGGGTAATGAAGCACTTTATATGCTAGAAAGCCTTTATCCCGAGCTGTATGATATTATTTATGTCATACTCACATCCAAAGAACAAACCAATATCGATGCACTTTATGGAACCATTCATCCGCGAATTGAAAGACTGCTCAATAAAAAAATTGCTGATTACGGAGTCAGTTTAAATGATGTTCACTTTCAAACCTATCTCTCTGAATCTTTTGTTAAAAAAACATTACTCCCTCTATTTCTTTTGGTACGCGACATCCCCAAGTTTTGTCAATCGATTAAAGAAAAACAGTTTTTTGAGTCAGTTCAGAATATTAAGGCCCAACTGTCTACTCGCCTGGAAACAACCTTACACAGTGAAATTCGCAAATATTTAAAAATTGGTGCCAATGAACTTTATCCTCTAGTTACCACAGAACCCGCACTGGTTACTCAAATAAAAAAAATATTAAATGCCTTATCTTATGCTGAACAAGTCATTTCATTCATTAATGCTCTTGAACTTAATCCGGATACGTCATTTAAACTGGAAGCACTCCTTGAACAAAAAGGAAAAAGTAAAGTCTCCTTTATCACTCAAATTATTTGGTACCTGGTCTTTAAAGATTCTCGTTCAGGCGCGTACTTAAGTTTTCCAATGGATTTAATGCGTCAAGAATTAGATTTTCTTGACGAAATCGAGCGCATGATTGGTTTTTTACGAATTATTCAATCGTCCTTGCTTGAAATTGACATGCCACTGTATCAACTGTTTTATCGGGAAATTAATTATCTAAATATGATACTGAAACATTTGGAGCAATGGACTAACGATGATACTGATAACTTGATTAGCTTACGCATGAACGAAATGCGGTCAACCGTAGCTTATGGTTTAGATATAGGGCAACCCTTGGGTACATTTGTTGCACAATTAAACCCACAAAAAGAAAAAACAGACTACAGCGACTTAACATCTCAATTGAGTTTGCTGCCTGGTTACTTAAATCAACTCAGTCAATTAATTTACTCTTACAGCGATCAACCTCAAAAACATATGGCGCTTACTGAAAATCAGGCTGAAATTTATAAAGATGCGTCCATTAAATTATTTTATGAATTAAGTCAACTCAATGATCTATCCTCTTGGCAGCAATATCTTTCCATCCTGATGCCTATTCGCTATAACCTTGCTACTCTCAGTTGTGGTGCTTATGAACAAATTACACAAAACCAGGCGGCTATTAATGCCATGGCAGAGCATCAGCTGTATCTATTAAAAAACATCTTCCTTGCAAATCTGATTTGTGGTGTAGATCGGTTTGAATTGTATATGGGGTGCGCCTTTGGTGCGCTTACCAAGCCACTCATGCTACAGCTCAATGATCTTTATCAAAAAACTGTTGGACACATTAATAACCTGGTAAATTTAAAAGAAAGCAATCCTGATTTATTGCAACTGGACAACACGTCTTTTTTAACATTAAGACTTCAAAACATATTACAACAAAAAAATGAATGTCAAAAAAAAGTAGATAGCACACTAAAAGCAAAAAAAGATCTACAGTCATTTTGTGCCTTGTTTGATCGATTCTTGAACCCTGCAGAAAAAATAAATTTAAATGAGTATTATTTATCATTTAAATCCTATGTCATCGATTATAATCCCAGGCTTAGCGTACTTATAGATCAAACATTGGCACCAGAAGGCCAATTGCAGTTTACTATGCAAGAGCTTGCACTCATGCAGCAATCTATCAATGAGTTATGTGACAAAGACATTGCAACTTTTAATTGTTATTTAACTCTGGCAGACAGCCGACTGATCGACCTGACAAAACAGATTAAAAGCAACTTGTATGCACTCAATCCCCACAAAGTACATTCTATATTAATCATTAATGAACCTTTGTATTTAAAAATTGACTCACCTTCAACTCAAGTTGACACGGCACCGTCTGAGCATCAATTTATTGATGATTTAGTTA
>CAYSDC010000138.1:2430-2772 GCA_964429765.1 uncultured Pseudomonadota bacterium
ACGAATATTATCTTTAGCCTATATTGAAGATCAGATTACTCTCTTTTTACAACAGATAGACGAATCTAACTGGCTCTCCAATACAAAGAAAGTCAATGCCATTATAGACCGCTACCGGGTGATTCAACCTTATTTGGTAGATTCAATCAAACAAAAGCAAAATGAAACTGATGCATTATTTGTAAGCTTATTGTATTCATCTCCTACTAAAAAAATTAAACAACCCCATGTTATTTTAAGCACAATGAATAGTAATTTGTCCTCTCTTCAAAAACAAATAAGTAATGAGTTGATCCGTTCACGACATAGACAGGCCTTATTTGAATTTGCTCATCAAATAGA
>CAYSDC010000139.1:0-1193 GCA_964429765.1 uncultured Pseudomonadota bacterium
TACTAACGAGCCAACCAAATATTTTTTTAATGTAGAATCATTCATGTGCATAAAGGTTACTTCGTTGGTTGCATCGACATAGCGACGTATTTAACACCCGCTTGCTTAAGTTCATCAACAACTTCCATAATCTTTCCATATTCAACCGCTTTATCGCCACGTACAAAAACTGGATCATCCTCTTTGCCTTGCAACGCTTGTTGAACAGAACTAACAAGTTCCTGCGGTTTAACTTGATAGCTGTTGAAATAGACAGCACCATCTTTACTTACCGACACAACCAGCTCTTGAACAGCTCCTGTCTCCTTGCTTTTACCATGCGGCAAATCGAGCTTGATTCCATTTTGCACCATCGGGGCAGTTACCATAAAAATAACTAACAATGTAAGCGCTGTATCGATCAAAGGGGTCAGTGTAATTTCGGGCATGCGAAATTCTTTTTTTCTCATTCTACGTAATCTCATTGCTCTTACCTTTCTTGTACGGTAATGATCAATAACATCTCGCCAATATCCAGAAGTTGTGATTCAATGCGCCGTAATTCATGTGAAAAATAATGGAATGCAATCATCGCAGGAATTGCAACGACAAGACCTGCAAGTGTGGTTATAAGCGCTTCTGCAATACCTGGTGCAACCGTCGAAATATCTGCACTTTTTTCTTTGCTAATATCAAGGAACGCATGAATGAGTCCCCAAATAGTTCCGAACAGACCGATAAGCGGCGAAACTGCAGCTGAAGAGCCCAGTAATGGAAGATAACTTTCTTCCTCCAACATTAAGGTCCCAATGTGTTGGCTAACGAGTATCTCAAGATAATCACGCTTATGCGCAGCAACCATTGTCATTGTCGACCCCAAACCGCCACCAACTAGTCTAACTTCTGATTGTTGTATGCGTTGCACTTCGGCGAACAAACGTCCAACCAATTTTCCACCAAGACTTTCAGGTGCTGTTTTATACAAATCTAAAAGCTCAGGCAATGTACGCACCTTTTTAAACTGGAGTAAAAACTCGGCCAGGAGGGCTTTTTGCTTACGTAATGTCATATACTTAAGCGCTGCTATTGCAATGCAGTAAACCGAAAGAACAAACAACCCTAATAAGATACATTTACACATCCAGTCAGTTTGCATCACCAAATGCCATGCCGCAGAATTAAAAATATTTAGGTCCATCCATTCCCCTTTTTTT
>CAYSDC010000139.1:1203-1766 GCA_964429765.1 uncultured Pseudomonadota bacterium
AATTCACATGTGCTTGAATTTATACGTATCGATGAAATGTAGTATAAAATAAAAAAAGTGCCAAATAAACAAAGAAGGGATTGTAAAATTTATTGACCCAATGCACAAGCCTCATGGTATTCTGGAGATTATGAACATGCGGGAAAAATACAGCTGAAATTTATCTCATTTTTTGCCAAACAGCTCAAGGAGATTTTATGAAGTCGATTCTTCGCACGCACAGCTTGCTCATTATATTCTCGGCATCTTTTATCAACATGTGCACGGGGATGTCTCAGCCTTCTCCAATAGCAGCCGCATCTGCTGCTGCAACAGCTCCAGCCTCTGTGGCAACACCTGTTGCAAGTACTCCAGTACCAGCAGCTCCAGTTGCATCAACACCAGTCACATCAACTGCTACTCCAGCAACCACTACCAGTACAGCTGCAACCTACGCAGTTCCAATTCCAACAGCTTCAGTTGCGCCAACACCTACATCAATTGCTCCTACAGCACCCACGAGCAACATAGCTGCAGCACCTGCTGCACCAGCGCCGGGACGCCCTCGACCGCGCCGAGCATAG
>CAYSDC010000139.1:1776-2705 GCA_964429765.1 uncultured Pseudomonadota bacterium
GCACCAGCTGCACAACAAAAAGATGTTCAACTTGGAAGAGACTACAAAGACATTATGGCTGAGCGCCAACAAAAACTCGCGGCCCAACAACGCATGCAACAAGCACACCAACAGTCTGTGGCAGCACGAGCTGCAGCCGGAACAACTGGAGCTACAGGCCCCGTCCCTCAACAATCGATACAACAATATTATCAAGAACAGCAAGACAGAAGAGCTGCCCAACAATATGGTGCATGGTCTCCACAATCGGTCTCAGCTCGGCAAGCACAAGATTATGCAGGAGTGCAAACTTCAGCACCAAAGCAACCACCTGGACAAAAAGCCCCGGTACAAAAAACTTCTTCAACTTCAACAAAAGCCACTGCAGGACAAAAACAACCAGGAATTGTTCAACAAACTGCAGCAACTCAAAAGCAAACACAGCAAAAAGCATTTAAGGGTCGATTACCAGCGCGACGCATGCAACGAAAAGCATGGCGCCCAGCAACACGTAAAAGAGCTGCTCAGAAAAAATCATCCAAGAGCGCTACTCAAGCTGCACCACAAGATTCAAGTGACTCAGATACTTCAGCAGGAATACAACCTCTTCAAGCAGTCCCTGCGAGCTAGTGTCTTAGAACACTTTTAGTTCAAATTAATAAAGCCCGCATTAACACGGGCTTTATTAATTACAGGAAAATATTTTTTTGATTCTGAACGAAATGAGATCTTAAGCATTTTCCCAAAGAATGCTTCCGCACTGATAACAATCCAGTTCAAGCTCTTTTGAACTTCTAATCATGAAATTTACCATCTCAGTATATAGATCAGATTTTTCAGAAATTATTTTTATAAACTCTGTCATATTTTCTCGTACGCGACTTGAATCACCTGCAGCTTTATCCCACGCTTCTGCTATTAATCTACGAGTAAACTCTGAATATGTCATG
>CAYSDC010000140.1:0-2626 GCA_964429765.1 uncultured Pseudomonadota bacterium
ATCAGTTTTTCCAAGAACCGACATCTCGCCTTGCTCATTGAGTTCATAGTCTGTAATGAGTGGCATGAGTTGCTTTGAAAAGAGCTCAAGTGCGTTTGTATACAGGTTCATATTTAAAAGAATAGTTGCCGAAATCGGAAAGGCAATTTTTGGTGGTGTAAAACTGGTTCGGTGCAAAATATAGTGAATAAGAAATCGGTGTAATCGCCCATTGCCATCATCAAAGGGATGAATAAATACAAATCCAAAAGCGATTGTCGCTGCTGTTACAAAGGGATTTTCTTTATTTAAAAGCATTCTATTCAGAGCTTTAAAGAGCCCATCCATGAGATCTGGTACATCGTTCGGTTTTGGAGAGATGAAGTGAATGATTTGACGGTACCAGTCTTGACTTTGGCCGACATAATTTTGTGTTGTTCGATAGTCACTGTTTGCGAACCGATCTTCAACGATGTTACTTTGAAGCTCAACAACTGTTTCTTTTGTGAGCGTAGTGATGTTTTCAGTTTTTTTAATTAATTCAATAAATCGAGCTAGCCGTTGTTTATTTGGGCGTTCATGTTCAATTTGATACGAAGACATTGTTTCTTGAGCGTATAAAAAATTACTTGCGCGCTCAATAATTGTTTGGTCATATTCTTGGAGCATCTGACGCACAATAAGATCAAGTTTTTTTGCCTCAATAGTTTTTAAGAGATCTGTTTTGCGAACAAATGGGCAGAAGCTGAAATTTCCTAAAAGATTATCGTTGATTCGGTGTCTTGTTTGAGGAGCTGCCTTGCCGGTATAGTAAATTTCATCATCTAATAAATCGATGTATGAGCCTTTTTCTAAATCTGGAATAGCAAGTATTTGCTGAGTTATTGATTCATATAAGTACCAGATCATACGCTCATACTTTCCAGTGTAGTGTTCCTGGACGTATAGAGTCACTTGGCTTACAGATATTTTTTCAAAAAAAGCTTTAATGATTTCCAGGTTTAAGCCCTCATGCTTTAAAGCGAAAGCAAGTTGCTCAAGGGGACTTTCTGGGTTATCCAGAGCATAACCCTGGTCATAGAGATATACATGCGGTGATCGGTCCAAAAGCACTCGGCGAGATCCTTTACAGATAAGAAATGACCAGCGAAAATGAGGAATAACTTGCAAGTTGTATCGATCAACAAGTGCTTTGTATCCTATGCTTTCTCTTTTTTCTCCAGCTGAGAGGGATTCTTCGTTCGATGGATGGTCGCTCGAAAATTGTTTCATGGGTTTCTCATTCTCCGAAAACTTGTACAATGCTACGGTTTTTATTATTTTACACCAAACTTGCACGGTTTTTGAATCAATTGAGCTTATTTGTCCAATTATTGGTAATTATACCCTGTCTAAGGAATTTAATTTTTGATAATCCAGAAGAATTTGGCTTGCTTTTTGATGAGCCACGTTTCATGTATTTGATGGGTGCCGCCATGTGGGCTGTTTAAAAATTTGAGCAACTCAAGCAAAAAGCCATGCTGTGGTGTGAAGTGGGCTTTTGATTGTATCAGCCAGGAGATTAAAACCCTTTTTTGCAGAACAGGGTGAAGAGCCTGAAAGTCCTGTAGTTTGCCTCGAAGGAGGTTCGACTTGATCTGTGTGCTAAAGATTTTATCAAATGATTGTTGTGAGAGCTCTTGCAAGAAGTCATCTTCGGCACGCAGATGATGAATAGTTGATTCTAATTTTGCATTAAATCGTTGATCGCATGCTTGGAGTGTCGGCAGTACCTGATGACGAATTCGATTCCTCAGATATGTCGAAGATTCATTTGTTGGGTCGGTTAAGTATTCAAGAGCGTGAGCATCTAAATAGCCTGTTATAAAGCTCTTGGGAATATTCAAAAGTGGACGAAAATAGATTCCAGAAAATGTATCCATGCAGCGTAATCCATTTAAGCTTGTACCTCGAAGTAAGCGTAAAAAAAAGGTCTCCTGTTGATCGTCCGCATGGTGACCAAGGGCGACTAGGTCAGCACCAAGTTTTTTAGATAATTGATCAAAAAATGTTCTTCGAAGTTGGCGTCCAAGTGCTTCTTGAGAGCCGTTAGGTTTGATCGCCAAGGTAAGATTCTTTGCATGTTCATGATAAAAAGGTATAGCCAGTTTTTCACACAGCTGCTTGCACCACTGCACGTCATGTGCTGAATTTTCTCTCCAGCCATGGTCAAGGTGTGCTGCTGCAAGGTTGATAGAATATTGTTGTGCAAGTTGGGTGAGCAGGTAGAGCAGGAAAACAGAATCGGGCCCGCCGGATAACCCAACTATAATAAGCGGTTTTTTGGACGCAAGCGGTTGCTGATTGAAGCGTAGCTCAAGCATTTCTTTGGCTTGAGCTACGTATTGGCTGAATTTCTGGTTAAAGTGAGTCATCGTTTTTCAAATTACCAATCATAAACTGCAGCTGGAGGTTGGACAGCCTGGATATTTTCATTCCATTGTGATTCGCTAAAATTACCATCAACTAATTCTCTCATTTTTAAAATAAACCATCGTTGTATAGGGAGTTTTCCTTTTATCTCATTTAAGATATCGAGCCATAACTTCTTGCCGGTACTTGGTTCAAAAACATTCTCAAACAGAGCTTTGTTTTTCTCGTGTAAGGC
>CAYSDC010000141.1:0-2171 GCA_964429765.1 uncultured Pseudomonadota bacterium
CATAAGCCCTTGGAGAGGGGTAAAGACTAGAGTAATATTGAGAGCAACACCTTCGGTTGTTAGGCGGTTAATGATTGGCAGATACTCTTCTGCAAATGGAATTTTAACAACAGCATTTTCTGCAAACTCTGCAATTTCAAGTGCTTGCTCATAGACGGCCTGTGGCTCTTTTTCAACGACTTCAATGCTAATATCTCCATCGGGGAGCATTTGGCAAATATCCTTGAGGACAGCACGCATGTTGCCGCCTTGTTTGCTCAGGTGCGATGGGTTAGTTGTGACGCCATCAAGAATTCCTGTTTTTGCCCATCGGCTAATTTCATTGCGATCAGCAGTATCAATAAAAAGTTTCATAATTGTTCCTTAAATAGTTGTATCATTTTTTCAAGCGTAGCTTGCTCTATTTTTGTTCCTATTCAGCCTATAACACTATCACAGATCGTTTTTAATGTGTGTGAGTTGCTGAATCGATTCCAAGATCAGCACAAAAACAAGAGATCTTCAAGTTTTTTAATTTTGTTATTCATTATTGAATGAAAGTAGAAATTATTTCTTGGCGCGTTTGGAAGCTTGAACGGCATTATTAACCCATTCTTCAAGCCTGTCTTGATTTTCAAGAATATCAATAGGAACTTCCCAGTAACTCATACTGACAAGTTTGTCATTTTTATTGGTGTAGGAAAATGGCTTGGAGCCAAATGATTCATAGTCTGATTGATTGGCATCATCAACTTTGAAGTACACAATGTTATTAGCAATTAAAGCAAAGAAAATGCCATTTTGATAAATGCCGAAACCGCCAAACATTTTTCGGGCTTTTATGTTACCCAGTGGTAATAAAAGGTCCAAGATGTAATGTGCATAATTATCACGAATCATAGCGATAAGCCTTTTTTTAAGGTTCATTGTATTACGATCTTCGAAAAGAATCTACTGTTCAGGCAATTTTTAGTTAATTTTTAAGAAATGTTGATTTAAAAGGCTTTTTTGTGATAAATTCTAGACAGATTGAAGATTGGATTTACAATTTTACACGATTGGATAGCAATGTTCATACGCCGCTCATTAACAGATCAAGTAGCTGAGGCATCCTCTGAATACCCGGTAATTGCGATTGTTGGTCCTCGTCAATCGGGAAAAACAACACTTGCTCAAATGGCATTTCCCCTTCATAGATATGTTTCTCTTGAAGACTTTGATGTCAAAGATTCAGCATTGAGTGATCCTCGGAAATTTCTTACTGAATTGCCTTCTGAATCGGGAATTATTTTGGATGAAATTCAAAATGCACCAGAATTGCTTTCGTACATGCAGACAATTGTTGATCGAGAAAAAAAGAATGGCTTTTTTATTGTAACAGGATCACAGAATTTTTTAGTTGATCAAGCAATAACACAAACTATAGGAGGCAGAATGGCTGTTCTTACACTACTCCCACTTTCAATTCAGGAGCTTGAGCAAAATTCTCTACTACCTACAACGATAGAGAGTCTTGTATTTAAAGGTTCATATCCCAAAGCGCATGCACAGAATGTTTCAGTTGAGCGTCTCTACAAAAACTATTTACGTCTTTATGTTGAGCGAGATGTTCGTCAAATTAAAAATGTTGCAGATTTAGCAACATTTCAAAAATTTATGAAATTATGTGCTGGTCGAATTGGGCAAGTAGTTAATCTCACCTCACTGGGGAATGATTGTGGCATTAGTCATAACACAGCTAAGGAGTGGCTTTCATTGCTGGAAGCGAGCTATGTTATTTTTCAACTTCAACCGTATTATCAAAATTTTGGAAAACGGCTTATAAAATCGCCAAAAATTTACTTTGTTGATTCGGGTGTCGCATGTTCATTGTTGAATATACGTTCAGTTGAAGAATTGGAAAGTCACTATTTACGAGGAGGATTGGTTGAAGGGCTTATTATTTCAGATCTTCTTAAGCAACAGTTTAATCTTGATCGTCAACCGAGCCTTTATTTTTGGCGAGATCACACAGGACATGAAATAGATTGCATTATTGATGAGTCGACATATTCAGTTCCGGTGGAGATTAAATCAGGTAAAACAGTAATGTCAGAATTCTTTAAAGAAATAAATTTTTGGAGTAAAACGAGTTCTTTGTCAGCGACAAGCCCTCGATTCCTTATTTACGGTGGTGCTGATAATCAAAGTTG
>CAYSDC010000141.1:2378-2611 GCA_964429765.1 uncultured Pseudomonadota bacterium
TTCAACGGAGTTGATGTATGCAAGTGCTTCATTAAATACTGGCCAACTGCATGCACTCAGTTGTTTGTCCAGCAACTGTTCAAGAAGTTCGCTTGAAAAATGTGGAACCATCACTGAAAGTGCAACTAAGAGCTGTTCGAGCATGCTTTGATCAAGTACAAGCTTATGCGCTTGCGCGTCATTCAAATATTCCATGATAGCAGCAACTGCAGTATTGACTTTAAATTGCTCAA
>CAYSDC010000142.1:0-698 GCA_964429765.1 uncultured Pseudomonadota bacterium
CATGTTTTCGCCAGGTCTTAACTGGGAACAGATTCGCACTACCATTGCCTACAACAACGTGCCAGTGGTGGTGGCAGGACATCATGCGGGACTTTCTGTGGGTCCTGACGGAGGAACACATCAGGCACTCGAGGACATCGCTCTTATGCGCAGTATGCCGAACATGACAGTGGTTGTGCCTTGTGATGCTGTTGAGGCGAAAAAGGCGACATTGGCACTAGCGAAGTTGGGCAAGCCTGCATATATTCGTCTAGCGCGTGAAAAGTCATCAATTATAACTGATGAGCAGGATGAATTTGAAATTGGAAAAGCAAATGTGGTTTATGAGACGAGAAACACCCCTAACCCCTCCTTTAAAAAAGAGGGGGAAAAAAGAGTGGGAATTATTGCCTGTGGTGAGATGGTGTCGCGCTCCCTTTTGTGTGTCAAAGAGTTGGAAGTGGAAGGTTTTGAAGTAGGAGTTATGAATATGCACACCATCAAACCACTTGATAAAAAAGCAATAATGAGTTTTGTAAAATATTATGGCAATATCTTGGTGGCAGAGGAGCATCAAATCTATGGTGGGCTTGGATCAGCTGTGGCAGAAGTCTTAGCAAATGAAGCCGGTCCAGATTTTGATTTCAGATTTGTGCAAATTGGTGTGCAAGATGAATTTGGTCAGTCAGGGAAAAAAGAGGAGCTTTTTGCTTATTACA
>CAYSDC010000142.1:777-2585 GCA_964429765.1 uncultured Pseudomonadota bacterium
CGCCGGAATGTATCGCTTTATCCAATATCCTCAGCATATTTTTATGAATCAACTTCACTTCGCTTTTGCTTAGGCTGTTACATGATCTGTTTGGGAGGACGTGGCTAGCAAAGGCTATCTCGTCACAGTAGATGTTGCCACAGCCAACAACAACCCTTTGGTCTAACAAAACTTTTTTGAGCGGAGATTTGATCCTGGATAGCTTATCTTCTAAATATTTTACAGTAAACGTTTCGTCAAATGGCTCTAGTCCCAGACCTTCAAAATGTTTTTCATCTTGCTAAGTCTTCAAGTTTTTATAATACTGACAATACCCAAATTGTCGTACGTCATTGTAATAGAGTGTACCGTTGCTTAGTTCGAAGATAATATAGGTGTGACGGTGAGGTAATTGCTTCACCGTGTCCTCAATTGGATGTCCACCAAAAGAAATATTTTGCTTTTTATTATCTACAAAAACTAGTTGCCCAGTCATTTTGAGGTGTACTAGCAGGATCTCGTCAGTTGTGAATTTGATAATGATATTTTTTGCTCTTCGACTTAGACCTTTAATTTTTTTACCTCTTATATTTTTTATGAACTCCTCTGTTTTGCTATCATCGCTTTTACGTACAGCACCTTTGCCACTCACTAGTTTGGCATTCAAGATTTGCACATTCTTGACAATGCTTCCCACAACGTATTTTTCCAGTGACAACCGCAAAGCTTCAACTTCTGGCAACTCAGGCATAAATTAATAATAAGAGTATAGCACCTGTCACAAGTTGGCTGTATCTACGTCAGTATAAGTGCGTAAGATACGCAATATTATGAAAAAAATACTAATAGCTCTAGCTCTCTTGTCAGCAGCACCTGCTGCACTGTTTGCGCAAACGGCGACTACCACAATTGTTGGAGGGGATCGTGACGCTCATGGTTGTATTCCTTCAGCGGGATATGTATGGAGTTCAGCATCTCAAAAATGTGTTCGCCCATGGGAACAACAGAACCCTATCAATGTAGCTTGTGTTAACAGCGCACTAGATAAGCGTGAAAATGCACTTATAGCTGCGCACGATATCTTTAATACTTCAATTAAGAATGCATTGTCTGCAAGACTTACTGGACTCAAAGATTCATACGTTGCACCTACAAAGCAAGATCGCAAAGTAAAGCGTGAGGCTATGACAAAGCAGTTCCGTGCTTCTGTTCAAGCAGCTCACAATGCACTTCGCAATGCTCGCAATGCGGCTTGGGGGACGTTCAACACAGAAATGAAAGCTTGTGGTGTTAATCATGATGAGCGCCCAAATGCTGTAGCTATTCCAGCAACAGCCCTTTAATAAAACAAGATAACGTATATACAAATAAACCACTCCTGCGTACAAGAAGTGGTTTATTTATTTGCCTAGGTATTTAAGTGCTTTTTTGATTTTTTCCTCGGTAGAGGCGTCTTTCATGTCGAGAGATTTGATAACCTGTGTCGCATCGCGTTCAGTATAGCCGAGAGCTTTGAGGGCTAGCAATACTTCTTCGTCCTTGTTGGAGAAGGTTAGGTCCGAGATTGCACCGCGCAGCTCTAGTATAATTTTTTCAGCTGTTTTTTTGCCAATTCCTGGAACGGATGTTAAGAGGGCGAGATCACCTTGCTGGATTGCTTCAAACAACTTTTCGCTACTAGCCGAGGTGAGGATCTGGAGGGCACCACGAGGTCCAATGCCAGAAATTGAGATAAGCTTCTCAAAGAGCTTTAACTCGCTGTCTGTTTCAAATCCAAATAGCTCAAGTGCATCTTCACGCACAATTGTATGAATTAACAATTCAAGACT
>CAYSDC010000143.1:0-1435 GCA_964429765.1 uncultured Pseudomonadota bacterium
GCTTTGTTCCTGTAGGTGCTGTCCAGTGAATTGGTGTATCGTGAATCTTGCCGGATATAGATCTAAATTCAAATCCTACCTTTTTCACCGCAGGTGCAAGCGCTTGCTTTAAAGTTTTGCTAAAAGTTTTAGCGCACAGTTTGGTAACTACTGGAGCACCCCTGAAAACTGTCTGATCAATCGTTTTACCAACTGCCCACACTATGCCTCTTTCAGCAGAAACCTGATGTTCATAAGCAGAAATTTCTCCTCCAGTTAAACCTTTCCATGCCACAGCGATAACTATCTGCAGTTCTGTATTCTCATAAGCAGCTTGAAAGACTATTTCACGAGTAACGCCTTCTCGTTTCCAGGTTTCTGCCAATTGAGGATATTCCCTCTCTACCTGATCAAAACCTCTAACCGCAATTAAGCCATCCCTGGTTCTTGGACTTGGTGGAGGCACCATTTTGTCTATGTCATAAGTATCGGTTGTTGTCCCTTCAGCATCATCTTCTACATCAACTTCTTCAGCATCTAAGCCAAGCTGTTGCAAATATAATAAGTGGTGCGCCTGGTAATTATGTTCTGTAGCATTAGCGGATACACTGTAGGCAGTAGCAGCATCAAGTCCAACCGCAAAAGCTGCAGTAGTTGCCAACAAATCACCTAAAGCTTTCGAATCAAAAACTTCAGCAAAGGTCTCTCCCAACATGCCGCCAACGCCACCAGCAATGGCAGCTCCGCCAATATCTTGTCCAGTTACTGCAGCGGTAGTTGCACCTAATGCAGTTCCTAAACCAAGGTGCAGCGCTTTGTGAGTTGCAGCATCAATTCGGTAAGTAGCGTCAATTTTATACAAATCACCAATCTTCCCCGCAGCCCAAAAGGCCACAGTATTGATTCCTGCCAAAACAACACCTTGCTTTAAGGCTTCAACAAAATCTTGCCCATCCATAGCTACTGAAAGTGCTGTATTGACGGCACTTTGAATCACCGCCTGTTTGGCATATTCTTCAAAGCTTTTGCTTGTAATTTGTGAGGTTATGCTTGCAGTAGATGTCGTGGCCGTCCTTGCCGCAACGGAGCTCACACTACTTGCGGCACTACTACTACCAGCGCCACTTGCACCTGAGGCCATTTCGGTACCAGACCTTGCCGCTGCATCGGCTGTGCTTGTAGCCGAAGTGCTTGCTAACTCACTAATCCCATGCACCAATCCTACAGCAAGCATCGATCTGGCAACATTTTTAACAACATCACGTCTGCCAAGCTCTCTCATAGTTTGGCCGATGTCACCATCGTTTTCTATCAGGCAAACGGCAGTGTCACCACATAAAGTACCAAACCCTGCACTCGCCATTACTCCTGGTATACCACCACCAAATGCTCCTGATAGTGGTGGTGCATACATGACTGCAACTGCCATCGCTAACTTCACAATCATTGCTGCACC
>CAYSDC010000143.1:1511-2273 GCA_964429765.1 uncultured Pseudomonadota bacterium
TTTATTGCTATTCCTGTAATCAAAACATACGTAATCACCACCGCCATTAGAAGCAAAAGGAACTAACCCGCTTGGAAAAAATTCAGTTTCACCTAGAGCCTCTTCTAAAAGTTCTCCTTTTGAGGATTGCCAACAGAGAAAATCACCTATACAGTCTGTATTTTTTCTATTTTTATAAGGATTAAAATATTCAAATAAATAAGGTTCTATAGTTATGCCATCTTGATCACTAACTAAGTCTCGATATAATTGAGGCAATGTTAAACTATAACGATTTTCAAATTCTTTTATTACTTTCCTATTATCTGTAATTTCTGTATTAGAAGATATTTTAAAATTCATTGTTGTATACCTCTTGTCCAAAGCTCTGATCCTCCTACATGTCCTGTTTTCCTGTGGATATCTCGTGGTATTAATTGCATCCTGCCAATATCTTGGTGATGATGCCAAGTATAACCAGTAATACAAGGTTTACCTGCGGCAATTTCGGCTAATTGTTTTTCTGTAAAATGCACGCTTAAACTGTCTCTACTTTTTTCTAGAATTGCACGTAATTCTCTTGTTGCAGCTGCTTTATGTGCTGCATCTGTTCCTTTAAAAGCTAAATCCTGGGAAATTCTGGCTTCAAATACAGTCACAGAATCAAAAATAGGCAATCCCCTTTTATCGTACGATATGTTTGTTATTGGATGCTTAGTATCCACTAACCTAACATTTTTTTCCATCATACCAGGCAAAGTTGATGAAGTAACTGTATCAACC
>CAYSDC010000143.1:2283-2574 GCA_964429765.1 uncultured Pseudomonadota bacterium
GAGACTTTGGCAAGCTTTGCGTACTTCTGCAGTTGCTGTAGGACTTGCCTTTGCTAATCTAAGTGCCTCGCCTAAGCTTCTGCACATTACTCCGCCTACTTCAAATAATGCCGGTGCAACACCTATTCCCGTTTCGATTGTCAAGGCAATCGTTGCATCTTGAACTAACTTAATACCAAGCTTACCAAGAGCGAATTCTAATCCTTCGGCTTTTACATCCGCAATGAAATGGTTGTAGAGGTGTTGGACATAAAATGCCGTTAATAAAGCTGCTACCACCAAAATGTTATT
>CAYSDC010000144.1:0-2545 GCA_964429765.1 uncultured Pseudomonadota bacterium
AAGCTGCTCAGGAACGTTTAAATGGTAGCGATCGACTAAAAGTTTTGCAGCTTCCAGTTGGGTTAAATTTTCTTTTTTAGCGATAAAGGCTATTGAATCGCCATGTGCATGACATCCAAAGCAGTAGAAAATCTGTTTATCGGGGCTTACCGTAAATGATGCATCTGTTTCACTGTGGAAAGGGCATGATGCCTTCCAATAGTGTCCAGCAGGTTTGATTGGGACATATTCAGTAATGACATCAAGAATAGGAAGTTCGTTTTTGATAAAATTAAAAAGTGACATAATTACATCGGTACTTAAGCATCAATATGATGATGACGTGCAGTTGTCCACAGCAGTCCAATAAAGGCTATGCAGCAAAAAACTAACGAGAGGACTTGTGGTTGTGATAGTGAAACTTCATTTTTGGTATACACCAATAGATAGTACATAAATTCTCGATCTCCACGCCAAAAATCGACTGCAAATCGTGCAAAATTTTCAACAAGGAGATAGCTGAATATAAGCTGCCCAGGCTTTAAATATTTAATTTTTGAAAGCCCTATCATCAAAAAGAAGATAAAGAGGGAAGCGAGGCTCATATAAATTTGCGTTGGATATAAAGGAACTCCACATGGAGCAAAACCGGCAGGATCTGAGAATGTAATTGAATTCCACGTTGTGGGTTGCAGAACCAGAGATCCATAGCAACAGCCAGCAAATAGGCATCCAAAACGTGCAATAGCCTGCATCAGTGGCGCATAAAGCGCTGCGATATCAAGCACTTGAAGAATAGGAATTCCTATTTTGTGGACGTACAGTGGAACGGCGATAACAACGCCAACCATGCCACCCAGCAGTGTAAATCCACCTTCCCAGGGAAAGAATATTTCGATCCAGTTGCCTACGAAGGTATCAAGGTGAGTGATTACAAAAAGAAGTCTTCCACCAATGATGCCGGATAAAAAGCCGACAAATAGGGTGTTAAAAAATTGTTCTGTCGACATCAGCCGTTTTCGAGTAGGGTGCTGATAGGCAAAAAGCAGAAAAAGTAAAAAACCTAGGGCAATCATTGTCCCATAGCTGTAAATCCAAATAGGTCCATACAAATGCATTAAGCGCGGGTACATTCTTAACTCCTCTCTTGGTTGTTGAGCATTTACAATGCAACGACTAGCATACTGGGCAAACGAGAGAATGCCAAAAAATAAAACTTTTTTATGTAAAAGCATCGCATTTCTTGGGTATTAGCAATTTTGTTCCCAAATTACAGATCGAATTTTACAAAGTCTTTTTTGTTTCGAGCAGAGATTTTAAAGTTTTTTAAAAAGATGGTATTTTGCTTTTTCTTTTTGATCGGCAAATTTAAAGAGGGACTTGCTGAGTAAAATTGGTTTGTTAAATTATCAAATTTATTTATGCTCTGTGCGCAGTGATAATTTATTAACGCTAACTCGATAATGTAGACAACATCAATTTGACCTTATCTAAGGTAAGAATCATCGAATAAGATGTCATCCCACACTTGATTTGGGATCCACCAATAAAATTTTGCTCGGCAATGAATTTTCGGTGGAAATAAAAAGTATTACGGAAAATGCAATGAATACATCCAATGAAAGTCTCGAGTTGATGTAAATCATTACGGCGGATTCAAAATCAAGTTTGGAATGACATCCTGTAAAATCGATAATCAAATGAATTAGTCGATCAATACGATAAATTTGAATTATCGAATTCACTTTTATTAGAAAGATTATGTATGAACTTTAGACACCAAATCTTACTCATTGTATTTAGTATTATTACTTCTAGCAGCAATCAGATAGTTTACGCCGAAATTGATAAGACTCATGCTGATCAGGAAAAACCAGCAATCCAAAACCCAGTTTGGGATGAGATCAAGCTTTTTATAAAGGATCCTGAAGTTCAGCAGCAGCTAAAAATTAAAGACTCTTTTCTTAAAAATATGGCCGGTTTGATTGATACGGTTAAAGTGGCTAATAGCAAAGATGGGTTTGTTGACCGCTCTCTGAGCAATTTCTTCCTAAATATCTTTCCAGGAGCTGTCCTTCGCTTTGGGTCAGAGCATGGTCTTATATTGCTTACTCAAGAAAAGACTCCTCAGCTTCATGAACTGGTTAATGATGTATGCAAAAAACTTAATGTGCCTACGCCGGTGATGTTAGTATCAGGCGATAAAAAACTCTTTAATGCCTATGCGACATCTTTTTCTCCGGGACTATCGATGGTGGTGCTTGGGCAGGGGCTCCTGAAAAAACTATCGTACAATGAACTTAAAATGGTGCTTGCTCATGAATTGGCTCACGTTAAAAAATCACACGTCCCGCAGCAAATTTTACTCTCTCTGATTGGAAGTATTGTGATCCCTTCGGCCCTTATTTATTTGATAAAAAATCTTGATGATGGAACAAGCACAGAGGCTGTTCGGGATAACACGCTGGGTGGATATAACAAGCTTGTTTCTCGCTTAAAATCATGGCCTGCTAGTTTATTTATTTGGATGGGTATGGGCGTTGGCACTACAGTGTGCATGCTTTTG
>CAYSDC010000145.1:0-311 GCA_964429765.1 uncultured Pseudomonadota bacterium
GATGAAGATAGACGCTTACGCTTTGGTACTCAAACCCCTGATGAGGTCATTCGTCACTATGTAGAGCACTTAGATTTCAACAAAGATGCCATTTTCGGCGTATTTGATTTGGATCTGAAGCTCATTGGCATGGCCCATTTAGCCTATTTACCAGAGCATAAGGGCCAACCACGAGCTGCTGAATTTGGCGTATCAGTACTGCCAGAAGGGCGCTCTCAGGGCCTCGGCACAGCCTTATTAGCTCGCGCTGCAGTTCACTCCCGTAATACTGGTATCGAGACGCTCTATGTGCACTGCCTGGCCAACAACCG
>CAYSDC010000145.1:321-1998 GCA_964429765.1 uncultured Pseudomonadota bacterium
GTGGAAGAAGCTGCAAACGAACAGTGGGCTGATATGGATTACGCACTGAAGAAAAACCTCAAGCAATCCAATCAAGCATGGTGGTGGTTCTTAGGTAGGCCTGGTCTCGCGCGTTAATTAATTCTGCATTAATTTTTGTTGGGTGCGCCACGCAATATCCAACTAGTTAATGTAGACAGATCCGCATCATTCAGTTTTGTGTTCGCCGGCATAGGCACCACACCCCAAGACCCAGATCCACCTTTAGCGATTTTATTTTTTAAAAACGCTTGAGCATTTGCATCGCCCTTATATTTTTCTGCAATCGCTTGAAAGCTTGGGCCAACAATTTTTTTGTTGATTGCATGACAACCTAAGCATGCATTTTGTTTTGCAATTGCAAATGCTTTTTCATCTTCAACACTAGCTTGTGCGACAGACATAAAGCAAGCGAGTGCTGCAAACAAACAAAATATTTTTACAGTCACTCGCCTTTTAAACATCAACAACTTTCAATAAATTACTGAAATTTTGGTGGACTGCTAGGCTGTGTTTGATCGGCCTTGCCTTGTTTTTCTAGGCGCACTTTTTCTTCTTGAGAAATAATGTCGAAGTAAACATAAACATCTTTAACGCCGTTTGTATTGCTAGCCACTTTCTTGGCAATATCCGCTTCGTTTTGTGTCAAGATGCCCATAAGATAAACACTGCTACCTTCAGCAACTATCGCCATAGAATTCGATGGCAACTGATCAGTGAAGATCATTTGAGTTTTGATTTTTGATTCGAGATAAGAATCATTTGCACGAGCCGTGTAACTGCTGTTCGGTCCAATAATTAATTCATTAAACACCGAGCGTGCATTCTTCATGCTTTTTACATAAGCATCTGCCTGACCCTTAATGTCGGCGTCCTTAACTTCTCCAGTCAGCAAAACCTTTTGATTAAACGAAGTGACGTTAATGTGTGCGTTATCTCCGAATTTCTTTGCCAGCGCGTTTTCTGCCTCTAGCTCAATACCTTTATCGATAGCCTGTACGCCTGGCGTGCGTCGATCTGCTGCTATCGATGCGCCAGCTGCAACACCACCTACTGCGAGCACTCCACATGCTGTCACCTGAGATGCAATTAACAGCACAACGAATTACTTGGCGATAGAGGAAATTTTCATGTGGATATTTTCTGTGTTTAAGTGGCAATAACTTTTAGTCGAGCAGGACATGGTCTACGCCATCACACAAGGCGTGCAGTAAAACCAAATGTGTTTCCTGAATGCGTGCAGTCCTTGTTGATGGCGCGCATAAATGAATGTCATCTTTATCTAACAACTGCGCAATTTTTCCGCCGCCATTTCCGGTCAACGCAATAATTTTAATGCCCATCTTTTTTGCAGCTTCAATTGCCTTAACAACGTTCTTTGAGTTTCCCGAAGTTGAAATTCCCAAAAGAATGTCGCCCTTTTTTCCAAGCCCGCGAACTTGCTTACTGAAAACTTCGTCATAGCTGTAGTCATTTCCAACTGCAGTCAGAATAGAAGTGTCGGTTGTCAGAGCAATCGCCGCCAACTCTTGGCGCTCTCTTTCAAACCGACCGATCAACTCAGCGGCAAAGTGTTGAGCATCGGCAGCCGAGCCGCCATTGCCGCCAGCCAGGACCGTACCGCCAGCACGCAAACCTTCCACCATTGCCAATACACCC
>CAYSDC010000145.1:2008-2532 GCA_964429765.1 uncultured Pseudomonadota bacterium
TTACCGCAATGCTATCTAGAAAATGTTGGGAGGCGCGCTTACGCAAACGTTCATTAATATCTTTATCCATATCAATATTATGCGCCAAAGATAGCCCAATTTCAGCGGCAATCGGGTCATCTCAAAAGCAACGTATTCTCTTACTAATTAATTAACTTTTTCAGGTAAACCCCATGGAACTTAGCTCATATGATTTTTTAAAGCAGCAGGATTTGCCTGCTGGGGCTCTTTACATGGTGGCCACACCTATCGGAAATTTGGGTGACATTACCTTACGCGCCCTACATGTATTAAATGCAGTGGATGGAATTGCCTGTGAAGACACTAGGCATAGCGCAGCGTTACTCCAGCAGTTTGGCATACATAAGAAATGTTTAGCGCTTCACGAGCACAATGAAATCAGTGGAGCTCAAACAGTTATTCAGCATCTCACCAATGGCGAGCGTTGGGCCTATATCTCAGACGCAGGTACGCCGGGAGTTTCTGACCCTGGGGCAAGACTTGTAAGTGAAGTTCAAAAAGCT